>NZ_JAFCWK010000006.1:0-452952 GCF_049897525.1 Janthinobacterium sp. PSRC1-1
AGGGCGGATACGGCATCCAGTTACCCGGTCTTGATATGCCTACCAAGATTTTGACAGCGGTCGATACCGTTCGCAATATCGCGAACGGCATGAAGGGAATAATACAAGGTCGGATTAGCGCGCAAGCGCGTAATCCGACAACCACTAGCGCACTCAACAAGAGGGGAGGAGCGGGTCGGTTACAATACCGGCTTTCTCCTCCTCTTGCTTTTTGCGCCTCCCCATGACCACACCAATTGAAATGCCCACCGTCCGCCTGGCCAAGCGCCTGTCCGAAGACGTGCCCTGTTCGCGCCGCGAGGCCGAGCTGTATATCGAGGGCGGGTGGGTCACGGTCGATGGCGTGCTGGTGGAAGAGTCGGGCGCGCGCGTGGCCGACAATCAGGCGGTGGTGCTGCTGCCGAACGCCACCCTGGAAGAAATGCCGCCCGTGACGATCCTGCTGCACAAGCCGGCCGGCGTCAACGGCGGTGTCGGCGCGGAAGGCAAGCCCGCATTGAGCTGCCTGCGTCCCGAAGAGATCTTCACGCCGGAAAACGTGCTACCCAGCTCCGTCACGCGCTTCCTCAAGCGCCACCTGATCGGCCTGACCATCACCAATCCGCTCGATACCATGGCGTCCGGCCTGCTGGTATTCACGCAGGATTTCCGCGTGGCCCGCAAGCTGGTCGACGAAGCGAAAACGGTGGAGCAGGAATTCATCGTGGAAGTGTCGGGCGACATCATGGAAAACGGCCTGGCGCTGCTCAATCACGGCTTGCCCTTCAATGGCAAGCCTTTGCCGCCGATCAAGGTCAGCTGGCAGAACGAGACGCGTTTGCGCTTCGCCCTGAAAAACGTGCAGCCGGGCCAGATCGCTCACATGTGCAAGATGGTGGGGCTGGACGTGGTCGCCATGAAGCGCTTGCGCATCGGGCGCATCCCGATGGGCGCCATGCCGTCAGGTCAGTGGCGCTATCTGCAAGGTTACGAACGATTCTAGGAACGCCTGAGCAAACCTACTGCGCGTCGCTATTTGCGGCCTGCGATGCTCACTGTACTAGAGTACAGTTGCGCTTCTTAGCCACAACTAGCTTCCGCTCGCTACGGTTTTCTCAGGCGTCGTGAGGCTGGCTGTTTCTTGCGGACTGCATTTGCTCGCGTGGCTTTCTGCAAAGCTTTTCCATAGCCGTTCGGCAATATTCAGAGCGATGGTGTCGGCCTTCTCTTGCAGGGCCACATTGCCCATGCTCTCGGTCGTGGCGAAAAACAGGGTCAGCCAGCGGCGGAACATGCACGGCGTCAGGTGTTCCATTTGCGCGTGCTGGGCCAGCGGTTTGCCGTGGTAGCGCATGGTGCCGCGCAGCAAGCCTGACCAGAAGTCGACCAGTGTTGCCAGGTGGGCATCCCAATCCTTGACCTCGGCGGCAAAGATGGGGCCCAGCATGGCGTCATCGCGCGCGGCCGCATAAAAGGTGTGGACGAGGTGCTTGACGTCGTCTTCGCTGCAGACTTCCTCGCGGTAGGGCGCGAAGCGTGTGTGGGGGAGGGGGGCGGTATTATTCATGGCATGCCATGATCGCAGAGCCCCCGCGGCGCTTCAATGACCCAGGTCAAGCCGCGTCAAAACTCAGGCGGCGACTTTCTTCGACTTCTTCACGGGGGCGGGCAATTGCACGATCTGCGTGCCCGCCAGCTTGTCGTGCAGGAATTGTCCATTGCCCGTGAACAGGGCCGTGGCCGACCAGGCCAGAATGCCCACGCCGATGGCGCCCAGGGCAGTCCAGTGCTGCAAATCGAATGCATACGACACCAGCAGGGCCGGCAGCAGCCACATCCATGAAAGGATGTAGCGGCAGGCGGCCACGCGCAGCGGCACGTGGGCGTGGCCGGGCAGAACGACTTTCAGGCGCCACGTCTTCATGGCCAGGGTTTGCCCTTCGCGGCTCCATTGATGGATGAAGTAAGCGCCCATGATGAGGAAGGCCAGGCACTGGCGCATGTGTTCCGTCAACGGCGTATGCGCGCCTTGCACGGCCAGTTCAAACAGCAGGAAGGGCAAGAACAGCACGGCCAGGGCCAGCAGCGACTCGTACACCATGGAAATCAGGCGGCGCTTGATCGTGGGATGGGAAGTGATGCTGGCGGCAGGCGTGCTATTGGTGCTATTTGGCATTGGTAGTCAGTGGGGCGGGCGTGGCAGGTGGCGTGACGGGCACGGTGGCGGGGGCCGCGGCGGGGTCGCTGGCCGGCACGGCGGTCGCTGCGGGAGCGGGCGGCAGGACGGGCGCGGCCACGGCAGGGGCGGCCGGCATGGCCGGTGGCACGATCACGGGCGGCTTGCTCGTGGTCGAATTGATTGCAGGCACTTTCTCCAGCGGTTTTTTCGGCACCAGTTCCGTCGCCAGCTTTTTCTTTTGATCTTCCGGCAATTGCTGGTACTGCTCCCACTGCGCGGTTTTTTGACCAGGATCAATCTTCTTCGTGCGCGTATAGTTTTCGCGCACCAGGCGGCGCTGTTCCGGCGTCAGCTTGATCCATTCGCGCATGCGTTCATGCACGCGGTTTTGTTCGTCGGGCGACATGGACGCAAAGCGGCTGGCGATATCGAGCCATTTCTGCTTGCGCAGCGGTTCGAGCTTGTTCCATTCGCCCGCCAGCGGCTGCAGGGCTTGCTGCTGCGCGTGCGACAGCTTGTTCCAGGAAGGGTTGTCGCTGGCCTTGGGCGGCGTGCCGCCCTTGCCGGCCGTGCGCGGAGAGCCTGGCTTGACGGCCGGGGCCGGCGCCACCACGGACGCTGCCGCCACGGCAGGGGCGGCGGGCGCGGCATGTTGTTGCGCGCCTACCCAGGCGGCGCCAGCCAGGGCGCAGGCGCCCAGACCGATGCCGCCAGCCAGCCAGGCTTTGCGTACGCTCAAGCGTGCCATGCTTATTGCTCGCGTTTCGTCAGGTAGGCGTTGAAGCCATGGTCCATATAGGCCGAGAGCGGCAATTCGTCCGACAGCACGGCGGCGTCGATTTCTGCCAGTTCGGCAATATGTTGTTCCTGCTCAAACTGATAGATGCCCACCAGGCCGCCGACCAGCAGCAGCAGCGGAATGATCACGCTCATGCGGCCCAACCACGACAGCGGCTCGACAAACAGGCTGCTGGCGATGCCGGCGAACACGTCCTTGCGCACGGCAACCGCGGCGGGCGCGTCCGCCTTCTTGCGCGACAGGGCCAGCTTGCGTGCCGCTGCCAGGCGATCGGTGGCCGATGCGGGCAGGTCGTCGAGTTTTTCGTTCAGTGCATGGCGCACTTTGTAAGCGAAATTGAGATCGTCGGTGTTCATAATTTTATTCCCTTGGCTTTCAGCGATTCGGCGAGCGTGTGGGTAGCTCTAGAGCAATGTGTTTTCACGCTACCTTCGGAGCAACCCATCGCTTCCGCTGTTTCAGCCACATCCATGTCCTGCCAGTAACGCATGAGGAAGGCTTCGCGTTGACGTGACGGCAGTTTTTGTACCTCTGCATCAATCAAATCAAGCATTTGCGCGCGTTCGACCTGGTCGGCCGACGATTCGGCGGCGCTGCTGCCCTGTTCCGATTCATACGTGTCAAGTATATCAAAATCTTCATGCTCGTCGCCCGAGGGCTTCATGCCGGAAAACAGGCTGACCCAGGTGTTGCGAACTTTTTCTCGGCGGAAATAATCAAGGATGGTGTTTTGCAAGATGCGCTGGAACAGCATCGGCAGCTCGGCGGCCGGCTTGTCGCCGTACTTCTCGGCCAGCTTGATCATGGCATCCTGCACGATGTCGAGTGCCGATTCTTCCTTGCGGACCGCGTACGCGGCCTGCTTGAAAGCGCGCCGCTCGACATTTTCTAGAAAGTCGGATAATTCTTTGTCTGTTGCCATGCGGTATGGAGATCTTAGCGGGCTGCGGGTGCGGTGGGCGAAATGGGGGCGGGTATGCTTTTTGCAACCCCGTGCATGCTAGCAAAAAATGTGCGTTTCCGCAGGGTTTTTGCACGTGGTGCGAGCAAAAATGCAGCGAGGCTGACATTTTCCTTGACCATAATGGTGCAACGCGATAACGTATGGGACGCTTTGAACACCCCAAAGCCCTATGGTCAGGTCGCGACCGGCACACAAGGCCATCCGCGGCAAGACGCGCTTTCATTTGTAGGCAGTTTGTTCTAACCCGTGCCACAAGCGCGAGCGGTTCGTACAGGCGCCACAGAAACTCCGGCCAAACGAGTTGCGTTAAGCGTTGTTTTGTAAGGTATCTATGGGTGCCCAAAGAAATGGCGTGACCGCATGAAAAGGGAAGCAGGAGCACTGTCGCGCACAGCGAACTTCGTCAGGAAAGAACATCCGATCAATCTCCAATGGACCTTGAAAGGAATGTTTCATGAATACCGAAGCAGCAGCAGGACCTATCACCGGCGCAGAAATTGTCGTGCGCTGTCTGGCTGAAGAGGGCGTCGAGCACGTCTTTGGATACCCGGGCGGAGCCGTACTCTACATCTACGACGCCATCTTCCAGCAAAACAAATTCCAGCATATCCTGGTACGCCACGAGCAGGCCGCGATCCACGCCGCCGATGCCTATTCGCGCAGCTCGAACAAAGTCGGTGTCGCCATCGTCACGTCCGGTCCGGGCGTCACGAATGCCGTCACTGGCCTGTCGACCGCGTACATGGACTCGATTCCCATGGTGGTGATCTCCGGCCAGGTGCCGAGCCACGCCATCGGACAGGATGCGTTCCAAGAATGCGACACGGTCGGCATCACCCGCCCCGTGGTCAAGCACAACTTCCTCGTCAAGGACGTCAAGGACCTGGCAGCGACGATCAAGAAAGCCTTCTTCATCGCCCGTACCGGCCGTCCGGGACCCGTGCTGGTCGATATCCCCAAGGATATCAGCATGCACAAATGCCATTTCGACTATCCGAAGGAAGTCGAGATGCGTTCCTACCGTCCCGTCGACAAGGGCCACTCGGGCCAGATCCGCAAGGCCGTGCAGCTGTTGCTGCAAGCCGAACGCCCGATGATCTACACGGGCGGCGGCGTGATCCTGGCGAATGCGGCTCCCGAGCTGAACAAGCTGGTCGACCGCCTGGGTTTCCCGTGCACCAACACCTTGATGGGCCTGGGCGGCTACCGCGCCTCGAGCGAGCAGTATGTCGGCATGCCCGGCATGCACGGCACCTACGAAGCGAACATGGCGATGCAGAATTGCGACGTGCTGATCGCCATCGGCGCCCGTTTCGATGACCGCGTGATCGGCAACCCGAAACATTTCGCCTCGCATCCGCGCAAGATCATCCACGTGGACATCGATCCCTCGTCGATTTCCAAGCGCGTCAAGGTCGATATTCCCATCGTCGGCAACGTCAAGGACGTGCTGATCGAGTTCCTCGCGCAACTCGACGCGGCCGAAGCCAAGCCGAACGTCAATGCGCTGAGTAACTGGTGGAAGCAGATCGCCGAATGGCGTGGCCGCGAATGCCTGAAATACCCGACTTCCGACCTGGTCATCAAGCCGCAATCGGTGGTGGAAAAAGTCTTCCAGATCACCAAGGGCGACGCTTTCATCACCTCCGACGTGGGCCAGCACCAGATGTGGGCCGCGCAATATTATGGCTTCGACAAGCCGCGCCGCTGGATCAATTCCGGCGGCCTGGGCACCATGGGGGTCGGCTTGCCGTACGCCATGGGCGTGCAGATGGCCAATCCGGACGCCACCGTCGCCTGCATCACCGGCGAAGGCTCGATCCAGATGTGCATCCAGGAACTGGCCACGTGCAAGCAGTACCACCTGACGCCGAAGATCATCATGCTCAACAACCGTTTCCTCGGCATGGTGCGCCAGTGGCAGGAAATCGATTACGGTTCGCGCTATTCCGAGTCGTACATGGATTCGCTGCCCGACTTCGAAAGGCTGGCTGAAGCCTACGGCCACGTGGGCATGAAAATTGAAAAACCGGGTGACGTCGACGGCGCCCTGAAAGAGGCGTTTGCCATGAAAGACAGGCTGGTATTCATGAATTTCATTACCGACCAGTCCGAAAACGTGTGGCCCATGGTGAAAGCCGGCAAAGGCCTGTCCGAAATGATGCTCGGTTCGGAGGATCTCTAATCATGCGCCATATTATTTCTGTCTTGCTGGAAAACGAAGCGGGTGCCCTGTCGCGCGTGGTGGGCCTGTTCTCGGCACGCGGCTACAACATCGAAACCTTGACCGTGGCGCCGACGGAAGACTCGACCCTGTCGCGCATGACCATCGTCACCAGCGGCTCGGACGACATCATCGAGCAGATCACCAAGCACCTCAACCGTCTGATTGAAGTGGTGAAGGTGGTGGACCTGACCGAAGGCCAGCATATCGAACGCGAGTTGATGCTGATCAAGGTCCGTGCCGTGGGCAAGGAGCGCGAGGAAATGAAGCGCACCGCCGACATCTTCCGTGGCCGCATCATCGATGTCACCGAAAAGACGTACACGATCGAACTGACCGGCAACAAGGTCAAGCTCGACGCGTTCATCGATTCGATCGACCGCGCCGCCATCCTGGAAACCGTTCGCACGGGTGGTTCCGGCATCGGCCGCGGCGAACGCATCCTCAAAGTATAAGAATATAAGCAGCTCTACGCGGCCCACGGGCCGCATTTAAAACAACAACGCATCATCAAATTATAGGAAATACCATGAAAGTTTTTTACGACAAAGACGCTGACCTCTCCTTGATCAAAGGCAAAAACGTTGCCATCATCGGCTACGGTTCGCAAGGCCACGCGCACGCACAAAACCTGAACGATTCGGGCGTCAACGTCACCGTCGGCCTGCGCAAGGGCGGCGCGTCGTGGACCAAGGTCGAGCAAGCCGGCCTGAAAGTGGCGGAAGTCAACGACGCCGTGAAAGCGGCCGACGTCATCATGATCTTGCTGCCAGATGAAAACATCGCCCAGGTCTACAACGAAAACATCGCCCCGTTCGCCAAGCAAGGCGCCGTGCTGGCCTTCGCCCACGGCTTCAACGTGCATTATGGCCAAGTTGTGCCGCGCGCCGACCTGGACGTGATCATGGTCGCGCCGAAAGCCCCGGGCCACACCGTGCGCGCCACCTACACCCAGGGTGGCGGCGTGCCCCACCTGATCGCCGTGTACCAGGACAAATCGGGCATCGCCCGCGATATCGCCCTGTCGTACGCGTCGGCCAACGGCGGCGGCCGTGCCGGTATCATCGAAACGAATTTCCGTGAAGAAACCGAAACGGACTTGTTCGGCGAGCAAGCCGTGCTGTGCGGCGGCGCCGTGGAACTGATCAAGGCCGGTTTCGAAACCCTGACGGAAGCCGGTTACGCGCCTGAAATGGCGTATTTCGAGTGCTTGCACGAACTGAAACTGATCGTCGATCTGATCTATGAAGGCGGCATCGCCAACATGAACTACTCGATCTCGAACAACGCCGAATACGGCGAATACGTGACCGGTCCTAAGGTTGTGACCTCGGCCACCAAGGATGCGATGCGTCAATGCCTGAAAGACATTCAAACGGGCGAATACGCGAAGAGCTTCATCCTGGAAAACAAGGCAGGCGCACCGACCCTGATCTCGCGCCGTCGCCTGACGTCCGAGCACCCGATCGAAGAAGTGGGCGCCAAACTGCGCGCCATGATGCCTTGGATCGCCAAGAACAAGATGGTTGACCAGTCGAAAAACTAAGCGGTTGTAGTTCTTCACAAGAAGCCGGCGCAAGCCGGCTTTTTTTATTACAATCAGGGCCATTCAACCATACCGTGAGCACCATGCTTGTTTTTTCTAAAGTTTTTGTCGGCAATCTTCATCTGGTCAAACGCCCCGTCCTGGTTGCCATCAGCTGCTGGTTTCTGGTCATCGGTTCGCTGTCAGCGCTGGTGTCGGCTTACCTCGGTCGCAACGATCCCGCGATGCTGGCCGCCATGGGGGACGGCGTGATTCCCGCCGAGGCGCAATACGCGATTTTGCTCTTCAGTCAGGGCATTACTCTGGTGGCGGCGCTGGCCATGCTGCAACGGCAGCGTGGCGCACGCACCGTGTATCTGGTGTGGGGCGTGATCGACATTGCGTTCTGCCTGGCGACCTTGCCGGTCAAGATGCACGTCTTGCCTGGCGCGCTCACGTTCGCCGTCATCTGCGCCTTGCTGTACAGTCCGAAATCGAATGCCTGGTTTTCGCCACGCAAGGCGGCCAATGATGCCTGCATGACGCCAGCCTGAGCACGGTTGTTTGAGCACGCACGTTTTTCGCCCGTCTCCTATATAATCCCGCCCTTCCTTTGCAGTTTCCTATGGACTGCATCTGTTTCGGTATCTGCCGACCGCAACGCGCATCACCGCTTTTGTCGCACGCCAGGCGCTAGTTTTTTAGCCGCCTGCGCAAGAAGAAGGACCCCCCATGACTGACCGTATCACCGCCACGGCGCCCTCGCAGGCTGCTGTTGACTCTTCCATTCCCATCCTGGCCTTGCTGGCCCTGGCCATGACGGCGTTTCTTGCCCTCCTGTCGGAAACCTTGCCGGCCGGCTTGCTGCCGCAGATCGCCCAGGGCCTCGGCATTTCCGAAGTCATGACGGGCCAGCTGGTGACCGTGTACGCCATCGGTTCCATCCTGACCGCGATTCCCCTGACGGCGCTCACCAGCACCTGGCGCCGGCGCAATGTCTTGCTGCTGGCCATCATCGGTTTTCTGATCTTCAATACGGCGACGGCCCTGGCGCCCAACTATATGGTCGCCCTGGCCGCGCGCTTCGTCACGGGCATGGCCGCCGGGCTGGCCTGGGGTTTGATGGCAGGCTATGCGCGCCGCATGGTGCGTCCCGAGCAGCAGGGCAGGGCGATGGCCATTGCCATGATCGGCACGCCGCTGGCCTTGTCGCTGGGCGTGCCGCTGGGTACCCTGATGGGTGGCGTGCTGGGCTGGCGCAGCATCTTTGGCATCATGTCCGGCCTGGCCGTGGTGCTGGTCGCGTGGGTGTTGCTGGTCGTGCCCGATTATCCGGGGCAAAAGCGTGGCGAACGGCTGTCGATCCGCCAGGTGTTCGTGACGCCGGGCGTGCGGCCGATTCTGTTTGTGATCGTCGCCTGGATGCTGGCGCATAACATTTTGTATACCTATATCGCGCCGTTCCTGGCGCCGTCCGGCTTGCGCCCCCGCGTCGACCTGGTGCTGCTCGTGTATGGCGTGGGTTCGCTGGCCGGTATCTGGCTGGTCAGCCAACTGATCGACCGCTGGCTGCGCCCGCTCGTGCTGGGCTGCATCGCCGCCTTTGCCCTCGTGGTGGTGGTGCTGGGGCTGGCGATGGACTCCCCCATCGTCATCTATGTCAGCATGGCCATCTGGGGCATCACCTTCGGCGGCGCCGGCACCTTGCTGCAGACGGCGTCGGCGGACGCGGCCGGCGATGGCATGGACGTGGCGCAGGCGATGGTGGCGACCATCTGGAACGTGGCCATCGCGGGCGGCGGCCTGGCGGGCGGCATGCTGCTCGACGGCTATGGCGCGGCATCGTTCCCGTGGGCCATGCTGGCCTTGCTGCTGGTGGCATTGACCATCGCCTGGCGCGCGCACCGCCACAGTTTCAAGCCGGGCCGGCGCAGCGGCGGCGCGGTGCTGGGTCACTAAAAACACTGTTATTTTGTGTGGCGGTGTGTTGAAATGTGAGCAGATGTGACTGGCAGGCGCATTTTGTGACGATTTGTTAATTTGCGCCACAGGAATGAATGAGGCGTTAGAATCTACACAGTTTGACAAGTTTCTCAGGCGAAAGGGATGGCAAAAGCGTCCCTTTCGCGGGCTGTCAGCCACATTAACTAGCTAGGAGTACCCCCCATGACCGTGATGAAATCCGTCCTTGTTGCCGCCGCAGCCACTATTGCCCTGAGCGCACAAGCGCAAACCTTGCCAACCTCCGGCACCCTGGTGGTCGTCCCCGCATTTGGCGAAGTCAAGCATGTCAATGACCAGGTGGTCGCTACCCTGGCCATCGAAGAACAGGACAAGGACAAGGCTGCCGCCGCGTCGCGAGTCAACCAGAAGATGAACAAGGGCATCGCCATCGTCAAGCAGGCTGACCCATCGGCAGCGCTGAAATCGTACGGCTACTACACCTATCCCGTGTATCCGGAAGAGCGCCCATTGCCGGCCGGCGCCGTGGCCAAGCCACGTTTGCCGACGGCCTGGAGAGTCGGCCAGTACCTGGAAGTGACGACGGCCAACCTGGCGTCCTTGCCAAAAACCGTATCGGCGGCGCAAGGCGTGCTGACCCTGAATGGCCTGAATTTCGGCCTGAAGCCGGAAACCATCCGCCTGCTCGATGACCAGCGCATCGCCGCCACGTACAAGAACCTCAATGAGCGCGTGGCCGCCATCGCCAAGGCCATGGGCCGCAATGTGTCTGACGCCGTGCTCGATACGGTCGACTTCGAAGGTTCGGGCAACTACGCCAACGAAAGCCGTGCTGCCGCCGCGCCGATGATGATGCGCAGCGCCAAGATGGCCGAAGACAGCACCGTGGCCGAACCGAGCTTCGAGCCGGGCGAAACCACGCTCGACATGCGTGTCGTCGGCAAGGTCAAGTTCAAGTAACGCTAGCGTGGAACTATTTCCGCACTAGCATGTTTTAAAACGATCATGGGGCTGTTGGCCCCATGATCGTTTTTGCCCCATTATTTTCCAGGAGAACACCATGACCGTCATGAAATCGATGCTGGCTGCGGCCGTCGCTACCGTTGCCCTGTCCGCACAGGCGCAAACCTTGCCCACCTCCGGCACCCTCGTGGTGGTGCCCGCGAACGGTGAGGTCGTGCATGCGAACGACCAGGTGACCGTCACCCTGGCCGTCGAAGAGCAGGACAAGGACAAGGCCGCCGCCGCTTCGCGCGTCAACCAGAAGATGAACCAGGGCGCGGCCATCGTCAAGAAAGCCGATCCGCAAGCCGTACTCAAGACCCAGGGCTACTACACGTACGCCGTGTACCCGGAAACGGCGCCGCTGCCGCCGGGTGTCGCCGCCAAACCGCGCGTGCCGACCGGCTGGCGCGTGGGTCAATACCTGCAGGTGACGACGACGAACCTGGCCGCCTTGCCGAAGACAGTTTCCGCAGCGCAAGGCGTGCTGACCCTGAACCGTTTGAACTTCGGCCTGGCGCCCGCCACCATCCGCAAGCTCGACGACCAGCGCATCGCCGCCGCCTACCAGAACCTCAATGAGCGCGTGGCCGCCATCGCCGGCGCCATGGGCCGCAATGTCAATGAGGCCGTGATCGACACCATCGATTTCGAAGGTTCGGGCAACTATGCGCAGCGCCCTAACATGGCAGGTGCACGCGCCATGAGCGCCGATGCCATGGGCTATGGCGGCAACCAGGTGGCCGAACCGAGTTTTGAGGCAGGCGAAACGACCCTGAACATGGGCCTGGTGGCGAAGATCCGCTTCAAATAAAGCTTGAATCGGCGTCAATATTGCCAGCTTGACGCCGCCGTGCTTTTCTTTGGCGGCAGCTCCTCTATAATGGCAACATCGGCAGGCGCATGCCGCGAGACGAATGCGCCTGCCATCTGGCACCGAATCCCCCGCAGCACACAAGATATGGAACAACATGGCAAACTTCCCCCGTCGTAGAGGCAAGAACGGCAATCCCGCAGTCTCCAAAGCGTCCCGCTTCAGCAAATTCGTGCGCCAGCCGGTGAGCGATGGCACTGGCAAGAAAACCCTGCGCCGCCGCGGCATCTATCTGTTGCCGAACGCCTTCACGACGGCAGCCCTGTTTTGCGGCTTCTACGCCATCGTCATGGCCATGAACCAGAAATTCGAACACGCGGCCTGGGCCATCTTCATCGCCATGATCCTCGACGGCCTCGATGGCCGCATCGCGCGCCTGACGAATACGCAGAGCGAATTCGGCGCCCAGTACGACAGCCTGTCCGACATGGTGTCGTTCGGCGCCGCGCCGGCGCTGGTGATCTATGAATGGTCGCTGCGCGGCATGGGCAAGCTGGGCTGGCTGGCCGCGTTCGTGTATTGCGCCGGCGCCGCCTTGCGCTTGGCCCGTTTCAACACGAACATCGCCGTGGTCGACAAGCGCTTCTTCCAGGGCTTGCCCAGCCCGGCGGCGGCGGCCATGGTCGCCGGTTTCATCCTGCTGATGAACGACCTGGAATTTGCCGGCAACCAGCTGGCCTGGGTCTCGTGGACCATCGCCCTGTTCTCGGGCCTGACCATGGTCACGAACGTGCCGTTCTACAGTTTTAAAGATGTGAATTTCCGCAAGTCCGTGCCCTTCATCGTGGTATTCCTGCTGGCATTGTTCTTCGCGCTCATTTCCATCGACCCGCCGAAAGTGCTGTTCCCGATTTTCGTCGCCTATGGCCTGTCCGGCTACGCCGTGTTTTTCTGGCGCATGGCGAAGGGCAAGCCCGTCAGCATCATCCAGACCGACCCCGAGCATTAATGCGCTGAGTCGGTAGCGTCGCCAGTCTTCAGCCAGCCAGGAGCAGCCATGAACACCAGCAACCGACTCATCATTTTTGATACCACCTTGCGCGACGGCGAGCAATCGCCGGGCGCCTCCATGACGCGCGAGGAAAAGCTGCGCATCGCAAAGCAGCTCGAACGCATGAAGGTCGACGTGATCGAGGCGGGCTTCGCCGCCGCCTCGCAGGGCGACTTCGAGTCGATACGGGCGATTGCCGGCGCCGTACGCGAGTCCACCATCTGCTCGCTGTCGCGCGCCAATGACCGCGACATCGCGCGCGCCGCCGAAGCGCTGGCGCCTGCCGAGCGCAAGCGCATCCACACTTTCATCGCCACCTCGCCCCTGCACATGCAGATGAAACTGCGCATGACGCCCGAGCAAGTGCTGACACAGGCGCAAAACGCCGTGCGCTACGCGCGCCAGTTCACGGACGATATCGAATTCAGCCCCGAAGACGGCAGCCGCTCCGACGAAGATTTTCTGTGCCGCGTGCTCGAAGCCGTGATCGCCGAGGGCGCCACCACCATCAATTTCCCCGACACGGTGGGCTATGCCGTGCCTGAGATCTTCGGCAATACCATCAAGCGCTTGCGCGAACGCATCCCGAACTCCGATAAAGCCATCTGGTCCGTGCATTGTCATAACGACCTGGGCCTGGCCGTGGCCAATTCGCTGGCCGGCGTCATGATCGGCGGCGCGCGGCAGATCGAGTGTACCGTCAATGGCCTCGGCGAGCGGGCCGGCAACACGGCGCTGGAAGAGGTGGTGATGGCGCTGCGCACGCGCGCCGCCTATTACAACTTGACGGTCGGCATCGACACGACGCAAATCGTGGCGGCCTCCAAAATGGTGTCGCAAATCACGGGCTTTGCCGTGCAACCGAACAAGGCGGTGGTCGGTGCGAACGCCTTTGCGCACGCCTCCGGCATCCACCAGGACGGCATTTTAAAGGCGCGCGAGACGTATGAAATCATGCGCGCCGAAGACGTGGGCTGGACCGCCAACAAGATCGTCCTCGGTAAACTGTCGGGCCGCAACGCCTTCAAGCAGCGGCTGCACGAGCTGGGTATCGCGCTGGAATCGGAGGCGGAAGTCAACGCGGCTTTTCTCCGCTTCAAGGAGCTGGCGGACCGGAAATCCGAGATTTTCGACGAAGACATCATGGCCCTCGTCAGCGAGGAACAGCAGGCGCAGGAGAGTGAGCACTACCGTTTCATTTCCCTGACGCAGCAGTCGACGACGGGCGCGGTGCCGCACGCGCGCGTGGAGTTTCTCGTCGGCGGCAAGCAACTCAGCTGCGAAGGGCAGGGCGACGGTCCCGTTGACGCCACCGTCAACGCCATCGAAAGCGCGGCCGCCAGCGGCGCGGAGCTGGTCTTGTTCTCCGTCAATGCCATCAGCACGGGCACGCAGTCGCAGGGCGAAGTGACGATGCGATTGTCGCGCGACGGGCGCATCGTCAATGGCGTGGGCGCCGACCCGGACATCATCGTCGCGTCGGCCAAGGCGTATTTGTCAGCCTTGAACAAGCTGCATGCTAAAGACGAGCGTATCGATCCCCAGCCGTGAAGGGGCGCTAACTACCAGAAAAATCGTCGCTCTTCCTTGGCCGGATCGGGGCCGTTCATCATCATGCGCACGATGCCGTCGTGGTCGAAGTGCACGTGCATCATGGAATCCCACACGCCCGATTCCTTGTAGCGGTAGGACCAGACGTGCAGTTTCGGCAGAGACAGGTACGATGTTTCCGTCGGGCGGCCCAGCGTGTGCAGCACGTCTTGCTGGGTCGACACGCCCACCTTGATGCGGGCAAAGCCCGGCGTGTCGAGCACTTGCTCGTAGGAAATGAGCTTGTCGTCGGGGCCGAAGCGGGCCATGTACGTGTACTGGCCGTACGGCCCCGTGGCGTATTCCAGTTCCGGGCCGGTGGGCAATTGATAGATATTCGTCGGCCGGCCCAGGCGCGCTTCCACGGCGGCGCGCGGCTCGCCCGCTTGCGGCGGCGGGACGTTCCAGCTGGCGCAGCCGGCCAGCCCGGCCAGCAGCACAGGCGTTGCTAATTTGAGCAGTTTTTTCATGGTTATCCTCCTGAAATGCGGGGAAATCCTATCATGCGCCGAGAAAAGAGCGCACGGCAGGATACAGACGGGCTTTTTTCCGATATACTTGCGCGTCTGGTTGGCAGCATAGGCCAGTATTTCAATCATCGTAGTTCACGGTGGATAGGGTTCAGACTCTGTGCACCGCATGTGAAAGGTTTATCATGACAGTAGAAAACATCAACAAAGCCGCTATTATCGCGGACAACGCACGTGGTCAAAACGACACCGGCTCCCCTGAAGTGCAAGTTGCACTGCTGACAGCTCGCATCAACGAACTGAACGGCCACTTCAAAGCCCACTCGAAAGATCACCACTCCCGCCGCGGCCTGATCATGATGGTCAACCGTCGTAAGAGCCTGTTGTCGTACCTGAAGTCGAAAGACGCTACCCGTTATCGCGACCTGATCGCTAAACTTGGTCTGCGCAAGTAATTTTTGCCGTACAAGGTTTATACAGAAATGCCTGCGCCAGTTCGCTGACGCGGGCATTTTGTCATTTGAATTCCGGATTTATGTCGGTAAGTAACGTATTCTCTTACCGATATCATGCTTTAAAAGTAAAGTAGTAAAGGCGGCAACGGTTTTTCCACCGCCTGTGGTGAGGTGAACGACAGCCCCTGAAAATCTGTCGGCAATTAGAAAAGGGATACCCCATGTTTAACAAAGTTACGAAAACCTTCCAGTACGGTCAACATCAAGTGACCCTGGAAACCGGCGAAATCGCACGTCAGGCATCCGGCGCAGTGCTGGTGTCGATCGAAGATACCGTCGTTCTGGCAACGGTGGTGGCACGCAAAGATGCCAAGCCAGGCCAGGATTTCTTCCCTTTGACGGTAGATTATGTCGAAAAAACCTATGCTGCCGGTAAAATCCCGGGCGGTTTTTTCAAGCGCGAAGGCCGTCCTTCCGAAAAAGAAACACTGACATCCCGTTTGATCGACCGTCCTATCCGTCCGCTGTTCCCGGAAGGCTACCTGAATGAAGTGCAAGTCATCATTCACGTGTTGTCGGTCAACCCTGAAATCGATCCGGACATCGCCGCCATGATCGGCGCCTCGGCTGCCCTGTGCGTCTCGGGCGTGCCTTTCAGTGGCCCGATCGGCGCTGCGCGCGTCGGTTACGCGAATGGCCAGTACATCCTGAACCCGACCGTCCAGCAACTGAAAACGTCGGAAATGGACCTGGTGGTCGCCGGTACCGAAACGGCCGTGCTGATGGTCGAATCGGAAGCGAAACAGCTGTCCGAAGAAATCATGCTGGGCGCCGTGGTCTTCGGCCACGACCAGATGAAAGTCGTCATCGACGCCATTCACGACCTGGTGCGCGACGGTGGCAAGCCGGAAGTGGAATGGGCGCCTGCGCCGAAAAACGAAGCACTGATCGCCCGCGTCGCGCATTTCGCCAACGCCAAGATCAATGACGCGTATCAAACCAAGGACAAGCAAGAGCGTACGGCCAAGCTGAAAGCGGCGACGTCGGAAGTGATCGCCGACCTGTCGGCTGAAGCGGCCGCCAACGGTGGCGCGTCCATCGACAGCGCCGAAGTGAACAACATCCTGTTCGACATCGAAGCGAAAATCGTGCGTACGCAAATCCTGGACGGCGAGCCACGCATCGACGGCCGCGACACGCGCACCGTGCGTCCGATCTCGATCCGCACCAGCGTGCTGCCACGCACCCACGGTTCGGCCCTGTTCACGCGCGGCGAAACGCAGGCGCTGGTCGTCGCTACCCTGGGCACCGCCCGCGACAGCCAGAAGATCGATGCGCTGATGGGCGAGTTCACCGATTCGTTCATGCTGCATTACAACATGCCTCCGTTCGCCACCGGCGAAACGGGCCGTGTCGGTACGCCGAAACGCCGCGAAATCGGCCACGGCCGCCTGGCCAAGCGCGCGCTGATCGCCGCCCTGCCAGCAGCTGAAGAGTTCAGCTACTCGGTGCGTCTGGTCTCGGAAATCACGGAATCGAACGGTTCCTCGTCGATGGCATCGGTGTGCGGCGGCTGCCTGGCACTGATGGACGCCGGCGTGCCGATGAAAGAACACGTGGCCGGTATCGCCATGGGCCTGATCAAGGAAGGCGGCAAGTTTGCCGTGCTGTCCGACATCCTGGGCGACGAAGATCACCTGGGCGACATGGACTTCAAGGTAGCCGGTACCCGCAACGGTATCACGGCGCTGCAGATGGACATCAAGATCATGGGCATCACCAAGGAAATCATGCAAGTGGCGCTGGCGCAAGCCAAGGAAGGCCGCGAGCACATCCTGGGCGAAATGCAAAAAGCCATGCCGCACGTCAAAACCGAACTGTCCGATTTCGCACCGCGTCTGATCACCATCAAGATCAACCCGGAAAAAATCCGTGACGTGATCGGCAAGGGCGGCGCCGTGATTCGCGCGCTGACCGAAGAGACGGGCACCCAGATCGACATTAGCGACGAAGGCGTGGTCACCATCGCTTCGGTCGACGCCGCTGCCGGCCAGGAAGCCAAGCGCCGCATCGAAGAACTGACCGCCTCCGTCGAAGTGGGCAAGACCTATGAAGGCACCGTGCTGAAACTGCTGGACTTCGGCGCCATCGTGCAAGTCATGCCAGGCAAAGACGGCTTGCTGCACATCTCGCAGATCGCCAACGAGCGCGTCAACGCCGTGGCCGACTACCTGAAAGAAGGCCAGCTGGTCCGCGTCAAGGTTCTGGAAACGGACGACCGCGGTCGTTTGAAACTGTCGATGAAAGCTGCTGAAGGCAACGAAGCGCCAGCCGCTTAAGTCAGACTGACTGCGGCCTAGGCCGCATGCTCAACAACCGCCAGCGCGCAAGCCCTGGCGGTTTTTTTTGCGCCGCGTTTGTGCTGGATCAAGGTAGATGGCGCTTTGCGCATCGGCCTTGATCCAGCTCGCATTGGCCAGTTGTACGCCTTGTAGATTCTGGAGGGGATCTTCCCCTGAACGAGTCTTCCAAGGAGATGCAGCATGCGCACATTCTGCGGGCTGGCCGCCGCCTTTCTACTTGCCGTCGCGCCCGGCGTCCGGGCCCAGTTGGACCGCGCACCGACGCCGGTGCCGCTGCCGATTCCCATTGCCGGCGCGTCCACGGCGATGCCGGCGCAGGATATCGACGCCTTGCGCGCCGTGCATGCACGCGAAATCAATGACCTCAGCACTTTCAAGACGGCGGGCTTGCCGCGGCAAGCTATCGACTCCTATCTCGATAGCGGACCAGGACAGCAGTTTCTGCGCGAACTGCGCGCCGCCGACCCGGCCGCCCCGGCCGAGACGATTTATGCGCGCGCGGTCGAGCAGCTCGCTTCCGGCAGCACCTTGCCGGACCTGCAAGCCATGTCGGCTGCATTGGTAAAAATCGTGCCGCATGGCCAGAATGTGTCGCCGTATTCGCCGTATTTCACCACCAGCGCGCAATTGCAGCTGGCATCTGGCCAGTGCGCCAGCCTGGCCGACTGTTTCGGCTTGCCCTTGAAGAGCGAGGCGCCGCTGTATGATGTGTACCAGATCATGCCCAAGGGCACGGTGAACGTGTTCGTCAGCCAGGTGGCGCCGACGGAAGAGCTGGGCGGGCTGGTGCGACGGCGTGGTGGGGCGCAACAATATCTGCTGCCGAACCGCAGCCTGTGGTCGGCGCCCGTGCTGATCGGCACGATCAGGAACTGAGGAGAGATGATGGATCAACAGCGTTTGCAAGCCTGCGCCGCCGAACTGGAACAGTTGCTGGCGCGCCTGGCGCTCGCCGACGGGGAGGTGGCCGACTTGCGCAGCGCGGTCGAGCCGCTGCTGGCCCTGGCTGGCAGCGGCGCCTTGAGCGCGCCCCTGCCATGGGGCGATATCCCCGGCGGGCGTTATTTTACGGAAGGCGGCTTGCGCCGCTACCCCGCACTGGAGCAGGCGTTTGCCCGCTTCCGTATCGAGGCCACGGGCGGTGAATCGCCGGCCTTGCGCAAGCTGCGCGGCGAGACTTGATTTATATATGGTATCAATTGTTGTTTCTGGGTAATTGAGAGTCAGTATTGCTTGACGACAAAATCTTATTCCCCGACCATGGTGCATCCCTCCCGATTTTCTCTTTTTTATTGGATGCACCATGTTGTCCTCCCTTAAGGCGCGGCTGATCGCCATCGCCGTTTCCATCGTCGTGCTGGCCATGCTGGCTGTGGCCATCGCCAATTTCTTCACTACGCGCTCCAGCACCCTGGCCGCGCTCGACACGCAGATGCTGCAGTTGTCGCACAGCCACGCGCAAGCGATCGCCGAGTGGCTGCGCTCCAAGCAAGCCGTGGTGGCTTCTCTCAAGCAGGGCGCCACGGCGGCCGATCCGCTGCCGGCCCTGAAGGCGGCCGAGCAGGCGGGCACGTTCGACATGGCGTATATCGGCTTTGCCGACAAGCACGCCGTCTTTTCGCAGGAGCGCCAGCGTGCCGCCGACTACGATCCCACAGCGCGGCCCTGGTACAAGCTGGCCTCTGAAACGGGCGGCCCCGTCATCACGGCGCCGTATATCGGCGCCAGCACGGGCAAGCTGGTGGTGACGTTTGCCGAGCCGCTGGGCGGCAAGGGCAGCGTGACGGGCGTGATGGCGGCCGATGTGATGATGGATGCCGTGGTGCAAAACGTCGCTTCGATCAAGCCGACGGCGTCCAGCTACGGCTTTCTCGTCGATGGCGGCGGCAAGATCATCGCCCATCCTGACGGCAAGCTGACCCTGAAACCGCTGGCCGAGCTCGATCCGGGCCTGAGCGCGCAGGCGCTGGCCGCTATTGAAAAGAGCGGCGACGGCGCCGCCATTCGCCTCGGCGAGCGTAACGGCATCTTGCATGTGAGTAAAGTGCCGGGCAGCGACTGGCTGCTGGCGACCGTGCTCGACCGCGCGGAAGCGACGCAAGCATTGAGCTCCATGCTGCGCGCCTCGGCCCTGACGGCCTTGCTGGTGCTGGCCCTGGCCGCCGCAGTCTTGAGTGCGCTGGTGGCGCGCGCCCTGCGCCGCCTGGGCCTGGTGCGCGATGCGATGGAAGCGATCGCCACGGGCGACGGCGACCTGACCAGCCGCCTCGACGCGCAAGGCACGGACGAACTGGCGCAGATCGCCAAGGCCTTCAATTTGTTCGTGGAAAAAATCGCCACCGTGCTGGTGCAGATCCGCAGCATCAGCGCCCTGGTGCGCAGCGAGTCGGCCGATATTGCCGCCGGCAACGCCGACCTGTCCTCGCGCACGGAAGCGCAGGCGGGCGCGCTGGAAGAAACGGCCAGCTCGATGGATGAACTGACCTCGACCGTCAAGCAGAATGCGGAAAACGCGCATGCGGCCAACGAGCTGGCCATGTCCGCCTCGGAAGTGGCGGCCAAGGGCGGGCGCGTGGTGCAACAAGTGGTGGGCACGATGGCTGGCATCCAGGAAAGTTCGCGCAAGATCGTCGACATCATCGGCGTGATTGACGGCATCGCTTTCCAGACGAATATCCTGGCCCTGAACGCGGCCGTCGAGGCGGCGCGCGCGGGCGAGCAGGGCAGGGGCTTTGCCGTGGTGGCGTCCGAAGTGCGCAACCTGGCGCAACGCTCCGCAGGCGCGGCGAAGGAAATCAAGGAATTAATCGGCGACTCGGTGGAAAAAGTCGATGCGGGTGGGCGCCTCGTCAATGAAGCGGGCCAGACCATGGATCAGGTGGTGGCCTCGGTGCAGCAATTGACGACCATCATGAGCGAGATCACGGTGGCCAGCCGCGAACAGGGCGCCGGCATCGGCGAGATCAATACGGCCGTCACGCACATGGATACCATGACACAGCAAAATGCGGCCCTCGTCGAGCAGGCTGCCGCTGCCGCGGAAAGCCTGCAGGAGCAGGCGGTGGACCTGGCGCAAGCCGTCGGCATGTTCCGCCTCGGTGATGCGGACCCTGCCGCGGCACCCGCGCCCGTGACGCGCCTCAAGGCGAAGCCGGCCGCTCCTGCGCCGCGCGCGCCAGCCCGCGCGCTGTCGCCGGCCAAGCCCGTCAAGGCAGCCAAGTCCGGCGCCGACGAGTGGGAAGAGTTTTAAGCGTACAGCAGTCGCGACGCTTATTCGGCACGTTTATCCGCGTTTTTGTCAGGCCAGCCTGCCAAAAGCGCAGTTCGTCGCAATCGGCGTGTCGGCCGGGGGCGGTATGGCTATAGTGACACCATACCGCAAGCCCACTGCCAGACACCCGAGGAGATTCACATGAACGTCGCTCAAAACATGGAAGTCATTGCCGTTGCCGCCGCCATCGTGTTCGGCGCCAGCTGCTACGCCATCGCCCCGGCCGCTCCGGCCCTGCAAGTAGCCAGTTCCACGGCCACCGTGGCCGCGCCAGCGGGCAAGGCTGCCATGCACGTGGTGGTGGTCAAGGCCAAGCGCCTGAGCGCCACCGAAAAAGCCCGTTTCGCATAAGACACCCATCAAAACCTACTGCGCGTCGCGATTTGCGGCTTCCGATGCTCACTGTGCATTCGCACAGTTCCGCTTCTCGGCCACAACTCACTGCCGCTCGCTACGGTTTTGTCAGGCGTCAAAGTCATTGCCAGTCATTTTCCGCGCTGCTAGAGTGCGAGGCGCGAGCAATGCAGGCGCCCCCGGCGGGCGGCCAGACAGAAAAAAACAAGATACCGAGGATGCACTACATGAAAAAGATACTGCAACTGGCGCTGCTGTTCCTGGCGACTTTTGGCCTGGTGCGCGGCGTGGCGGCCGAGACCCGCTTGCTGGAAATGCGCAACATCGACGCCCGCGTGGTGCGCGTCAAGCTCGACGGCGTGATGGAAGTGCGCATTCGCCAGGGCAACGTGGCGTCCTTGAGCATCACGGCCGACAAGCGCTACATCGCCGATGTCAGCACGGCGCAAAGCGGCGACACCTTGCACATCGAGACGGAAGTACGCGGCTTCAAGCTCGGCCCTTCGTCGATCCGCGCCGACCTGGTGCTGCCGAATTTGCGCGAAGTCAGCTCGGAAGGCTTTGGCAGCACGGACATCACGGGTTTCAAGGGTGAGGAACTGACCCTGTCGCTGGAAGGGGCGGGCAGCATCAAGCTGGTGGGCGACTACCGCAAGCTCAATGCCAGCCTGGGCGGCGTGGGCAGCATGCAGCTGTGGATCGGCAACAATGAGCGGGCCGAGCTGGACTTGCAGGGCGCCGGCTCGGTGGTGCTGGGCGGACGCGGGCGCACCCTGAAAGCCAGCCTGGGCGGCCTGGGCAGTCTGAATGCGCAGCAATTCGAAGCGGACGCCGTGAACCTGGAATTGAGCGGCCTGGGCAACGCCACGGTGAATGCCCATACGAATGCCAAGCTGAACCTGAGCGGACTCGGTTCGGTGGTGGTGTACGGCAAGCCGGCCAACCGCGATGTCAGCGTAGAGGGCCTGGGCAAAGTTAGCTGGAAGTAAAAGCATCCTGCCGCATGCCTTCGGCAGGACAAGAACAAGTAGTCAGACCACATCCCATTCCGATGAAAAAACTGATCATTACATTACTCATGCTGTTGACGATACAGCTACCCGCGCGGGCAGGCTTCGCCGAAGGCGCCAGCGCCTACAACAACAAGAATTACGCGCTGGCTTACAAGGAAATATTGCCCCTTGCTAAGACCGGTAACGCCGATGCCCAGCATTTGCTGGGCTTGATGTATTACATGGGACGGGGCTTGCCGCAGGATTACAAGCAAGCCATGTTCTGGCACCGCAAGGCGGCCGAGCAGGGCAAGGCCGACGCCCAGTACGTGGTGGGCGCCATGTATTACACGGGCAACGCCGTGCTGCAGGATCACAAGCAGGCCGTGGGCTGGTTCCGCAAGGCAGCCGAGCAGAACCATGCGGAGGCGCAGCAGGTGCTGGGCCTGATGTACCGCTACCACATGGGTGGCGTGCCGCAGGACAACGTCATCGCCTACATGCTGTGGAACCTGGCGGCGGCGAATGGCAACGCGAATGCGGCCGACCAGCGCGCCGCCGTGGTGCGCAAGATGACGCATGAGCAAGTCGAGGAGGGCCAGGCCCTGTCGGCGAAATGGAAGCCGGGCACGCCCTTGCCGCGCCAGTCGAAAACGGGCGCCGGTTAAGACGGGGCGGTGGTCTGCAGGGGCGCGCGGCTTGGCGTACAATCGCCGTTTTCCCTTCAGAGAGTCCCGCCATGCGTGCAGTTGCCATCAGCCAGCCAGGTCCCGCCGACGTTTTACAGATCGCCGAACGTCCCATGCCGCCATACAAGGCGGGCGAACTGCTGATCAAGGTGCACGCGGCCGGCATCAACCGTCCCGACGTGCTGCAGCGCCTGGGCAAGTATGCGCCGCCCGCCGGCGCGTCGGACTTGCCGGGCCTGGAAGTGGCGGGCGAAGTCGTCGATGGCGATTTCAGCAACACGACATTCAAGAAGGGCGACCTGGTCTGTGCGCTGGTGCAGGGCGGCGGCTATGCCGAATACTGCGCCGCCCCAAGCGGCCAGTGCCTGCCCCTGCCCAAAGGCTTGACGGCGCTGGAAGGCGCATCGCTGCCGGAAAACTTCTTCACCGTGTGGAGCAATGTCTTCGACCGCTGCGCGCTGGCCGATGGTGAAACCTTATTGGTGCAGGGCGGCACCTCCGGCATCGGCGTGGCGGCCATTCAATTGGCCGCTGCGCTCGGCCATCGCGTCTTCGCCACGGCCGGCAGCGACGAAAAGGCGCGCGCCTGCGAGGCGCTGGGCGCCGAACGGGGTATCAATTACCGCACGGAAGATTTCGTTGCCGTCGTCAAGGAATTGACTGATGGCAAAGGCGTCGACGTCATCCTCGACATGGTGGGCGGCGACTATCTGCCGCGCGAAATCGATTGCCTGGCCGACGACGGCCGCATCGGCCTGATCGCCGTGCAGGGTGGCACCAAAGCGGAGCTGGACCTGGGTAGCTTGCTGCGCCGCCGCCTGACGGTGACGGGTTCCACCTTGCGTCCCCGTACAGTCGCCTTCAAGGCCGCCATCGCGCAGCACTTGCGCACGACCGTCTGGCCGCTGATCGAGGCGGGCAAGATCAAGCCCGTGATCTATCAGACTTTCCCGTTGGAAAAAGCCAACGAGGCGCATGCCTTGATGGAGGCGAGCACGCACGTGGGCAAGATCATGTTGCAAGTTGCCTGAAACGGGGTGCTGCCTGTTTGACCGGCATCGGTGCCGGGGTTAGAATGACGGGTTATTAAAATTTAGGCTACTATGCGTCGCAAACTCGTCGTCGGAAATTGGAAAATGAACGGCAGTCGCACCTCGAACGCGGTGTTATTGTCTGAAATAGTGGCTGGCCTGGCTGCCTCTGGCGCCGCCAGCGCCGTCTGTGTGCCCGCGCCATATCTGGCGCAGTGCCAGGCGCAATTGGCAGGCTCGCCTCTCGGCTGGGGTGCGCAAGATGTTTCCGCGCACGCCAGCGGTGCCTACACGGGAGAAATCTCGGTCGCCATGCTGCAGGATTTCGACTGCAGCTATGTGGTGCTCGGGCATTCCGAGCGCCGCGCCTACCATGGCGAGAGCGATGCGCAGGTGGCGGCCAAGACGGTTGCCGCGCTGGCGGCGGGCATTACGCCTATCGTTTGCATCGGCGAGACGCTGGCGCAGCGCGAAGCGGGCCAGACCGACGCGGTCGTGGCGCAGCAGCTGGGCGCCGTGCTGGCGGCGATTTCCGCCGACGACGTGGCGAAACTGGTGCTGGCCTATGAGCCGGTCTGGGCTATTGGCACGGGCAAGACAGCCACGCCGCAAATGGCGCAGGACGTGCACCAGGTATTGCGCGCGCAACTGGCGACAAAGAATGCGGTAGCGGCCGCCGGCGTGCAGATCCTGTACGGCGGCAGCATGAAGCCGGAGAACGCAAAAGAATTGATGGCGATGCCGGATATCGATGGCGGTCTGATCGGTGGGGCGGCATTGAAGGCGGCGGATTTCCTGGCGATTATTCACGCCGCTGATTGAATTAATTTAAACTAAGAATGGAATTGCAATGAACATGATGTTCAATCTGGTAGTGGTAGTACAGGTTATTTCGGCATTGTCGATTATCGCGCTGGTGTTGCTGCAGCACGGCAAGGGCGCCGACATGGGGGCCGCGTTTGGTTCGGGTGCCTCGGGCAGCCTGTTTGGTGCGACGGGTTCGTCGAACTTCATGTCGAAGTCGACAGGCGTTGCCGCCGCGATCTTCTTCGGCGCCACCTTGGCCCTGTCGCTGATGGCCAATCAGCGCGCCACCACGGTGGGCGGCGGCGTGATGGATAAAGTCGTCAAGCCAGTGCCGGTCACCGGCGCGGGCGCGATCCCGACGACGCTGCCTGCGGCGCCAGCGGCCAGCGCTCCAGCGGCGGCGGCACCGGTTGCCAGCACCCCGGCCGGCGCGATTCCGAAGTAATTCTGTAGCAACTCGATACCTCATCGAGAGTAATTCTCATTACGAGCAGATTATTGCTCAATGTTTTGGCAGCGCGGCAGGAAAAAATCGTGGCGCGCTGGAAGATGTAAAAATTTATCGTTTTTATCTGTGTTTTGATGCATTTGTGCATTAACTTTAGCGGCAAAGCAGAGTAGAATACGGGCCTTACCGCCGACGTGGTGAAATTGGTAGACACGCTATCTTGAGGGGGTAGTGGCGCAAGCTGTACGAGTTCGAGTCTCGTCGTCGGCACCAGAAATCAGAAGCCAGCAACGGCGCACGAGCCATGGCTCGTACAAAGTTGCTGGCTTTTTTTACGAGGATGTGTCGTTCGATCCTGGTCTTAGCTTTGATTGGGGTCGTGCGTTAGATACGCTGCAAATGATCGCAGCGTCCTCATTTAACCGATCGTTCAATATAAGCTTATCAATCGTGAACCTCGAAAATTACTTCCCCGTCCTGCTGTTCATTATTATCGGCCTTGGTGTCGGTATCGCTCCCCAGCTCCTGGGGCGCCTGTTAGGCCCTCACAAGCCTGACGCAGCAAAACTCTCCCCGTACGAATGTGGCTTTGAAGCATTCGAAGACGCGCGCATGAAATTTGATGTGCGCTACTATCTGGTCGCAATCCTGTTTATTTTGTTCGATCTGGAAACGGCATTCTTTTTCCCATGGGGCGTTGCAATGCGCGACCTGGGCTGGGCCGGTTTCGTCACGATGATGGTGTTCATCGCTGAATTCGTGGTCGGATTTTGGTACATTTGGAAGAAAGGTGCCCTTGACTGGGAATAAGCCATGGCTATTGAAGGCGTATTAAGCGAAGGTTTCATCACCACCTCGGCCGACAAGCTGATCAACTGGGCGCGCACCGGGTCGATGTTCCCGATGACGTTCGGTCTGGCCTGCTGTGCGGTCGAAATGATGCATGTGGGCGCAGCCCGCTACGATATGGACCGTTTCGGCGTCGTGTTTCGTCCGTCGCCGCGTCAGTCCGACGTCATGATCGTTGCCGGCACCCTGTGCAACAAGATGGCGCCGGCCTTGCGCAAGGTCTACGACCAGATGGCAGAGCCACGCTGGGTCATCTCGATGGGTTCCTGCGCCAATGGCGGCGGGTACTACCATTACTCCTATTCGGTGGTGCGCGGTTGCGACCGCATCGTGCCCGTCGACGTGTATGTGCCTGGCTGTCCTCCGACCGCTGAAGCCTTGCTGTACGGCATCATGCAGTTGCAGAACAAGATCAAGCGTACCAGCACGATCGCACGCTAACCGGGCCGCTTCAGATTATGACAACACATTTAGAAGTATTGCAAAACGCCCTCGGCACTGCCCTGGGCGATCGCGTTAGCACCACGGTTGCACTGGGCGAAGTCACCCTGGTCGTCAAGGCCGAGGACTACCTGGCCGTGATGCAGACCTTGCGCGACGATCCGACCCTGCATTTCGAGCAGTTGCTCGACCTGTGCGGCGTCGACTACTCGACCTATGGCGACGGTAGCTGGGATGGCCTGCGTTTCGCGGCCGTCTCGCACTTGCTGTCGGTCAAGCACAACTGGCGCGTGCGCGTGCGCGTGTTCGCGCCCGATGACGATATGCCGCTGCTGCCGTCCGTGGTGAACATCTGGCGTGCCGTCAACTGGTACGAGCGCGAAGCGTTCGACCTGCTGGGTATCCTCTTCGAAGGCCACAACGACTTGCGCCGCCTGCTGACCGACTACGGTTTCATCGGCCATCCGTTCCGCAAGGATTTCCCCGTCTCCGGCTATGTCGAGATGCGTTACGATCCGGAACAAAAGCGCGTGATTTACCAGCCCGTGACGATCGAGCCGCGGGAAAACGTGCCGCGCGTGATCCGCGAAGAACATTACGGGATGAAATAATGGCTGAGATTAAGAACTACACCCTGAACTTTGGGCCACAGCATCCGGCCGCGCACGGTGTGCTGCGCCTGGTGCTGGAGATGGATGGCGAAGTCATCCAGCGTGCCGACCCGCATATCGGCCTGCTGCACCGCGCCACCGAAAAGCTGGCCGAACAGAAGACCTATCTGCAATCCGTGCCGTACATGGACCGTCTCGACTATGTGTCGATGATGTGCAATGAGCATGCGTACGTGATGGCCATCGAAAAGATGCTGGGTCTGGAAGTGCCGCTGCGCGCGCAATACATCCGCGTCATGTTCGACGAGATGACGCGCATCCTGAATCACCTGATGTGGCTCGGTACCCACGCGCTCGACGTCGGCGCCATGGGCCCGTTCCTGTATTGCTTCCGCGACCGCGAAGACTTGTTCGACGCCTACGAGGCGGTATCGGGCGCGCGCATGCACGCGGCCTACTACCGTCCGGGCGGCGTGTACCGCGACTTGCCCGATTCGATGCCGCAGCACAAGGCCTCGATCATCCGCAACGCCAAGGCGATTTCCAGGCTGAATGAAAACCGCCAGGGTTCGCTGCTGGACTTCATCGAAGACTTCGCACGCCGTTTCCCCAATTCCGTGGACGAGTACGAAACCTTGCTGACCGACAACCGTATCTGGAAGCAGCGTACCGTCGGCATCGGCGTGGTCTCGCCGGAAGATGCGCTGGCCATGGGCTTCACGGGCGCCATGCTGCGCGGCTCGGGCGTGCAGTGGGACTTGCGCAAGAAACAGCCGTACGAAGTGTACGACCTGATGGATTTCGACATTCCTATCGGCACCAACGGCGATTGCTACGACCGCTACCTGGTCCGCGTGGAAGAGTTGCGCCAGTCGAACCGCATCATCAAGCAATGCGTGGAGTGGCTGCGCAACAATGAAGGTCCTGTCATGACCAGCAACCGCAAGGTGGCGCCTCCGGGCCGCGTCGACATGAAGACCAACATGGAATCGCTGATTCACCACTTCAAGCTGTTTACCGAAGGTTTCCACGTGCCGCCAGGCGAGGCCTACAGCGCCGTGGAACATCCGAAGGGCGAGTTCGGCGTGTACCTGGTGTCCGATGGCGCCAACAAGCCGTACCGCATGAAACTGCGCGCGCCAGACTACGCTCACTTGCAGTCGCTCGACGAGATGGCGCGTGGGCACATGCTTGCCGACGCCGTGACCATCATCGGGACGCAAGATATCGTGTTCGGCAGTATTGACCGCTAAGAGGCAAAAAGTATGTTGTTATCAGAGCAATGCTATAAGAAAATTGACCGCGAGCTGGCCAAGTACCCGGCCGACCAGCGTCAGTCGGCCGTCATGGCCGCGCTGGCCCATGCCCAGGATGAACTGGGCTGGCTGGCGCCGGACACCATGAAGGAACTGGCCGATTACATCGGCATGCCGGCGATTGCCGTGCAGGAAGTGGCCACGTTCTACAATATGTACAACGTCAAGCCCGTGGGCAAGCACAAGATCACCGTGTGCACCAACCTGCCATGCGCCCTGTCGGGCGGCGTGCGCGCTGCAGAATACCTGAAGCAGAAACTCGGTATCGATTTCCGCGAAACCACCGCCGATGGCCAGTTCACCCTGGTTGAAGGCGAGTGCATGGGTGCTTGCGGCGATGCGCCGGTCTTGCTGGTCAGTAATAAAACCATGTGCAGCTGGATGTCGAACGAGAAAATCGACGCCATGCTGGAGGAACTCAAGAAATGACGTCACTCCACAACCGCCATATCGATCCATTGATCCTGAAGGATCTGGATGGCAAGAACTGGCATTTGCAAGATTATGTGAACCGCGGCGGCTATAGCGCCCTGCGGCGTATCCTGGAAGAGAAAATCACGCCGGAACAGATCATCGCCGACCTCAAGGCCTCGTCCTTGCGCGGCCGTGGCGGCGCGGGTTTCCCTACCGGCTTGAAGTGGAGCTTCATGCCGCGCCAGTTCCCGGGTCAAAAATACCTCGTCTGCAATACAGATGAAGGCGAACCGGGCACTTTCAAGGACCGCGACATCATTCGTTACAATCCCCATGCGCTGATCGAAGGCATGGCCATTGGCGCTTATGCGATGGGCATCACCGTCGGCTATAACTATATCCACGGCGAAATCTGGGCCGAGTACGCCCGTTTCGAAGAAGCGCTGGAAGAGGCGCGCGCCGCCGGTTTTCTCGGTGACAAGATCATGGGCAGCGAGTTCTCGTTCCAGTTGCATGCGCACCATGGTTATGGCGCCTACATCTGCGGCGAAGAAACGGCCCTGCTGGAGTCCTTGGAAGGCAAGAAAGGCCAGCCGCGCTTCAAGCCGCCTTTCCCCGCCTCGTTTGGCCTGTACGGCAAGCCGACGACGATCAACAACACGGAAACCTTCGCGGCCGTGCCATTCGTGCTGAACATCGGCCCAGAGAAATACCTGGCGATGGGCAAGCCGAACAACGGCGGTTCGAAGATCTTCTCGATCTCGGGCGACGTGGAAAAACCGGGCAACTACGAAGTGCCGCTCGGCACCCCGTTTGCGACCCTGCTGGAACTGGCAGGTGGCATGCGCGGTGGCAAAAAGATCAAGGCCGTGATCCCTGGCGGCTCGTCCGCGCCGGTGATCCGCGGCGACATCATGATGCAGACCGACCTGGACTATGACTCGATCGCGAAAGCCGGTTCGATGTTGGGTTCGGGCGCCGTCATCGTGATGGACGAAACACGCTGCATGGTAAAGGCGCTGGAACGCCTGTCCTACTTCTACTTTGAAGAATCGTGCGGCCAGTGTACGCCTTGCCGTGAAGGCACAGGCTGGATGTACCGCATGGTGCACCGCATCGAGCAGGGGCAGGGTCGTCCAGACGACCTGGACATGCTCAACTCGATCGCCGACAACATCCAGGGCCGCACCATTTGCGCGCTGGGCGATGCGGCCGCCATGCCGGTACGGGCCTTCATTAAGAATTTCCGTGAAGAATTTGAATATCATATCGAGCACAAGCATTGCTTAGTGCCCGCATATATCTAAGCTGCGTCAGGTAACGATCACCATGGTTGAAATCGAAATAGACGGCAAAAAAGTCGAAGTCCCTGCTGGTAGCATGGTGATGGACGCCGCCAACAAATTGGGAACCTACATTCCGCACTTCTGCTATCACAAGAAATTGTCGATCGCAGCGAACTGCCGCATGTGCCTGGTCGAAGTGGAAAAGGCGCCGAAGCCTTTGCCCGCTTGTGCGACCCCGGTCAGTGCCGGCATGATCGTGCGCTCGGCCAGCGATAAAGCTGTGCAGGCGCAAAAGTCGGTCATGGAATTCTTGCTGATTAATCACCCGCTCGATTGCCCGATCTGCGATCAGGGCGGCGAATGCCAGTTGCAAGACTTGGCAGTGGGCTACGGCAAGAGCGAATCGCGCTACAAGGAAGACAAGCGCGTCGTGCAGCCGAAGGAAGCCGGCCCGCTGGTGTCCATGCAGGAAATGTCGCGCTGCATCCAGTGCACCCGCTGCGTACGCTTTGGCCAGGAAGTGGCCGGCGTGATGGAGCTGGGCATGATCGGCCGCGGCGAACACTCGGAAATCGTGTCCTTCGTCGGCCAGACGGTCGACTCAGAACTGTCGGGCAACATGATCGACCTGTGCCCGGTCGGCGCACTGACCTCGAAGCCGTTCCGCTACAGCGCCCGTACGTGGGAACTGTCGCGCCGCAAATCGGTCAGCCCGCATGACGGCCTGGGCACCAACCTGATCGTGCAAGTGAAAGCTGGCAAGGTCAAGCGCGTCCTGCCGCTGGAAAACGAAGCCGTCAACGAGTGCTGGATCTCGGACAAGGACCGTTTCTCGTACGAAGCGCTGGACAGTGCCGAACGCCTGACTTCCCCGATGCTGAAACAAGGCAACGAGTGGAAAGAAGTCGATTGGCAGACGGCGTTGGAATACGTGGCGCACGGTTTGAAAAACATCAAGCATGAGCATGGCGCTGACGCCATCGCCGCGCTGGCCACCCCGCATTCGACCGTCGAAGAGCTGGTCCTGCTGCAAAAAGTCGCCCACGGTCTCGGTTCCGAGCACGTTGACTTCCGCCTGCGCCAGACCGACTTCGCGCTCGACGCTAACGTCAAGCCATGGCTGGGCATGCCGATCAGCGAATTTGGCCAGATCAAGCGCGCCTTCGTCATCGGCTCGTTCCTGCGCAAGGATCACCCCTTGCTGGCCACGCGTTTGCGCGCGTCCGTCAAGGGCGGCGCCAAGCTGTCGATCCTGCACGCGTCCGACGATGATCAATTGATCAGCATCGCCAACAAGATGATTGTCGCGCCGAGTGATTGGCTGGCGGCCTTGTCGGAAGTGGTCGTCGCTGTTGCCAAAGCCAAAGAAATCGCCGCACCAGCCGGTTTTGAAGCAGTTGTTGCTTCGGACGTGGCCGTCGCCATCGCCGCCAGCCTGATGGCTGGCGACCATGGCGCCGTGCTGCTGGGTAACGCGGCAACGCAACACCCGCAAGCGTCGCAACTGCACGCTGCCGCGCAATGGATCGCCGAACAGACGGGCGCCCAGCTCGGTTACCTGACGGAAGCGGCCAACACGGTCGGCGCGCACCTGGTCGCCAAGCCGCGCGCCAACGTGCAAGCAGCCTTTGCCGTACCGAAAAAAGCCTACGTGCTGCTGCACGCCGAGCCGGAACTCGATGCCGCCAATCCACAAGCGGCCCGCGCCGCCCTCGATGGCGCCGAGATGGTCGTGGCGATGTCGGCCTTCAAGCATGGCATGGAGTACGCCGATGTCTTGCTGCCGATCGCGCCGTTCGCGGAAACCTCGGGTACCTTCGTGAACTGCGAAGGCCGCGTGCAAAGCTTCAACGGCACCGTCAAACCGCTGGCCGATACCCGTCCAGCCTGGAAAGTGCTGCGCGTGCTGGGCAACATCCTGGGCCTGGCCGGTTTCGACTACGATACCTCCGAAGCGATCCGCGACGAAGCGTTTGGTGCCGGCGTGACCGATCTGTCGGCACAGCTGAACAACATCGCGAAAAATGCACCGGAAGCGGCAAGCTACGCACCGGCGTCGCCGGCACTGCAACGCATCGCCGACGTGCCGATCTACTTCGCCGACGCGCTGGTACGCCGCTCCGAACCTTTGCAACGCACGGTCGACGGCGCCGCGCCGCAAGCCCATCTGTCGCCAGCATTGGCCGAGAAGCTGGGCATCAAGGCAGGCGACAAGGTCAAAGTGGCGCAAGGCTCCGGCAGCGCCATCCTGGTGGCGGCAATCCATGCCGGCCTGCCAGCCAATGTGGTCAAAGTGTCGGCGGCGCATGCCTCGACGGCTAGCCTGGGCGGCATGTTCGGTGACATCACAGTTGAAACAGCAGAGGGGAAAATCTGATGGCTCTGCCTGAATTTGTAAACGTCATCAACAGCAGCGGCCAGGATTTGCTGGGCGGCTCCTGGCCGTTCTTCTGGACCCTGATCAAGATCCTGTGCGTGCTGTTGCCGCTGATGGGCCTGGTTGCCTACCTGACCTTGTGGGAACGCAAGCTGATCGGCTGGATCCAGATCCGCGTCGGCCCGAACCGCGTCGGTCCCTTGGGCTTGCTGCAACCGATCGCCGATGCGCTGAAACTCTTGTTCAAAGAGATCATCATCCCGTCCAAGGCCGCCAAAGGCCTGTTCGTGATCGGCCCGATCATGACCATCATGCCGGCCCTGGCCGCCTGGTCGGTCGTGCCCTTCGGCCCGCAAGCCGTGCTGGCCAACGTCAACGCGGGCTTGCTGATGCTGCTGGCGATTACCTCGATGGAAGTCTACGGCATCATCATCGCCGGCTGGGCCTCGAACTCGAAGTACTCGTTCATGGGCGCCATGCGCGCCTCGGCTCAGATGATTTCGTATGAAATCCCGATGGGCTTCGTGATGGTCATCGTGCTGATGGTCTCGGGCAGCCTGAACTTCATCGACATCGTTGGCGGCCAGCAAATCGGCTTCTTTGCCGACAAGGGCGTGAACTTCCTGTCGTGGAACTGGCTGCCGCTGCTGCCGATGTTCGTCATCTATCTGGTGTCGGGCCTGGCTGAAGCCAACCGTCACCCGTTCGACGTCGTCGAAGGCGAGTCGGAAATCGTCGCCGGCCACATGGTCGAGTACTCGGGCATGGCCTACGCCATGTTCATGCTTGCCGAATACGCCAACATGATCCTGATCGGCGCGCTCGCTTCGATCATGTTCCTCGGTGGCTGGTCCGCACCATTTGCCTTCCTCGAGTTCTGGGGTGGTTTCGGCGGCTTCTTCTGGCTGTTCGCCAAGACCTTCTTCATCGTCTCGGTGTTTATCTGGGTGCGCGGTACTTTCCCACGCTACCGTTATGACCAGATCATGCGCCTCGGCTGGAAAGTGTTTATCCCGTTGACGCTGGTCTACCTGGTCTTCGTCGCTGCCTGGATGCAGACATCCTGGAATATTTGGAAGTAAGAGAGTGCATACGAATGGATAAGGTAAAAGATTTCTTCAGCAGCCTCTTGTTAGGCGAGCTGATCAAGGGCATGGCGCTGACAGGCAAGTACATGTTTTCGCGCAAGATCACGGTGCAATTCCCGGAAGAGAAGACACCGATCTCGCCGCGTTTCCGTGGCTTGCACGCGCTGCGCCGCTACCCGAACGGCGAGGAACGTTGCATCGCCTGCAAACTGTGCGAAGCGGTTTGCCCGGCGATGGCCATCACGATCGAATCGGAACAGCGTGACGACGGCTCGCGCCGCACCACGCGTTACGATATTGACTTGACCAAGTGCATCTTCTGCGGTTTCTGCGAAGAGTCCTGCCCGGTCGATTCGATCGTCGAGACGCAAATCCTGGAATACCACGGCGAGAAACGCGGGGATTTGTATTACACGAAAGAGATGTTGCTGGCCGTGGGTGATCGTTATGAAAATGACATCGCCGCTGCGCGCGCCGCCGACGCACCTTATCGCTGATGGATGCGCCGTAGCCTCTGGCTGCGGCGCGCCCCTCGTTCATCTGTACGTCTATTGGGTTTTTTATGGACTTTAAAACAATTTTGTTTTACGCCTTCGCGCTGATCTTGATTCTGGCAGCGACGCGCGTCATCACGGCCCGTAATCCGGTCCACGCAGTACTGTTTTTGGTGCTGTCCTTCTTTTCCGCAGCGGGCATCTGGATGCTGCTGCAAGCTGAATTCCTGGCCATCGTGCTGGTATTGGTGTATGTCGGCGCCGTGATGGTGCTGTTCCTCTTCGTGGTCATGATGCTCGATATCAATATCGACCGCATGCGCGAAGGTTTCTGGGGCTACCTGCCTTTGTCGGTGACGGTGGGCGTGATCATCGTGCTGGAAATGGCCGCTGTCCTGTGGCACGGTTTCCGCAACTTTACGCCTAGCATCGCCCCGGTGAACGTCAACCTGGGCGGCACCAAGGAACTGGGCCTGCTGATCTACACGGAATATGTGTTCGCCTTCGAGATCGCTGCCGTCGTGCTGCTGGTGGCCATCGTTGCCGCGGTTGCACTGACCCTGCGCAAACGCAAGGACACCAAGCATTTTGCTCCAGGCGATGCCGTGCGCGTCAAGCGCAACGACCGCCTGAAGATCATCAAGATGGACGCGGTGGTCGAGCGTCCTGCGGCTGAGCCGGAAGTTAAGGAGGCACCATGACATTATCGCTCACACATTTTCTGGTCCTGGGCGCGATCCTGTTCGCAATCTCGATCGTCGGTATTTTCCTGAACCGCAAGAACATCATCGTATTGCTGATGGCAATCGAATTGATGCTGCTGGCGGTGAATATGAATTTCATCGCGTTCTCCCATTTCATGGGCGACGCGGCCGGTCAGATCTTCGTTTTCTTCATCCTGACGGTTGCCGCCGCTGAGTCGGCTATCGGTCTGGCTATTCTGGTGGTGATGTTCCGTAATCTGGATACCATCAACGTCGAAGACCTGGACAGCCTCAAAGGCTGATGTTTTTCAGACTCGATCTCTCGAATAATAACGATTAAGGTTCATCATGGCGGGGCAACTCCTCAACCCTAACCTCCTTCTTGCCGTACCGCTGGCGCCGCTGGCCGGTGCCGCGATTGCAGGTTTGCTTGGCACCCAGTTCCTGGGTAATTTGGTCGGACGCAAGACGTCGCATACCGCGACGATCCTGGGCGTACTGATTGCGTTCATCCTGTCCGTGCAGACACTGCTGGCAGTGATGGATGGCGCGACATTCAATGGCACGATCTATAACTGGATGACGATCGGCACCCTGAAGATGGAAGTGGGCTTCCAGATCGATTCGCTGTCGGCGATGATGATGTGCGTGGTCACCTTCGTCTCGCTGATGGTGCACATCTACACGATCGGCTACATGAAGGACGACGAAGGCTACAACCGCTTCTTCGCCTACATCTCGCTGTTCACGTTCTCGATGCTGATGCTGGTCATGGCCAACAACTTCCTGCAACTGTTCTTCGGTTGGGAAGCCGTGGGCCTGGTCTCTTACCTGTTGATCGGTTTCTGGTACCAGCGTCCGACGGCCATCGTGGCCAACATGAAGGCTTTCCTGGTCAACCGCGTGGGCGACTTCGGCTTCATCCTGGGCATCGGCTTGCTGCTGGCTTACGCCGGCACCATGAACTACCAGGAAGTGTTCGCCAAGAAAGACGAACTGGCGCTGTTGAGCTTGCCAGGTACCGACTGGGCCCTGCTGACCGTTGCCTGCATCTGCCTGTTCATCGGCGCGATGGGCAAGTCGGCGCAGTTCCCGCTGCACGTGTGGCTGCCTGACTCGATGGAAGGTCCTACCCCGATCTCGGCACTGATTCACGCCGCGACGATGGTGACGGCCGGTATCTTCATGGTCTCGCGCATGTCGCCGCTGTTCGAACTGTCCGACACGGCGCTGTCCTTCATCCTGGTGATCGGCTCCATCACGGCGCTGTTCATGGGTTTCCTGGGCATCATCCAGAACGACATCAAGCGCGTCGTCGCTTACTCGACCCTGTCGCAGCTCGGCTACATGACCGTCGCGCTCGGTTCGTCCGCGTACTCGGTGGCCGTGTTCCACCTGATGACGCACGCCTTCTTCAAGGCACTGCTGTTCCTGGGCGCCGGCTCCGTCATCATCGGCATGCACCACGACCAGGACATCCGCAACATGGGTGGCCTGCGCAAATACATGCCGATCACCTGGATCACGTCCCTGGTCGGTTCGCTGGCCCTGATCGGCACGCCGCTGTTCTCCGGTTTCTACTCGAAAGACAGCATCATCGAAGCCGTCGAAGCGACGCACATCTGGGGCGCTGGCTTTGCCCAGTTCGCCGTGCTGGCTGGCGTGTTCGTCACCGCTTTCTACTCGTTCCGCATGTATTTCCTGGTCTTCCACGGCAAGGAACGTTTCGGCCAGGCGCATGCGCACGGCCACGACGACCATCACGCACCGAAAGCGGCCCATGGCGCGCACGGCGATGCGCATGACGACCATCATGAAGAAGACGAAGACGACCACGCGCACCACGGTCTGGAACCTGGCCAGAAGCCGCATGAATCCCCATTCGTCGTGTGGTTCCCGCTGGTGATGCTGGCGATCCCGTCGCTGCTGATCGGTTACCTGACGATCGGCCCGATGCTGCATGGCGACTTCTTCAAGGGCGTGATTTTTGTGGGCGAAAACCATCCAGCAATGGAAGAGTTGTCGCATGAATTCCACGGCGCAATGGCGATGGCGATCCACGGCCTGTCGACGGCACCGTTCTGGCTGGCATTGTCCGGCGTGGTGGCAGCCTACTACTGCTACATGGTCAACCCGCGTGTACCGGCCTGGTTCTTTGCCAAGTTCCACGCGATCCACACCCTGCTGGACAACAAGTACTACCTGGACAAGTTCAATGAAGTCGTGTTCGCCGGCGGTGCCCGTTTGCTGGGTAATGGCCTGTGGAACTTCGGTGACAAGAAGCTGATCGACGGTTTCGTCGTCAATGGCAGCGCCAAGGTTGTCGCCTGGCTGTCCTCGCTGTCGCGAGTGTTGCAGACCGGCTACATCTATCACTATGCATTCGTGATGATCCTGGGCGTGCTGGGCTTCCTGATCTATTTCCTGCCATTCTGGCCCGCTAAGTAAGCTGACCTGATAAAAGAATACTGAGAACCATGATGCAGTCTACGATTTCTACACTACCTCCTTACCTGAGTCTGTCGATCTGGGTGCCGATCATTTGCGGCGTCCTGGTCCTGGCTCTTGGCCGTGACAGCAAAGCGGGCTTTACCCGCTGGCTGTCGCTGGCTGGCGCCGTGCTCAGCATGCTGTGCACCTTGCCGCTGATCCAGCATTTCGACAACGCCGCACACGGCATGCAATTCGTCGAAAAAGCACCTTGGATTGAAACTTTCAATATCTGGTACTCGCTGGGTATCGACGGCCTGTCGCTGTGGTTCATTCCACTGACGGCCTTCATCACGGTCATCGTCGTCATTTCGGCCTGGCAAGTGATCGAGAACCGCATCGCCCAGTACATGGGTGCCTTCCTGATCCTGTCGGGTCTGATGATCGGCGTGTTCTGCGCGCTGGACGGCTTGCTGTTCTACTTCTTCTTTGAAGCAACCCTGATCCCGATGTTCATCATCATCGGTATCTGGGGCGGTTCGAACCGCGTGTACGCGTCGTTCAAGTTCTTCCTGTACACCTTCTTCGGTTCGCTGCTGACCCTGGTTGCCATCATCTACCTGCGCAACGTGACGGGCAGCTTCGACATCCTGGCCTGGCACGCGTTCAAGCTGACGATGAACGAACAGATCTTCATCTTCCTGGCCTTCCTGATGGCGTTTGCCGTGAAAGTGCCGATGTTCCCGGTCCACACGTGGTTGCCGGACGTCCACGTGGAAGCGCCTACCGGCGGTTCCGCCGTGCTGGCCGCCATCATGCTGAAACTGGGCGCCTACGGCTTCCTGCGTTTTTCGCTGCCGATCACGCCGGACGCCAGCCACTACCTGTCGGGCTTCATGATCGCCTTGTCGCTGATCGCCGTCATCTACATCGGTCTGGTTGCCCTGGTGCAAACCGACATGAAAAAACTGGTCGCCTATTCGTCGATCGCGCACATGGGCTTCGTTACCCTGGGCTTCTTCATGTTCAACGACATCTCGGTGCAGGGCGGTATCGTGCAGATGGTCTCGCACGGCTTCATCTCCGGCGCCATGTTCCTGTGCATCGGCGTGCTGTATGACCGCATGCATACCCGCAACATCGCCGACTACGGCGGCGTCGTGAACCGCATGCCGAAATTTGCCGCCTTCTTCGTGCTGTTCTCGATGGCCAACTGCGGTCTGCCAGCGACTTCCGGCTTCGTCGGCGAGTTCATGGTGATTCTGGGCGCGGTGCAATACAACTTCTGGATCGGTCTGCTGGCTGCAACGGCACTGATCTGGGGCGCGGCGTACTCGCTGTGGATGGCCAAGCGCGTGGTGTTCGGCAAGATCAAGAACAAACACGTGGCCGAATTGACCGACATTAACAAACGTGAATTCTTCATGCTTGCTTTGCTGGCCATCGCCGTGCTCGTGATGGGTCTGTACCCAGCCCCGTTCACCGACACGATGCAAACTTCGGTTGCTGACCTGCTGCAGCATGTCGCCACCAGCAAGTTGCCTTAAATAGAAGACCGATAACATGACTAATGCACCTAATCTGGTACCGCTGTACGCGGAAATCTTTCTGCTGATCGCCACGTCGGCGCTCTTGCTGATCGATATGTTCTTGCCTGCGGCGAAGCGTTCGATCACCTATGCGCTGTCCTTGCTGACCCTGGCCGGCTGCGCCTTGCTGACCGTGGGCGACTTCAACGCGGGCACCACCGTCTACACGTTCCATAACATGTTCGTGTCGGACCCGATGTCGCAGCTGCTGAAACTGTTCTCGTACGGCGCCGTGGCGCTGACCCTGATCTACTCGCGTGCCTATGCCACCGACCGCAACATGCTGTCGGGTAACCTGGGCGGCGAGTTCTACGTGCTGGCCCTGTTTGCACTGCTGGGCCAGATGATCATGATCTCGGCCAACAACTTCCTGATCATCTACCTGGGTCTGGAACTGATGTCGCTGTCGCTGTACGCACTGATCGCTCTGCGCCGTGACAATGCCAAGGCCACGGAAGCGGCCATGAAATACTTCATCCTGGGCGCACTGGCTTCCGGTTTCATGTTGTACGGTATCTCGATGCTGTACGGCGCCTCCGGCACGCTGGACCTGGGCGAACTGCGCGTGGCGCTGGAAAACAGCAAGACCAACGGCACCATCATGGTCTTCGGCCTGGTGTTCCTGGTCGCCGGCCTGGCCTTCAAACTGGGCGTCGTGCCATTCCACATGTGGGTGCCTGACGTGTATCAAGGTTCGCCAACGGCCGTGACCTTGCTGCTGGGCGGCGCGCCGAAACTGGCCGCGTTTGCCATCACCCTGCGTCTGCTGGGCGAGGGCTTGCTGCCGATGGCGCATGACTGGCAGCAAATGCTGCTGGTGCTGGCCGTGATGTCGCTGGCCATCGGTAACTTCACCGCCATCGCCCAAACGAACCTGAAGCGCATGTTGGCGTACTCGACCATCGCGCAAATGGGCTTCGTGCTGCTGGGCCTGCTGTCCGGTACCGTCGATGCGCCGAACAACACGCTGAACGCGGCTGGCGCAGCCACCGCCTACGGCGCCTCGATGTACTACGTCATCACCTACGTGTTCACCACCTTGGGTACCTTCGGCGTGATCATGTTGTTGGCACGTAATGGTTTCGAAGCAGAAGAACTGGCCGACTTCAAGGGTCTGGGCAAACGCAGCCCGATCTTCGCGCTGGTGATGACCCTGTTCATGTTCTCGCTGGCCGGCGTGCCGCCGCTGATGGGCTTCATGGCCAAGTACTCGGTGCTGGCCTCCGTGCTGGCCACGGGCCAGCTGTGGCTGACCATCGCCGCCGTGCTGTTCTCGCTGATCGGCGCCTTCTACTACCTGCGCGTCGTGAAGATGATGTGGTTCGACGAGCCGACCGACACCAACGCGCTGGTCGTGCATGGCGACATGCGCGTCGTGCTGGCCCTGAACGGCGTGTTCGTCCTGGCCCTCGGTGTGATGCCTAACAGCATCCTGGCTGCCTGCGCGACGGCCATCACCAAGACCCTGGCGTCCTGACCGATGGATGTCACCGCCTCGAGCTGGCTGGTGATCGCCCTGGGTATCCTGGGCGCCAACCTGCCATTTCTGAATGAGAAACTGTTTGCCGCCGTGCCGCTGAAAAAAGCGGCGCAGGCGGAGCAGGGCTGGCGCAAGCCGCTGGCGCTGCGCCTGCTGGAGATGGTGATTCTGTACTTCATCGTCGGCGCCGTGGCGTTCGCGCTCGAAGCGCGCATCGGCAACGGTTTCCCGCAGACGTGGGAGTTCTATGCCATCACCGGCTGCCTGTTCCTGGTGCTGGCGTTTCCCGGCTTCGTGACTCGTTATTTGCGTAAACGCCGCTAGGCGCCATCGACCGAAAGCGGCGCCTCTGGCGCCGTTTTTTTATTGAACCAAGGAATTGCATGGATACGAATCTGATTGAAACCAGGGTGGACGGCGAGCTCGTCTACGAAGGCGGCTTCCTGCGCGTGCAGCGCGACCGCGTGACCCTGCCGGACGGCAAGATCACGGTGCGCGAATTCATCCTGCATCCGGGCGCCGTCGTGATCCTGCCGCTGCTCGACGATGGCACGGTGCTGATGGAACGCCAGTACCGCTATCCGCTGGACCGGGTCTTTATTGAATTCCCGGCCGGCAAGATCGATGCGGGCGAATCGCATCTGGCCTGTGCCCAGCGCGAGTTGCTGGAAGAAACGGGTTACACGGCCAGCGACTGGCAATTCGTCTCCACCATCCATAACGCTATCGCGTATTCGGATGAACACCTGGAACTGTTTCTGGCGCGCGGCCTGGTCGCCGGCGAGCGCCGCCTCGACGAGGGCGAGTTCCTGGAAACGTTTACGGCCACCGTGCCGCAGCTGCTCGACTGGGTCAAGGATGGCACCATCACCGACGTGAAAACCGTCATCGGCATCTTCTGGCTCGACAAGATCACCAGCGGCGCCTGGCAAGCGGCTTGATCCTGCGCATGCGTAACGCGATTTTCCTGCTGCTTGCCTGTGTCACCCTGGGTGCACAGGCGCAGCCGCGCACGCCGTTCCAGGTGCGCTGCGAAGACACGATCAGCAAGACGGTGTCCGTGCTGACGGCGCAGCAGAACGGCTACAGCATCGATACGCATCTGCCGTACAAGGCGCTGACCGTCATGAAGGGCACGGCGCGCGCCAATACCTGGGTGCTGGGCCTGACGAAGACCGATTCGCAGGTGCGGATCGCGCTGGCCGGCCCCATGCTGCAAGACCCGGCCAGTGGCTATGAATGCGTGGCGCCGCAGATTACCGTGAGCCTCACGTATGCGCCCGTGGTGATCTATATCGGCCGCGAGTTCGCCCCCGGTACTTGCGCGTATGATGAGATACTCGCGCACGAGCTGCGGCACATGAAGACCTATATGGAACACTTGCCGCGCGTGGAAAAGACCGTGCGCGCGGCGCTGGCCAGGCGGTTCGAGGCGCGGCCCCTGTACGCGCCCAGCGGCACGGCCAAGGCCGCGCTGGCGCGCGAGATCGACACGGGCTGGTTGCCCTACGTCAAGGCCGAGATGCGCAAGGTGGAAACCTTGCAGGCTGCCATCGATTCGCCGCAGGAATATGCGCGCCTGGGCAAGGCGTGCAATGGCGAAATCCAGAACATATTGGCGGGCAAGGTAGCGCCCGCCCAGCAGTGACAAGACAAGGAAGCGCATGACAGCAGCACCGAACACCGTCCGCTACTTTGCGCTGATCCCCGCCGCCGGCGTGGGCGCGCGCATGGAGGCGGGCAGCCCCAAGCAGTATTTACTGATCGCCGGCAAGCCCATGCTGCGCCACGCGCTCGACGCCTTTCTCGCCAGCCCCCTGATCGCGCATACCTACATCGTCGTCAGCGCCGAGGATGGCCTGATTGACACGGTCGTGCCCGAGCAAGGCGCAGGGGTTGGCATATCGGTGCTGCGCTGCGGCGGCGCCACGCGCATGGAAACGATCCTGAATGGCCTGCAGGCGCTGCACGGCAGCATAGCGGCGCATGACCAGGTGCTGGTGCACGACGCGGCGCGGCCCGGCCTGACGCCGGCGCTGATCGCCAAGCTCATTACCGAAGTCGGTGCACATCCGGCAGGCGGCTTGCTGGCCTTGCCCGTGGTCGACACCGTCAAGCGGGCGGGGCCGGGCAGCCTGTCGGCGCAGACGGTGCCGCGCGACGGCCTGTGGCTGGCGCAGACGCCGCAAATGTTCAGCTATGCCTTGCTGCACAAGGCCTTATCCGAAGCGCCCGATCCGCAAGCGATCACCGACGACGCCAGCGCCGTCGAAGCGCTGGGCCTGGCGCCCAGGCTCATTGAGGGCCACCCGCGCAACCTGAAGGTAACCCTGCCGCGCGACATCCACACGGCCGAGCTGTACTTGGCCCATCCTTGAATCCTGAACAGAAAGACCGCATGACGACCATCACCACTCCCGTATTGCCTTTCCGCATCGGCCAGGGCTACGACTGCCACGCGCTGGTGGAGCACCGCGACCTGATCATCGGCGGCGTGAAGATCCCCCATCACCTGGGCCTGCTCGGCCACTCCGACGCGGACGTACTGCTGCACGCGATTACCGACGCGCTCTTCGGCGCCGCCGCCCTGGGCGACATCGGCCGCCATTTCCCCGACACGGACGCGCAATTCAAGGGTGCCGATTCGCGCACCCTGCTGCGCGAAGCCGTGCGCCGCGTGCAGGCGACCGGTTATATTATCGGCAATATCGACGCCACCATCATCGCCCAGCGCCCGAAGATGGCGCCGCACATCGCCGCCATGTGCGCCAACGTGGCCGACGACCTGGGCGTGAGTGTGGGGCAGGTGAACATCAAGGCCAAGACGAATGAAAAGCTGGGGTATCTGGGGCGCGAAGAGGGGATTGCGGCGGAGGCCGTGGCCTTGTTGCTTGCAGCAGCTTTACCGTAGCAGTTCTTATCCGGTCGGTTCCTGCTTGCAGTACGGCGTCAAGGACATCGTTGCTGATGTCTGCCGATGTGCGTCTGCGCGCGGATTTTTTTGTCGGTAATCCAGCAAAAAGTTCCCGTGGCGGGCAAGAAATCCGCCGTTATAGAGGACGCCTTGATTTCACGCACATGTTGTCATTCAATCTTACTTACAAATTGCTCAAAGTTTTTGCCGTCGCCAAGGTTTGCCTGACCTGTTCCAGTTTTGGCAGTGGCGATGGGCCTGCAATCAGACGTTCACCAAAATCTGTGGCCCGCTCGGGCATTACAATCAACTTGACCAGACGTTGTTTGGCGTTCTGAATTTCCAGCGTGGTCCAATTGCTATCGCCGCTGACAAAACCCACCGAGAATTGACGCTGAACGGTGGCGCCTGAGGAAAAGCCTCCATCATTCTTGTACAGATCAAATTGTTCGCTCACGGCGGTGGGCTGGTCCGATCCATCCAGATAAAGCTCTGCACGCCATTTCAAACTGCTGTACCCAAATTTGCTGCCATTGCGTAGCGTGGTTCGAATAAGTGGCTGTAGTCCAAAAAAGTCTTTTTCGAGTGTGAACCTGCTGTCTGTACTGACGACCTTTTGAATTTCCTGTATTGCAGCGTTCCAGGCAGCAGCCTGTTTTTCCAGTTCCACAATTTCTGCCGGTGATTTTCCAAGAATATCTTGTACTTCGCCCTGAATTATCTTGCGCGGTGTTTGGTTAGGGTAGCGGTTGTTCAACGTATCAATCGACAAATCGGAGACCGCCCAGTCGAAGGCTTGCACCTGATTGTCGTCCATGTCCTTGACTGCGGCCGCCAACGATGCCTTATACGCCTCGCTTCCAGCACCCGTAAGCAGCGGCTTGTCCAAGCCCTTGGAGCAAGCGCTCAAGCTAAAAGCCAGGAACAGGGCCAATAGCGTTTTTGATATGTTGGGAAGCATTTGAAATACCTTGACTAGTGGATGTGGCCGAAGGCCGGTGAGGCGGCTCTGCTGCTTTCGCTTCTGCAGCGGATTTGCCAAATGCAAGCGTCCGGCACGCGTGGACTATCTGCGTTTTTAATGAGCGCTTTTGTACAAGGTGGTGCCACAGGTTCGGCAGGAATGCAGTTTTTTGCTGTCCGCCGCGCCTCGAAGTCCACGTACGTGGATGGAAGAACCGCTACACTTGTGGCATCTCAGAAAGCCGGGCTTGACCAGTTCTGGATGTTGCATCTGGTAGTCATCGTAGGTTGGATATTTGCCATAGTGTTCTCTATGCCAGTAATAATTAAATAGAAAAATACCGCCGATAGCGAGGGCGAAAAATACATAAAAAAGCACAAACATATCCATCCTGTGTCACCCCTGTAATTTTTAAATGCCGGAAGATATCTGCAGTATGCATATGCCTCAGAATATCCGCGCTTTCTGCGCCAAGCCGGGCTTGCGTATTGAATATGTGCGTATTCCAAGCAGACCCTGTGTACGGACGCAAGCAGGAAATTTGGCAATATAAATATTGCCTATAGAAAATAAAAGTTAACTTTAGCACATTCTGTAAAGTAGTACAAGAAATGCTGCGGCGCGGTATTTGAAGACCGTGCCCAGGGTATCGCGTGCTATCGCGCCGCCGGCGCAGGCGGATGGCGCCTTGAACAGCACGCCGCGCGCGAAGTGCCATCTGATTTATCGCTGATCGCATGAAAACGGCGGCCCGCCCGCTGTGTAATGTATGCTATTTTTAGAAAGCGGCACGATGGCAGAGACCATCCCGGCCGCCTTTTTTCATATAGACAGGAGAACTTCGGATGCCAATCATCAAGCGCACACGCCTTTCCACCGCTCTGTTGCTGGGGGCCTTCGCGGCGTCCGCTATGCCCGCCCACGCCGAACTGCCAGCCACGGGCGAGCCGCCTGCCGCGCAACAGCCATGGAAGGCTGTCACCGTGGCCGAGGGCGTGCGCCAGCCATGGGGCATCGCCTGGCTGGGCGAGGGGCGCGCGCTGGTCACCAGCAAGCAGGGCACCTTGCATCTGCTGAATGGCAAGAAGTTCGAGGATGTGGCGCTGGAAGGCATGCCCAAAGTCTTCACGGGCGGGCAGGGCGGCTTGCTCGATATCGTGCTGCATCCGCAGGATGCGGGCAAGCCGAACCCGCGCGTGTATATGACGGTGTCGACGGGCACGAATGACGCCAACCGTACGACCCTGGTGCGCGGCGTGTTCGACGGCAAGAAGGTGACGGGCATCCAGACCCTGTTCCAGGTCGCCAACGACAAGAGCGGCGGCCAGCATTTCGGCTCGCGCCTGCTGTGGCTGCCGGACGGCACTTTGCTGATGAGCGTGGCCGATGGCGGCAATCCGCCGCTGCGCATCGGTGACCGCCTGGCGCGCGAGCAGGCGCAAAACCTGGCCACGCATCAGGGCTCCATCCTGCGCCTGACGGAAGAGGGCAAACCGGCTCCCGGCAACCCGCTGGCGGCCAAGGGCGCCTTGCCGGAAATCTGGTCATATGGCCACCGCAACGTGCAGGGACTGGCGCTCGATCCTGTATCCGGCCGCGTATGGGCCACGGAACATGGCCCGTACGGCGGCGATGAGCTGAACCTGGTGGTGGCGGGCGGCAACTATGGCTGGCCCCTGCAAAGCTATGGCGCCGACTACAAGACGCACGAGCCCGTCGGCAAGCACGAAGTGGCCGGCATGCTCAATCCGAGCGTGGCCTGGGTGCCGTCGCCGGCGCCGTCGGGGCTGGCCGTCTACACGGGCGACAAGATTGCCGCCTGGCGCGGCAGCATCTTCAGCGGCGGCCTGGCGGCCAGGGATATCCGCCGTATCGCCGTCGATGCGAGCGGCAAGGTGACGGGGCAGGACCGCCTGGCCATCGGCGCGCGCGTGCGCGACGTGCGCCAGGGACCGGATGGCTACCTGTATGCGCTGACCGATGAAGACAACGGTCGCCTGCTGCGCATCGTGCCGCAGTAGCACGGCAGGCGCCCACTTCGCTTAAGATGGCGCCTTTACTTCCTTCAAGGTGGCGGCATGGCCCGTGATACTTATGCATACCGGCACGTCGCCGTCGAATCGCGCGCGATCCATGGCCGCGTGGAAATCCGCCCCGTGCCGGGACAGGCATTCTCTCCCGAACTGGCGGTGCAGTGCTCGCGCCGCCTGGTCGACCTGCAGCGCTACCCGCTCGGCAGCCGCTTTTTACTCTTTGCCAAGCTGACGGATCGCCTGGGCGGCACGCCTTTTCTGTACGCATATCATGGCGACGCGGATGTGCCGATGACGCCGGCCGACGTGACGAAATTCCTCGGCGAATTTCGCCGCGGGCGCATCTGATTCTTACGATGTGATGCAGGCCGCGCCAGCCTTGGCGCTGGTCTGCGGCTTGCCGAAGAGCGCGATCGTCAAGGCGCAGCCGAGGGCGAATACGCCGCCCACCACCATCGCGCTGGACACGCCCAGCCGGTCGACGGCCATGCCGCCGAGCAAGGCGCCCGACGCCAGCGACACTTGCACGATGGCGACAAACAGCGCGCTGCTGCCTTCCATCAAGTGCGGCGCCGCCTTGAACATCCACGTTTGCACGGCGATCGGCATGGCGCCGAAACCGAAGCCCCACACGGCCACCAGCAGCATCGCCGTCACCGAATGGCTACCCAGCGCGGCCAGGGCCAGGGTGGACAGGCCCAGCACGGCGCCCGTCAGCATCAGCGCGGCCCGTTCGTAGCGGCCGGCGGCCCAGCCGCCCAGCAGATTGCCGAGGAAGCCGGACGCGCCATAGACCAGCAGCATGGCGCTGACCGTGCCGGCGGCCAGGTGCGAAACCTGCGTGAGGAAGGGCGCGATATACGTGTAGGCGGCGAACTGGCCCGTGAACAGCATGGCTGTGGCGATCAGGCCCAGCCTGGCCTTGCGGATGCTGAAAATCATCGGCAGCTGGCGCAGGCGGATGGCCTGCGTCGGCGGCAGCCTGGGCAGCAGCAACAGCTGGCCGACGAAGACCAGCACGGCGATGGCGCTGGCCGCGCCGAACGCGACCCGCCAGCCGACCAAGTCTCCCACCAGCGCGCCGGCCGGCACGCCCGCCACCGTGCCCAGCGAGACGCCGGCGAAGATGATGGACATGGCGCGCGACGCATGCTGCGGCGCCACCAGGCGCGGGCCGATGGCGCTGCCGATGGCCCAGAAGCCGCCCACGCCCACGCCCAGCATGGCGCGGCCCAGCAGTATCCACGCATACGAGGGCGCCAGCGCCACCAGCAGGTTCGAAACGACCAGCAGGGCAGTGAGCGCCAGCAGCACGATGCGGCGGTCCAGGCGGCCCGAGCCGACGGTGACGAAGATGGCGGCAAACGCGGCAACGATGCCGGGCGTGGTGATCATCAGCCCCGCCTGGCCCTTGCTGATGGCCAGTTCGGCGGCCATGGCCGGCAGCAGGCCGACGGGCAGGAATTCGGAGGTGACGAGGGCGAAGGCGCCGATGCCGACCGACAGGACGGCCAGCCACGGCGCCACGGTGGTATCGTTGTCAGTGGCGTTGGAAGATGTATGCATGAGGGGTTCCTGAAAAGCCGGAGGTTTTTAACCGGTCGGTATATAATCAGGGCAGGCAGACATTGTTGTCAATAATTTTTTACCGAACGGTATGAAACAAGATAAAAAAGAGGAAGCCGTCAAGGCGAAGACGGGCCGGCCACGCACCTTTGACGCGGACGAGGCGCTCGATTGCGCCATGAAAGTGTTCTGGGAAAAAGGCTATGAAGGCAGTTCCCTGCCGGAATTGACGAAAGCCATGGGCATGAACCGGCCCAGCCTGTATGCCGTCTTCGGCAACAAGGAGCAGCTATTTCACAAGGCGCTCGAACGCTACAGCGACACGCGCATGCGGTTTTTCGATGCGGCGCTGGAACAGCCGACGGCGCGCCAGGTGGTGGAAGCCCTGCTGACGCAGTATGTCGATGCGCAAACCATGCCCGATGGCCCGCACGGCTGCATGGGCGTCAATGCAGCGCTCGCCTGCAGCGACGACGCCTTGCCGATCCGCGATGAATTGTTTGCGCGCCGGCTGCGCGGTGAAATCAAATTGCGCGACCGCTTGCGGCGCGCCAGGGAGGAGGGCGATTTGCCACCCGATTCCTGCCCCGAGCAGCAGGCGCGCTTTGTCGTGACTTTGTCGCAGGGCATGGCCATCCAGGCGGCGGCGGGCGTATCGCGCGAGCAATTGCAGCAGATGGTGGGCTTGCTGCTGCGCAATTGGCCGATGTAACTACCCGGTCGGGGCGATGGTCTTGGCCAGGTCGCTGGGCGCCTTGCGCCGCCAGGCGGCCGTCAGGGCGGCGGCCAGCATGTCCAGCTCGGCATCGGCCAGGCGCACCGTGATGCCGGCCAGGCGTTCGCCCCACCACAGCTTTTGACAGCCGGACGGCGTGATGACGGTGGCGATATGCGCCGCTTCCGCATCGAGCAGCACGTTGATGTGCTCGTCGTCGGGCAGGGTGGCAAAGATCTTCCCGCCCACGCGGAAGGCTGGACGGTCGTGGTGTTCTTCCTCGGTGGCGTCGGGAAATGACAGTGCCAGATAGCGTAGTTCTTCCAGGTCGACCATTTCCTCGTTCCCCCTTATCGGACAGATAGCTGCATGTATGCATTTTGCCATGCTGTTTCGCCCCGTGGTGCAGCGGCATGTGAAAAGAAATGCGCAAGATGCGACAGTGGCGGCGCCATCTGTGGCGTGGTCGCGACAATCGGGGCAGGCGATGATGCTTGTTATAATAGAATCTTTAGTGGTTAAAAGAAAAATACTTTTCTTAAAAGAAAATTAGGATAAAATAGCTTCATCGTCTTGCCCGACCCGTCAACCGTCTGAACCTGTCCCGGAAACCCGACCCCTTTCCTGGACGCTTGCAGCGCAGTCTAATTGCGTAGCAAGTCCGCGATCTTGCGCGGCAGTTCCAGCCCCCGACCGCTCATCTTTGCAGTCTCTAGCGCTCCCACCGACACGCCTCAGTGCAGCGTGCATTGAGTCCAAGCAACCGCATGCCTACTGAATAACTACTGGATATCATCATGAAAAATTTGCCTAAAATCGCCCTGTCCCTGATCGCTGTCGGTGTGTTTGCCCACGCGAACGCCAGCACCGTCACCGTGTCCACCGGTTTCTCGAACGCCAGCGCGCAAGCTTCGGCCGCCGCTTACCAGTCCGTGGTGAATACCGCCGTGGCTACGCCGGGCGCCGGTTATGGCACGACGACGATTGCCAGCTACAACAATGTCACGAACAGCAGCCTGTTCGGCAGTGGTTCGAACATCGCCTTCAAGTCGGTGGTCAATTTTGGCGTCAGCGCGGCCGATGCTGGCACCTGGAGCTTCCGTACCGGCGTCGATTTCGGCAAGGGCGGCGCCCTGTTCCTCGACGGCGTGGCGCTGGACTTCAAGAGCAACGACATGTGGTGGGCAGGCAACTACAACAATGGCAGCCAGTTCCTCAGCGGTTCGAGCTTGCTGGCGGCCGGCAACCATACCCTGAGCATCTATGGCCTGGAAAGCTGCTGCGATGGCGGCCAGCAAGCGCAGTTCAAGGCGGGCAACAGCAATTTCACCAGCTTTTCCAGCACCGATGGCCTGGTCTCGGCTGTGCCGGAACCGACTACCTACGCCATGCTGCTGATCGGCCTGGGCCTGCTGGGCTTTACGGCGCGCCGCAAGCAGCAAGCCAAGTTCTAAGTTTTATCGCCGACATCCGCGCCTGAGGGCGCGCGATAAAAAGCCCGCCGTGTCTTGACAGACCGGCGGGCTTTTTGCATGCGCGGTGTGCGTCGCTTACTCGTCGCCGTCGTCGTCCGCCTCGCCCCGGGTCGCCTTGCCCCGCTCGGCGTCGACGGCGCGCTGCAGGCGGGCCGCATCGCCGAAGAAGGCGTCCGTCGTGCGATCCGGGCTCAGACGCAGGGCCGGCGGGTAGATCACCGCCATGTAGGCCTCGTCGGCCAGGCGGCCGCTGATCTGCAGGTTGCTCAGCAAAATCAGGGTCGAGCCAAGGATGGCCAGCACGACGGCAACGAGGCCGAAGCGGCGCGGATGCTGGGGTTTGATCGTGCACAAATGGTAGTAGATCATGGTGCAGACGATGGCGACGAACATATGCCGCCCGTAGCGCGTCAGCACTTCCAGCGACAGTGCATACGCCGCCACATTGCTGCCCAGTTCCCACACTTCCATGGCCAGCAAGCCGCAGCCGATGATGAACAGGTGGCGGCCGAAGCGCGCCACATGGCCGAACAGGCGGTTCGCCACGGCCCAGATCGACGCCCACACGAGGCCGCCGGCCAGCGCGTAGGCGATGATCATCAGGTAGGAAATCGGCTCGAAGGCGTCCGCATCACTGAGCCAGTTGCTGAAGGCGGCCGAGGCGCCGATCATGGTCAGGCCGGCGACGGCGGGGCGCAAGCCTTCCCAGTCGTGCCTGGTGGTATCGCTCAGTTCGGGCGCAACAGGGTGGTCGCTGGCACGCACGCGCAGGCGCGTGTGGCCCAGGCGCACGATGCTGTTGCCGCTCAGGGCCACTTGCAGTTGCCGTTGGCCCCGGTGGATCACGCCATTCTGGCTGCCCAGGTCGCGCAGCAGCAGGCCGCCTGCGCCGTCGTCCTCGACGATGGCGTGGCGGGCTGCCGTATGCGCGTCGTCGAGGATGAAGTCGTTGTCGTAGCCGCGCCCGATGCGGATCGGCAGGGACGCGATGCGCTGGCGCTGCTGTACTTCGCCATTCTCGGCGAGGATTTCGATGAAGTACGGTGCTGTCATGGCTTGCGCGCCCCGATGGTGGAGGGGGCGCGCGACAGCGCTTCGAGGAAGGTGCGCGTGACGCGCATGCCGTTGGCATAGGACACGCCGCGCGCGTCGATGCGGCTTTGCAGGCTCATGAGTGGCGCATCGGTGCTGGCGGCCAGCAGGGCAAAGTCGTACAGGCCGGTAAACTTGCGGTAGGCGCGCACGCACAGCACGGCGCGCAGGGGCAGGGTGGCATTCTTGACGAACTGTTCGGTGCAATGGGGGCCAGTCAGGTGGGCGCTCTTGTAGCTGCCGAAACTTTCATTCTTGAACGAGGCGCTGGCCAGCTCGGAAAAGCGCAGCGCGCCCAGTTCGCTGCTGCGCAGGAATTCGTGGCGCATCGACACTTGCCCCGTCTGCAGGGCGCCGGAAATGAAGATGGCCGATTCCATGGCGCAGCTGGTGTTGTCGAGCATGTAGGGCTTGTCGGACTTCACGTTGGAGCGGCCCCAGCAGCGCATCTGGTCGGACTCGCGCACCGGCACGCGGTACGGGCCCATGGCTTTCAGGCTCAGGGGCGTGTCGAGCAGGCGCGCCAGCATCACTTCCTGGTGCGCCAGCAGCTGCGCCGTCACCAGCGGCTTGAAGTCTTTCGGCGCCTTGCCTTGCTGCGCCACCCTGCCCAGCAATTGCTGGGCATAGCGGGCCGGCACGAGAAAACTCACGAGTTCGCCATCGAGGCGTTTCGACACATTCACGCCGGCGACGTCGCCATTCGCCGTGACGCTGGGGCCGCCGCTCATGCCGGCATTGATCGGGCCCGTAAACATCAGCTGGTCGTAGAAGCTGCGCGTGACGACGCCGTTGTACGAGCCTTCCGAAATGGCGAAGCCCAGGTCCAGCGGATTGCCCATCGAGTACAGGTACTGGCCCTGGGTCAGCGGCGCCAGCGGCTCGGGCATCTTGAAGAAACCCGTGCCGTGGCGGTTCACGCGCAGTACGGCCAGGTCGTGCAGCACGTCGACGGCCAGCAATTCCACATTGCCGCGCTGGCCGCTGGTGTCGACCCATTCGCCCACATAGGTATCGGGGTCGAGCGCAAATTGCGACACGACGTGATAGTTGCTTACCACCAGGTCGCCCGTGCCGATCAAAAAGCCCGAGCCCACCGATGATTGCGTGCGGCCGTTTTTCAGCAGCACGCGTACTTGCAGGATGTCGGCGCGCGCGGCCGTGTACAGCTTTTGCGCGGCCGAGGAGGGCGGCGGCAGGGCCGCATGTTCGGTGGCGGCGGGCGCGGCGGTGGCCGGTGGCGGCTTGGCGGGGGGAGTCGCAGCGGTATGGGGCGCGGCGGGCGCAGGCGCCGGAGCCGGGGCCGCTTGGGCGCCTGCGGCAGCGCACAGGCCGGCCAGCAAGCAGGCGAAGTCAGATAATTTCATGCATCCTTTGTGCGTGAGCAGGAGCGAAGCGGGCGCGGCAACGGCGCAGACGCTGCGCCGGCCCGGGCATTACAGGGCGCCGTCTTCCAGCGCCGGCGCCGTTTCCGGCGTCATCATGTGACCGAGCTTGCTTTGCTTGGTGTTCAGGTAATGCTGGTTGAAGGCGTTGCGGTTGACCAGCAGCGGCACCCGTTCGGCCACCGTGATGCCCAGCGCTTCCATGGCGGCGATCTTGCGCGGGTTGTTCGTCATCAAACGCAGGCTGTGGATGCCGAATTGCGCAAACATGGGTTTGCACAAGGTGTAGTTGCGCGCGTCGGCCTTGAAGCCCAGCTGTTCATTCGCCTGCACCGTGTCGGCGCCCGCCTCTTGCAGGCGGTAGGCGCGGATCTTGTTGATCAGGCCAATGCCGCGCCCTTCCTGGCGCAGATACAGCAAAATGCCGCGACCTTCCTCGGCGATGCGTTTCAAGGCGCCTTCGAGCTGGGCGCCGCAGTCGCAGCGCTGGGAAAACAGCACGTCGCCCGTGAGGCACTCGGAATGCACGCGCGCCAGCACCGGTTCGCCGTTGCCGACATCGCCCAGCACCATGGCCAGATGCTCCTTGCCCGTGGCGTGTTCGACAAAGGCGTGCAGGGTGAACTGGGCCCACGGCGTTGGCAGTGCGCAGGAAGTCGTGTAATCCAATTCGCCTGTCGCCAGGAAGTCTGCGCCGCTTTGCATGGTTGTGCTCATATAGGTAATTGTCAAAAATAAAGGCGCGTGACACCACTGCGGTGCCGGCGCGCCTTGCCATCATACCAAAAAGCAGGGAAACGTTTTCCCTGGCTGCCTTTCGGTCGTTGCAATGTCTGGTGATGAACCTTACTTAGGGGCACTTCCTCCTTTTACAAGGTGAATGGCTGGCTTTGCCTGGCGGATGCCTCCGCCAGGTACCGGACATCAGCTGCCGATGCGTCCGCCGTCGTTCTTGGTGATCACGATGGTGGCCGAGCGGGGGCGCTTGCCGGCCCCATAGCCGGCGTTGGCTGGCCACTGGCTCGTGTACTTGGACGGATCGCCGATATTGGCCAGCTTGGTGTTTTCGCCCGGATGCTGGATGTTGACGAACATGGTCTTGCCATCGGGCGTTTCGCTGATGCCCGTGATTTCCGAGCCTACCGGCCCCACCAGGAAGCGCTTGAGCGTGTCGGCCGTGGGTTTCTTGCCGATGAAGGTGTCGACCGCCAGATTGCCGCCGGCCGCCGTGGCGTAGTTCAGGGTCGACTTGGCGCCATCGCCGACCTTGCCGGGGATGGCCGCCAGCATCATGCAGTTGGTGACATCCGTGTACGCGCCATCGTCGGTCTGGATCCAGCAGATGCCCGTGTAGGGGCTGAAGGCCAGGCCGTCCGGGCTCGAAAAGTCCTGCTCGGCCGTCAGGTTCGACAGGTTGATCTTGCTGGCGTCGGCGCCACTCTCGGCGCCGAACAGGTAGACATCCCAGGTAAAGCTGGTGGCCGCGGCCGCGCCCGTGCCTTCCTTGAAGCGGATGATGTGGCCGTTCGGATTGCCGTTTTGCGCGCTGCTGCCCTTCATGTCGGTGTAGGCGCGCGGGTTGGCGCTGTCCGGCGCCAGTTGCGACGAGCCGCTCGGATTGACGGTGCGGTTCGAGTTGTTGGTCAGCGTGTAGTAGATCTCGCCATTGGCCGGGTTGACCGAGCACCATTCCGGGCGGTCCATCTTCGTCGCGCCCACGGCGTCGGCCGCCAGGCGGGCATTCACCAGCACATCGGCCAGGTCGGCGAACTTGTAGGCGCTGTACGCCTGGATCAGCGCGTTCGACATGGCCAGTTCGATCCACTGGCCCGTGCCGTCGGCAGCCAGCTTGGCCACGTACAGCTTGCCCGAATCGAGGTATTTGTCGCCGGTGGCGATGCGGTCCGCCGGCGTCGCATCCGCGGCGGCCCAGACGGCCGTCGTGACGAATTTGTAGATGTATTCGTTGCGCGAATCGTCGCCCATGTAGACGGCCAGTTGCTGGCCCACGGCCGGCACGCTGAAAGCGGCGCTTTCGTGCGCGTAGCGGCCCAGCGCCGTGCGCTTGCGGATAGGGCGGGTCTTGTCGTACGGGTCCATCTCGACGATGTAGCCCATGCCGTTCAATTCATTGCGGTAGTCGTCGCTGCCGTTGGCGGAGGCGCCGATCTTGCTCAGATTCCAGCGCGCGTACTTGTCGTCGCTGCCGCCCGTTTCCCAGCCGTGGCGCGAGCCGGCGCCCTGGCTGCGGCCATAGCGGTTCAGCGAAGCGACGGACTTGTCGCCGCGCGCGGCGTTGTCGGTGGACGAGCGGGTGAAGTAGCCGGCCCAGTTTTCTTCGCCGGACAGGTAGCTGCCCCAAGGTGACTTGCCCGTGCCGCAGTTGTTGATGGTGCCGCGCGTCTTGGTGCCGGTCGGCGAATACTTGGTCACGACGAGGGCGTTGCCGCGCACGGGGCCGGCAAGCTCGATGTCCGTCAGCGGCGTGACGCGGCGGTTGAAGGCGGAATCGTTGACGGTGGCCCAGGCGCTGCCCGTTTTTTTGACTTCCACCACGCTCAGGCCGTGGACGGCCACTTCCTTGTCGACTTCGGCGGCGGGGCGCGGCAGCGTCGTGGTGCCGCCATTTACGTGCAGGAAGTGCGAGGACAGTGTTTCGTCCGTGGTCGCTTCGTGGTTCATCGCCAGCAAGCCCCGTTCGGCGCCGGATGCCAGTGGCGCGCCGGCGGCCGACAGGCCGTAGTATTCCATGCCGTCGTGGTGGTCGCCAGCGCGGTTGTCAAAATCGGTATCGCTGCCGTCGTTCTTGTAGGCTGGCGTGGCTGCGCGCAGCGAGTCGCCCAGTGCATACAGGGCCGTGGCCTTGTAGCCGGCCGGCACCGACACGACGTCGGCCAGGCTTTTCGGCACGGCCGTGAAGGCCAGCAGTTTTTCGGGCGTCGGCGTCGGTGTGACGGCGGCCGCATCGCTGCCGCCGCCGCAAGCGGACAGGCCCATCGACCCCATGACGGCGGTAGCGGCCGTGACGGCGCTGCCGCGCAGCCAGTTGCGGCGGCTCAGGCGGGCGTTCAGGATGCTGTTGAAATGGTTGTCGTGGGACGCGTTGCTGTCAATGTCGTTCAGATCGGTGGCGCTGATGGCCAGATCGTTGGGCTTGTTCATGGGCTGCGATGTCCTGTGGTTGCGTGATTTAAAGGCAACCGCATGATAGTTGTCGAATGTGACAGCGCCATGTCAGCTTGATGACGAAACGGTGACAGGCTGCCAGCCGGGCGGGCCGCGTCGATGACGGGCCCGTCCGCTCAGGCAGCCTTGGGCCTTGCCGGGCCTGGCGACAACCGCGCGCCACCAGCAGCATGCCGCCGAAGATGGCCAGGTGCCATCATTTAGGCAAGTCGAAGAGCAGAAATTCCGCATCTTCCGGTTGCGTAATTGTCACGGCCGCTTCCTGCGTCAATTTCAGCGCATCGCCCGCTTTCAAGGGCGTGCCGTTGACCACCAGGCTGCCGCGGATCAGGTGCACATAGGCAATGCGGCCTTCGTCCAGCGCATGTGCGGCTTGCTCGCCTTCCTGCAGGATGCTGGCGTAGATGGCCGCATCCTGGTGGATCAGCACGGAGCCCTGGCGCCCGTCGGACGAGGCGATCAGGCGCAGCTTGCCCCGTTTGCTTTCCGGCGTGAAGTGTTTCTCTTCATAGCTGGGGGCAATGCCCGTCACGTTCGGCTGGACCCAGATCTGCAGGAAGTGCAAGCCATCCGTGCTTGAGTGATTGAACTCGCTGTGGCGCACGCCGCTACCGGCGCTCATGCGCTGCACATCGCCGTAATGCAGCACGGAACCGGTACCCATGCTGTCCTTGTGTTCCAGCGCGCCGTCGAGCACATATGAAATGATTTCCATGTCGCGGTGGCCGTGCGTGCCGAAACCCTGGCCTGGCGTGACCCGGTCTTCATTGATCACCAGCAAGGGGCCAAAACCCATGTGCAGCGGATCGTGGTAGCTGCCGAAAGAAAAGCTGTGGTGGGAATTGAGCCAGCCGTGGTTGGCGGCGCCGCGTTCTTCGCTGTGACGAATCTGTAACATGGTGGACTCCGTTTCTATCAATGAATGTGCGATAATTTCGAAGGAGCGTTGCCCGGCTGCTGCCGTGGTGCCGATGCTGCCCTTCGCTGTACGATGGAGAAAGTATAGGCCGCCCACGCCAGAAAGAAAAACGGAAAATCTTGCGACCTATGATCGAAAAAATCGAATGTTAAGACTGAGCCTGGAAGCCTTGCAAATCGTCGACGCCATCGACCGCCGCGGATCGTTCTCGTCGGCCGGCAAGGAATTGCATAAAGTGCCGTCCACCATTTCCTATACGGTGGCCAAGCTGGAAGACGACCTGGGCGTGCAAGTGTTCCGGCGCAATGGTCCGAAAGTCATGCTGACGGCGGCCGGCCAGGAGTTGCTGAAAGAGGGCCGCTATTTATTGAAGGCGGCACAGGACCTCGAACACCGCGTACGCCGGGTGGCGTCCGGCTGGGAAACGGAATTGTCCATCGGCATCGATTCCATGTTTTCCGCCGTCGCCCTGGCCGACGACGTGCGCGCCTTCTATGCGGTGGCGCAACAGACGCGCTTGCGCCTGTCGCAAGACACCCTGTCGGGCACCTGGGAAGCGTTGCTGGACCGCCGGGTCGACTTGCTGGTGGGCGCGCCCGGCGACGGGCCGGCGGGCGGCGGCTATATCGCGCAGCCGATCGGCATGCTCGACTTCGTCTTTGCCGTGGCACCCACGCATCCGCTGGCGCAGGTGGCGGAGCCCCTGTCGCGCGGCCATCTGCAGCAGCACCGGGCCGTGGTGGTGGCTGACTCGGCGCGCCAGATGGCGCCGCGCACCGTGGGGCTGCTGCTGGGGCAAGATGCCTTGAGCGTGCCAAGCATGCAGGTCAAGTTCGACTACCAGGTGCTGGGACTGGGCTTTGGCTTCCTGCCGGGGCCGTGCGCGCGCGCCGCCATCGCGCGTGGCCAGCTGGTGGAAAAGGCCGTGGAAGAACCAAAACCGTCGGAAACGTTTTACCTGGCGTGGAGAGTGGGCGAGGATGGCGCCGCGCTGCGCTGGTGGATGGCGCGCATGCGCGAGCCGGATGTGTTTGCCCGCCTGGCGCAGCATCTGCCGGGCCATTCGGCGTAGGTCTTAAAATGTTGACATATGCCAACATTTTTAAGTTACCATATTCATAGTATTTCGACCGTTTTTCTGCTCCGACCTGCATGCCCCATAGTGGGATTTTGATGATGACACACACCGCAGCGCCCCTGATCTGTTCCCCTGACCTGGCATACGCGCGGGGTTGCCATGCTTGAGGCGAAGGTCGCGCTGTTCCTGGGCCTGGCCCAGGACGCCCGTGAACAGGCGGGGCCGCAGCAGGCCGCCACTCTGGCGCGGCTGCAGGAAGAGCTGGAGCGGCTGCGCGGTGTCAGCCGGCCCGTGGTGCGCGTGGCGCTCGCCGACGCCTTGCTGGAAATCGATCCCGATGGCTTCCTGATCGGCTGGAACCATGGCGCCGAACAGATGTTCGGCTATTCCGAACTGGAAGCGCTGGGCCAGCACATCCTGTTTTTGTACCCGGAAGACGATGCGGAAGCGAGCGTGCTGGAACTGCATTTCAAGCAGGGCGACGTGGCCACCGATGTGCGCCGGCGCAAGAAGTCGGGCATGGTAACGTGGCTGCGCATGCACCGCCACGTGATCCACGATCAGGCGGGCAAGGCGTGCGGCATGGCCGTGCGCCTGTCGGCCATGAGCGAACCGCTGTCCGACGTGGACAAGGTGAGGTTGCATGCACGCATCATCGAAGACAGCGAGCAAGCCGTGCTGATCACGGACGCGGAAGAGCGCATCGTCTCCATCAACAGTTCCTTTTCCCGCATCACCGGCTATTCGCCGGCCGAAGCTATCGGCCGCACGCCGGACTTGCTGCGCTCGGGCGTGCACGACCCCGATTTCCGCGCCAAGGTGCGCGCCGCCATGCGGGGACACGGCTCCTGGCGCGGCGAAATCATCGGCAAGCGCAAGAATGGCGAACTGTTCCCGCAAGACGTCACCATCAGCGTCGTGCGCGACGAGTATGGCGAGATCAGCCATGTTTTTTCCCTGTTTTCCGATATCTCGGTGCACAAGGATGCCGAGGCGCGCATGCAGCGCATGGCCAATTACGACAGCCTGACGGGCTTGCCCAACCGCTGCCTGCTGAACCAGCTGGTGGGCCAGGGTCTGGCTGAAGCGAAACGGCAAGGCACGCACGGCGCGCTGATGGTCATCGACATCAGCCGCATCGGTTCCATCAGCGACACCCTGGGCCACGAAGTGGGCGACCAGCTGGTGATCGCCATCGGCCAGCTGTTCCGTGGCGCCTTGCGCGACGCGGACATCCTGGCGCGGGTCGACAACAGCAAGTTCGTCGTGGCGCTGTTGCATATCGAAAAACGCGAACATGCGGCGAACGTGGCGCAAAAGCTGCTCAACCTGTTGGAAGCGCCCATCAATATCGATGCGCACGCCTTGCACGTGGGCGCCAGCATCGGCATCACCGTGTATCCGGAAGATGGCCTGGAAGCGCCGGCCCTGTTCCGCTTTGCCGACGTGGCCGTGGCCAAGGCGGGGCAGACCATCGAATCGACCTTCCTGTTTTTCCGCGAAGACATGAACCGGCGGGCCAAGGAACATTTGCGCCTGGAAAGCGAAATGCGTCTGGCGCTGGGCGACAAGGAACTGGAATTGCATTACCAGCCGAAAGTGAGCCTGGCCAGCGGGCGCATCGTGGGCGCGGAAGCCTTGCTGCGCTGGAAGCATCCGATGCGCGGCATGGTCTCGCCCGGCCTCTTCATTCCCGTTGCCGAGGAAACCAGTTTGATTCTGGAACTGGGCACCTGGGTGCTGGACGAGGCTTGCCGCCAGATCCGCAACTGGGAAGACCGTGGCCTGCACATGCCGGCCATCGCCGTCAACCTGTCGGCGCGCCAGTTCGACGAACAGTTGCCGGCGCGCATAGCGGCCGTGCTGGAACGCTACGGCGTGCGGCCCGACCAGATCATGCTGGAAATCACGGAAAGCCTGCTGATGCGCGGCGCCGACAAGGTGATCGACATCATGAACCAGTTGGTGGCCATGGGCCTGGCGCTGGCGCTGGACGACTTCGGCACCGGCTATTCCAGCCTGGCGTATTTGAAGAAATTCCCCATCAGCACCCTGAAAATCGACCGCTCGTTTGTCGTCGGCTTGCCGTTCGATGAAAACGATTGCGCCATCGCCCGCGCCATCGTCACCATGGCGCAGCAACTGCGCCAGGAAATCGTCGCCGAAGGGGTGGAAACGGCCGAGCAGATGCGCTTCCTGCGCGAACTCGGTTGCGACCAGCTGCAAGGTTATCTGTTCAGTCCCGCCGTGCCGGCGGCGGAATTCGAAGTGATGCTGGGCGAGGGCCGGCAGCTGCGGCTGGAAACGGCGACCGTTTAATCGTCGCCCAGCTTGGCCTTTTCCAGCAGATAATCGAGCATCACGCGCACCCTGGCCGGCACTTGCTGGCCCCCTCCCACGAAGACGGCGTGCACGAGTTCACGGTCGCCGGGATTGTAGTCCAGCAGCACTGCTATCACATTGCCTTGCTCGCCTTGCTCCATATCGCGCAGCACGTGCTGGCGCGAAAATCGTCCCAGTCCCATGCCTGCCAGCACCAGCTGACGCAGGTATCGCCCTGCGGCGCCACCTGCAAGCGTCCTCCGCTCCCGTCGAGGAAGGGCCAGGTTTCGTTCTGGCAGCGCAAGTTGAAGGCCAACAAATTGTGTTCGGATCATTCCTGCGGCGTGCGCAGCCGCCCGCGCGGCGCCGCGCCCTGCGCCGCTTCGCGCTCGGCGCCATCGATTTCGCCCCGGGCCTGAATATCTCCGCATTTAATCTCGGCATCTCCTTCGGCTCCATGCTCGGTGCGCTGATGGTGTCGCGCCAGCTGATGGCGTCGTCGCCGTGGGCCGGCGTGGCCGCCGCCTTGCTTGCCCTGCTGCCGCTGGCGTGGCTGGCGCGCCGCACCCTGGCCGTCCATGTGGCGGTTGCGGCCGCGCACTGAGCAGACTCTATTCGAGCAGCGCGGCGATCGCCAGCGGCGTGCCGCTGGTGAGGACCTGTCCCGCATCCTGATGCGCATGGAAGCGGTAGGCGAAGACGCGAAAGCCGCTGACGGCATCGCCGGGAAAGGCGGGGCCTTCCTGCGCCGCCAGCGGGAACGCCGCGCCATCGCCGCCCTGGTAGCGCACTTGCGCCGCCTCCGTCCTCGGATACGCAAACTGCACGCCGGCGCAGCGCTTGCCGTTCGCCCCGCCCGTGGAGCGCAGGTAGGCGAGCAGCTGTTCGCAGGCGGCGCGCAAGTCGGCCGCCGCATACACGCCATCGGGCCGCGTGACGATGGAGACCCAGGCGCTTGTGGTGATCTGCCCCGGCTTGCGGTTCCAAATCAGCTCCGCATTGTCGTCATACGCGGCCTTGGAGAACGGGAAAACGGCGCGGCCCAGCGCATCGAGCGGCAGCGCCAGTTGCGCGCTCTTGCCGTGCAAGCTCAGGCGCAAGCCGTCCATGGACACGCCGGCGTCGCGCGGACTCAGGCGCAGATGGTTTTGCAGGAATTGCTTGGGCTTGCCGTACTTCTCGAACCAGATCATGTGGCGGTAGGCATCGCGATACGCGAGCCAATCGCTGCTCTCCTGTGCGCAGGCGAACGCGGGCAGCAGTGCCAGACCGAGAAGCAGGGATTTGAGCATGGCGCTTAAAACCGGTAGCCCAGGCCGCTGGACCAGGTGATCACGTTGCGGCGCTCGATGAAGGGACTGTGGGCCGGCCCATCGCCCAGGCGCGTGCCCGTCACGGCGCTGTTGAGCAGCCACTTGCTGCTCAGGGCCCAGTTCCAGTTGATGCCCGCCTCGACGGCGGTGACGCCGCCGGCCGGGCGGTAGTCGCGCGCGCCGCCGGCAACGGCGCTGACGGCGTACCGCTCGTCCATCACGGCGCCGCTGGCCAGCGACACGCCGGCCGACAGGGTCACCGTATGGTGGGCCGCCAGCGACGGCAAGGTCTTTTGCAGACCGACCTGGCCGCGCCAGCCGCGTGCGCTCGTGTCGTACAGCAGGTTCGACGTGACGCGCGCCGCGCCGCCCAGGTAGTAGCCATAGAAACCGCCCACGTCGAGCGAGCCATTGATGCGCCGCGTGCCGCGCAGGCGCCAGCTATCTTCCGGACCGCGCGCGTTGCTGGCGGCGAGCAGCGGGCCGTACTCCGCGCCCGGCGTGGCCGACAGATGCATGCCTGCCACGCCGCTGGCAGAGACGAACACGCCGTTGCTCCACTGGACTTGCAGCAGCGGCCGCAGGACGGCGGCACGCGGTGCGCCATTGTCCGTCGCGGAGCTGCCCGTGACAGCCGCTCCCACGTACATATCCCTGCTCCCGTCGGGCATCATCAGCGCGCTGGAGCCGTCGGCCAGTGCCGGAGCACAGGCGGCCAGCAGCAACAGCAGGGGAGAAAAACGGGGAAAAAAACGGGGAGCGAACTTGTTCATGCCATCCTTTTAAAAGCCGAAGCGGACACCGAGCGCCAGGCGGTTCATCCTGCTATCGAATCCTTCGTATTTGACTGTCGGGGCGTGCTCCCATTCGAGCTGCAGCGCCACGTCCTTGTTGATCTGGTAGGCCACTCCCACGCTTGCGTACAGGCCGGTATTGTTCGCCGATTCAGCGGGCGGCGCATTCTTGCCGTCGATGGTGAATTCGACGCGGCTACGCGCCACGCCGGCCTTGCCGAACAGCGACCAGTCGTCGTCCAGGCGCCACGTGCCGCGCGCCGCCAGGTAGGCGGCGCTGGCGCGTACCTTGAACTGGTAGCCAGGATCGAGGTCGAAACTGGTTGCGCCGCCGCTGGCGCGGTAGCTGCCTTCCAGGGCCCAGGCCGGCGTCAGCTCGTAGCCGGCGAAGATGCCGAAGGGGACCGCCTTGCCGCTGGCATTGCGCTGTATCTTCGCGCCGCCGGCCGCATACTGGATCTTGCCGTCGGTAGCCGAGCTGACGTTGGCACCCACATACAGGCCTTCGGCGTGGACCATCGACGTGGCGGCGACGGCGAGCAGGGTGCTGCATACAATTTTTTTCATGTTCGGATTCCGGTTGAAGTAAGAGCTACGAATGTTAGATAAACGTCGTTCCGGAATCCGCCCTGGTTTGTCCTTGAATTGTCCTCAATTTGTAGGGCGCATTTGTATGAAAAGTGTAGCAATGTGTACTGGATTGTCGAATTTGCCACAGGCGCGCCGCGCTCCTCTACAATACGCCACAAAAATGGCGGCGCGGAGGAGCGATGCAAGGTGTCATGCTGGTGGAAGACGATGCGCGGCTGGCCGCGCTGGTCAAGGAATACCTGGAGCAGTACGACTATACGGTCGACGTGGTGACGCGCGGCGACCAGGCCCTGGCGCGCTTCCGCGACCTTCAGCCTGACCTGGTCATACTCGACCTGACCCTGCCCGGCGTCGACGGCCTGGTGGTGTGCCGCCAGCTGCGCCAGCTCAGCGCCGTGCCCATCCTGATACTGACGGCGCGTGAAGACACCTTCGACGAAGTCTCGGGCCTGGAGCAGGGCGCCGACGACTACGTGAACAAGCCGATCCAGCCGCGCGTGCTGCTGGCCCGTTTGCGCGCGCTGCAGCGGCGCGGCAGCGCGGCGGCCGGCAGCGATATCGTCATCGGCCAGCTGCGCGTGTCGCGCGAGAACCGCGCCGTGCACTGGCGCGGGCAGGAAATCGCCATGAACAGCGCCGAATTCAAGCTGTTCGCCATCCTGGCCGACGCCGCGGGCAAGGTCATGTCGCGCAACGATATCCTCGTCAAGATGCGCGGCATCGAGTTCGATGGCCTCGACCGCAGTATCGACAACTGCATCTCGCGCCTGCGCCGCAAGTTCGACGACGGCGGCGCCGAGCGCATCAAGACGGTGTGGGGCGAAGGCTACCTGCTCACGCCCTCGGCCTGGGAATGAACCGCCTGTTCCGGCGTTTCGCGCTGCTGGTGCTGCTGGCCGTCGCGCTGGGCAGCTGCGTCATCTACTTCACCTTCAGCTGCCTGTTCGGCGATCCGCTTGAGCATATCGCGCGCGACCAGGCGGCCGGCCAGATCTTCCTGCTGGAGCAGTACATCGACCAGGCGCCCGCCGACGAATGGCTGCCGCGCCTGAACAAGGTGCGCGAAGTATCGGACGTCACGCTGGAATTGGAACCCTTGTCCACTGTGCTGGCGGCGCTGCCGGCCTCGCAGCGTGCGCCGCTGCTGCACGGCGCCGTGGTGATGGACGTGGGCGGCAAGGGTTTTTACCGCCGCGTCGACGGCACGGGCGCGCGCTATGCCGGCAGCGAGGACGATGTGCTCCACGCGCAGAATCTGCCCATCGACGTGGGCCAGGCGCTGCGCATGGAGGCGATCCGTTTCGCCGTCATCGCCCTGTGCCTGCTGCTGCCGCTCGGGTGGTGGACGCGCGCGCACGGCCGCAGCCTGGCGGCGCTGTCGCGCATGGCCGACGATTTCGGACAGGGCGACCTCGCCGCGCGGGCGCAGGTGAATCCCGCGTCGAGCATCGCGCCGCTGGCCGGCCGCATCAACGACATGGCCGGGCGCATCGGCTCCCTGCTGGAGGCGCGCAAGCATCTGCTGCTGTCGGTGTCGCACGAGCTGCGCACGCCGATCGCGCGGCTGGAATTCGGCCTGGAACTGCTGGCCGCGCGGCATGCGGACGGCCAGCCCGACCTGCGGCGGCGCGTCGACGCCATGGGCGCCGACGTCGAGGAATTGAAAACCCTCGTCAATGAGCTGCTGGGCCTGATGCAGCTTGATCATGCGCAGGCGCTGCCGCGCCAGTCCTTTCCGCTGGCGCCGCTGCTGCACGCCTGCCTGGCGGCTGCCTTGCCGCACCAGGTGGACGCTTGCATCGCCGCCGACCTGGGTGAGCTGCGCGGCGACCCCCGCCTGCTGGCGCGCGCCGTCGGCAACCTGCTGGGCAATGCGGCCAAATATGCCGTCGCGCACGTGGCGCTGTCGGCGGTGCGCGACGGCGAGGCGCTGCGCATCGTCATCGAGGATGACGGTCCCGGCATTCCCGCCGACCAGCGCGAACGGGTGTTTGCCCCGTTCTACCGCCTGGAGCGCGAGCAGGACCATGCGGCCGCGGGCCACGGCCTGGGGCTGGCCATCGCCGCCAGGGCCGTCGCGCTGCACGGCGGCGCCATCGCCGTCGACGATGCGCCGCTGGGCGGCGCCCGCTTCACTATCTGCATTCGGCCATGAGCGCCCGCGCATCGCGCTTCTGCCGCTGCGCCATATAGGAACTGCCCATGGAGGCGGCCATGATCATGGCAATCGCCAGCCACTGCCCGGCACCCAGGCGCTCGTCAAGCAGGATGTACGCCAGCATGGCGGCCACGGCCGGTTCCATGCTGCTCATGATGCCGAACGCTTGCGGCGTCAGCCGTTTCAGGGCCACCATTTCCAGCGAAATCGGTATCGCGCTGGAAATGAGGGCCACGCCCAGGCCCACGCCCAGCACGACGGGCGAGAGCAGGGCGGCGCCGCTATGCATCACCCCCACGGGCACCACCACCAGCGCGGCCATCGCCAGGCCCAGCGACACGGAATGACCCGCATGCAAGTGGCTGGCGCGCTTGCCGAAGAGGATGTAGCTGGCCCAGCAGACGGCGGCGCCCAGGGCGAACAGCACGCCCGTGGGGTCGAGATTGCTGACATCGTGGCCGAGCGGCAACAGCAGCGCCAGTCCCGCCACGGCCAGTGCCACCCAGACGAAATCGACCGGCCGGCGCGAGGCCAGCAGGGCCACGGCCAGCGGGCCGGAAAACTCGATCGCCACGGCGATGCCGAACGGAATCGTGCGCAGTGCCATATAAAAACACAGGTTCGTCAGCCCCAGCGCGGCGCCGTACAGCGCCACCGTGCGCAGGTCGGCGCGGCTCAGCTGCCAGCGCCAGGGGCGCCAGAACAGCAACAGCAGCAGGGCGGAAAAGCCCACGCGCACGGCCGTCGTGCCTTGCGCGCCGACCAGCGGGAACAGGCTGTGCTTGGCCCACGAGGTGCCCAGTCCCAGGCAGGTGACGGAGCCGAGGATGGCGAGCAGGGGAATGAACGAGGAATAGCGGCGTAATGGCATGGAGATAAAAGGCTTGATATCGGAATAGCGAAAGTTTATTGTGTCTGCTCCGATATTTGCACTGCATTTTGACCATCATGACGCAACTTTCGCTCACGCCTTCCCCGGCCCTCGACGCCTTCGACCTGGCGATCCTCGATATCTTGCAGCGCGACAACACGACCTCGCAGCGCGAAATCGCCCAGGCCGTGCATTTGTCCGCGCCGGCCGTGCAGCGGCGCATCCGCCGCCTGCGCGAGAGCGGCGTGATCCGCAGCGAGGTGGCCGTGCTCGACGCCAGCCGCCTGGGCCGTCCCCTGACATTGACGGTGGAAGTGCATCTGCACGACGAACACCCGCTGCGCACGGCCGGCCTGCGCGCGCGCATCATGGCCGAGCCTGCCATCCAGCAATGCTACGGCATCACGGGCGAGGCCGACTACCTGATGCTGATCACGGCCAGCAGCATGGCCGAATACGAGGCGCTGACGGAGCGCCTGTTCGGCGGCGACGACAATATCCGACGCTACCGCACGTCGGTGGCCCTGACTTGCCTCAAGATGGGCTTGCACGTGCCACTGGGATAGAGCGATGCGCACCTCCGACACGCTGCAATCGACTGTGACGGCAGCCATGCCCGCCAGCCTGCGCGCCGCCGTGGCCGCTTATCAATGGACGCGCGACAGCGTCGGTGAGTCAGACGCTGCCGTCTACCGGCTGCAGGGCAAGGGCGCTGCGCCGGACCTGTACCTGAAGCACGGCAGGGGTAGCGCCGCCGCCGGCCTCGCCGATGAACTGGCGCGGCTGCGCTGGCTGGCGCCCTACCTGCCCGTGCCGGCCGTGGTGCAGTTCGCCCGCGTGGCAGACCCGGAGCAGGCATGGCTGTTGCTGACGGTCATGCCAGGCACAACGGCGTCCGCGGTGCTGGAAGCGCACCCCGCGCTGGGTCCCGTCGTGGTCGACGCGCTGGCGGCCTTCCTGCGCCGCCTGCACGCGCTGCCCGTGAGCGACTGCCCGTTCGACGCCGGCCATGCCGTTCGGCTGACCCAGGCGCGCCAGCGCATCGATGCGGGCCTGGTCGATGCCGACGATTTCGATGCCGCGCGCCAAGGCTGGACGGTGCAGCAGGTGTGGACGGCGCTGCAGGACTGCCAGCCGATCACGCCCGACCTCGTCGTCACGCATGGCGACTTCTCGCTGGAAAATATCGTGATGCACGAAGGCGCCGTCGTCGGCTGCCTCGACGTGGGACGGGCGGGCTTGGCCGATCGTTACCAGGACCTGGCCATCGTCTGGCGTGCGCTCGCTGAGTTGGACGCCGCGCTACCGCAAAGGTTTGTTGAGCAATATGGGATTGTTGATGCCGATCAAGGCAAGCTGCAATGGCACTTGCTGCTCGACGAGCTGTTTTGAATGTGCGCAGTCATCGCGGCGTCGCGCGTCCGTGTCGCCCACGCCGACCTGTGCGCATGGCACAATGCGTGATCCGCACGCCACGTGCCACTGACCCCAGGACTTTCATGACCCGCGCCATCCTCGACGAAACCCAGATCCATCCCGCCGCCCGCCCTTTGATCGGCAGCAAGCACCAGGACATCGTGCGCGAGGTGCAGGCCGCCATCGCCGCGCACCAGGTGGTGGTGGTCGGCATGGCGCTCAATCCGTTTCCGCGCAAGGCGCGCAAGATCCTCGACGTGCTGGGCACGCCCTACCAGTACCTGCAGTACGGCAGCTATCTGAACCAGTGGCATCGCCGCAATGCCTTGAAAATGTGGACGGGCTGGCCCACGTTCCCCATGGTCTTTGTCAATGGCGTGCTTATCGGTGGCGCCAGCGAGCTGCAAAAACTGGTGGAAAATGGCGAGTTCAGCGCCATGCTGGCGAAGAAGGTGCGCGCGATTTAAGACCCGCCTTACTTTTCTTATTCGCCCGGCCGCCACGGCGACTTGCGCGTGCGCAAGGGGTCGAGCAAGCCGCGCAAATCATTGTGGTCGAGCTCGTACATCAGCGCAATTAAACTGCCCAGTTCGCCCGAGGGGAAGCCCTCGCGCGCGAACCACCCCAGGTAGTGTCCCGGCAAGTCGGCCAGCAAGCGTCCCTGATATTTCCCATACGGCATTTCGCGCGTGACCAGCAGCGCCAGTTTTTCTGAATTCATGGTGGTGACTCCGTGTTGATGCGACCAGTGTAGCAGACCATTGGATTGTTGAGTTACACGCAACTATCTTCTGTCTGATGAGGTATTTTTAGAAACAAAGAAAACCCCGATACTGCATGCCACCATCATTTATCGGAGTTTGCCATGCCCATTGCCTTGCTCGCGCTGACCCTCAGCGCCTTTGCCATCGGAACCACCGAGTTTGTCATTGTCGGGCTGTTGCCCACCATCGCCGCCGACCTGGGCGTCGACCTGCCGTCGGCCGGCTTGCTGGTCAGCCTGTATGCGCTGGGCGTGGCCGTCGGCGCGCCCGTGCTGACCGCCCTGACGGGCAAGATCCCGCGAAAAACCTTGTTATTGTCGCTGATGGTCTTGTTCACCTTGGGCAATTTGCTGGCGTGGAAGTCGCCCGGCTATGCAACCCTCGTCATCGCCCGCATCCTGACGGGGCTGGCGCATGGCGTGTTCTTTTCCATCGGCTCGACCATCGCCACGTCCCTGGTGCCGAAGGACAAGGCGGCCAGCGCGATCGCCATCATGTTTACGGGCTTGACCGTGGCCCTGGTGACGGGCGTGCCGCTGGGCACCTTCATCGGCCAGCATGCCGGCTGGCGCGAAACCTTCCTCGCCGTCTCGGCGCTGGGACTGGTCGCCTTTGTCGGCAGCCTGCTGTACGTGCCATCGAGCATCAAGCACGGCAAGCCCGCGTCCCTGCTGCAGCAAGTGCAGGTGCTGGCCCAGCCGCGCCTGCTGCTGGTATACGCCATGACGGCCGTCGGCTATGGCGGCTCCTTCATCGCCTTCACCTATCTGGCGCCGATCCTGCAGCAAGTATCGGGTTTCAGCGCCGGCGCCGTGGGCGCGGTGATGCTCGTGTATGGCGTCTCCGTGGCCTTCGGCAATATCTGGGGCGGCAAGCTGGCCGACAAGCAGGGCCCGGTGCGTGCGCTGAAACAGATCTTCCTGCTGCTGGCGTTGGTGTTGCTGCTGTTGACTTTCACGGCGCCGCACCCGGTGCTGGTCGTCATCACCGTGCTGCTGTGGGGCGCCGTGGCCTTCGGTAACGTGGCTGGTTTGCAAGTGTATGTGGTGCAGCAAGCGGAGCACTTCACGCCGCGCGCCGTGGACGTGGCCTCGGGCCTGAACATCGCCGCCTTCAACCTGGGCATCGCCGGCGGCGCCTGGGGAGGCGGCCTGATCGTGGAACACCTGGGCCTCGTGCATACGGGCTGGATCGGCGCGCTCGTCGTGCTGGGTGCATTCGGCTTGACGGTGCTGAGTGGACGTCTGGATCGCTTGAATCCGGTTCCTGTGCGTGCTGGCGGCGAACAGTCGATGCAGGCGGTGGGGCATTAAGCTAGCCTGATCTGCCAGCAAGTTGCCGGCACGGACGAGCCAGGGTTTACAATAGGGCTTACCTTCCTTTTGCCCATACTCCCCATGTCCGATACAGCAACGTCACCGCTGCGCCTGCGCGCCGCCATCAATCCGAAACCGCTGGGCGTTGCGCTTGTGCTCATCGTGCTCGGTGCGTGGTATCTCGCGCAAACGGTCGGCATCACCCAGGCCGCGCTGTACGTGGTGGGCGCCTTGCTCGGCATCACCCTGTATCACGCGGCCTTCGGTTTCACATCCGCCTGGCGCGTCTTCATCGCCGATGGCCGCGGCGACGGCTTGCGCGCGCAAATGCTGATGCTGGCCGTCGGCGTGGCGCTGTTCTTCCCCGCATTGTCGGCAGGCACCCTGTTCGGCACGCCCGTCGCGGGCCTGGTGTCTCCCGCCGGCACCTCCGTCATCTTCGGCGCCTTCATCTTCGGCATCGGCATGCAGCTGGGCGGCGGTTGCGCTTCCGGCACCCTGTATACGGTCGGTGGCGGCAGCACGCGCATGCTGATCACCCTGGCCGCCTTCATCGTCGGCTCCGTGATCGGCACGGCGCACATGCCGTTCTGGACGGCGCTGCCGCAATTGAAACCCATTTCCCTCGTCACTAGCCTGGGCCTGATCCCCGCGCTGGCGCTGAACTGGATCGTCTTCGCGCTGATCGCCGGCATCACGGTCTTCGTTGAAAAGCGCCGCCATGGCAAGCTCGTCGCCACGCCGCTGCGCCCGGCGCAGTCGTCGCCCTGGCTGCACGGCCCATGGCCGCTGGTGGCGGGCGCCATTGCCCTCGTCGTGCTGAACTTCGCCACCCTGGCGCTGTCGGGCAAGCCGTGGGGCGTGACGTCCGCGTTCGCCCTGTGGGGCGCGAAAGCGGCGTCCGTGGTCGGCATCGACACGGCCAGCTGGGCCTACTGGTCGACCAAGGCCAACGCCGCCGCCCTGGCCGCGCCATTGACGCAGGACAAGACCTCCGTGATGGACATCGGCATCGTGCTCGGCGCCATGCTGGCGGCGGCGCTGGCCGGCCGCTACGCGCCCGTTTGGCGCATCCCGCGCCGTTCGGTGATCGCCGCCATCGTCGGCGGCTTGCTGCTCGGCTACGGCGCGCGCCTGGCGTATGGTTGCAACATCGGCGCGTATTTCAGCGGCATCGTCTCGGGCAGCCTGCACGGCTGGCTGTGGCTGGTGTGCGCCTTCGTCGGCAACGTCGTCGGCACGCGATTGCGTCCATGGTTCGGCCTGGAAGTGGAGCGCGTGAAACCGACCGGCTGCTGACGCCGGCGTCAACAGGGGCTTTGCTGTATATTGCTGCCCCTGCTCACCTTGGCGCCAGCGCAACACCCATGTCCCCATTCACCCTGTTTGCCGTCGTCCTCGCGTATTTCCTGATCCTGCTGGGCGTGGCATGGCGCACCTCGCGCCACGCCACCAACGACAGTTTTTTCATCGGCAACAAGGACAGCAACTGGATGCTGGTGGCCTTCGGCATGGTCGGCACCACGCTCACGGGCGTGACCTTCATCAGCGTGCCCGGCGCCGTGGGCAGCAACGGATTCGGCTACATCCAGCTGATGCTCGGCTATGTGCTCGGCTACCTGGCCATCACCTTCATCCTGCTGCCGCTGTACTACCGGCTGCAGCTGACCTCGATTTACCGCTACCTGGAGTGGCGCCTGGGACGGCGTGCCTACCAGAGCGGGGCGGCATTCTTTATCCTGTCGCGCCTGCTGGGCGCCACGGCGCGGCTGTATCTGGTGGTCAATATCCTGCAAGCGACCATCCTCGACAGCCTGGGCGTGCCGTTCTGGCTGACGTCGTGCGTCGTGCTGCTGCTGATCCTGCTCTACACGTACGAGGGCGGCGTGAAAACCATCGTCTGGACCGATACCCTGCAAACGGCGTGCATGCTGGCAGGTCTCATCATCTGCAGCGTGTTTTTGCTGCGTGCCATGGATCTGTCCTTCATCGACAGCCTGGAGCGCATGCGCGCGCAGGGCCTCACGCGCATCTTCACCACCGACCCGGACAGCCCCGCGTATGTGTGGAAGCACATTCTCGCCGGCATGTTCATCACGATCGCCATGACGGGCATGGACCAGGAGATGATGCAAAAGAACATTTCCGTGCGCACCTTGCGCGACTCGCAAAAGAACATGCTCAGCCTGACCGTGGTGCTGACCGGCGTGCTGCTGCTGTTCCTGTTTTTGGGCGGACTGCTGCACCTGTACGCGCCGCTGGCAGGCGTGACGGCCACGGGAGATAAACTGTTCCCCGCCGTGGTGCTCGGGCATTTCCCTGCCGTGGTGCAGCTGATTTTCTTCATCGCCCTCATTTCCGCCCTGTTTCCCAGCGTGGACGGGGCGCTCACTGCCCTGACGTCCACCTTCTGCATCGATATTTTGGGCGTGCAGCGCCGGCCAGAGTTGAGCGCGGCGGCGCAGATGCGCTGGCGCCGCCGTGTCCACCTCGGTTTTTCCGCGCTGTTTTTGATCCTGATCATGGCCTTCAAGTGGATCGACAGTCCCAGCATGATAGGCGTGATCCTGAAGCTGGCCAGCTATACCTATGGACCGCTGCTGGGCCTGTTCGCCTTCGGCTTGCTCAGCCGGCGCGGCGTGCGCGACCGCTGGGTGCCGCTGGTGGCCGTGGCCGGGCCCTTGCTGTGCGCGCTGATCGAAGGGGAGCAGGCGCGGCTGTTCGAACATTACCGCATCGGCCTGGAATTGCTGATCCTGAATGGCGCCCTGGTGCTGGGCGGCCTGTTCCTCATTTCCACGCCGGCAGGGCAGACCATCAACGGCGCGGCACACTTGTCAAAATAAGACGATTCAGCCCGTTTTCAGTTATATTGGTTTCCTTTCGGTACACAACCCCACGGAGCATCAATGTCACTCAACCCCTTCCCGCCGCTGCGCCGCGGCTTTGGCGCATTCTGGCGCGCGCTCGACGCCACCCGCCGCGCGGTCATCAACCTGATTTTCCTGCTGATCGTCATCGCCATCCTGATCGCCATCTTTGGCGGCGGCGTCAAGCCCCTGAGCGAGAAGACCACGCTGGTGCTGGACTTGCAAGGCCCGCTGGTCGAGGAAACCCCGGGCGGCGTGCGCGAAGCCGTGTTGGCCAATGTCAGCGGCGACGTCAAGAAAAACGTGCAGTTGCGCGACGTGCTGGCGGTGCTCGACACGGCGGCCAAGGACAAGCACATCGGCTCCATGGTGATCCTGCTCGACGAGTTGCAGGGCGGCGGCCTGGCGTCGCTGCGCGAAGTGGCGGCCGGCGTGGAACGCTTCCGCGCCACGGGCAAGAAAGTCACGGCCTGGGGTTCGAGCTACAACCAGCGCCAGTACCTGGTGGCGGCCAAGGCCGACGAGGTATTCCTGCACCCGATGGGCGGCGTCATGCTGGAAGGCTTTGGCCGCTACCGCAATTACTACCGCGACGCGCTCGATAAAGTGGGCGTGACGGTGAACCTGCTGAAAGTGGGCACGTACAAGAGCGCGGCCGAGCCGTTCATCGCCAACGGCCCGTCCGAAGCGGCGGCCGAAGCGGACCGCTACCTGAACAACGGCCTGTGGACCACCTACACGACGGACGTGGAAAAGGCGCGCAAGCTGCCGGCCGGCGCCATCATGCAATCGATCGATGCGCTGCCCGCGCTCATGACGGCCGCCGGTGGTGACCTGGGCAAGCTGTCGCTGGACGCCAAGCTGGTCGACGGACTGAAAACGCGCGACGAACTGCGCCAGTTCATGATGGCGCGCGGCGCCAAAAATACGGAAGGCACGAACTTCCGCCAGATCAATTACACCGATTACCTGGCGCGCCTGCGCCCCGTGCATATCGGCGACGCCGTCGGCGTGGTCATCGCCTCCGGTGAAATCGGCGACGGCATCGCTTCGCCGGGCGCCATCGGCGGCCTGTCCACCTCGCGTCTGATCCGCCAGGCACGCGAAGACAAATCGATCAAGGCCATCGTGCTGCGCGTCGATTCGCCGGGCGGCAGCGCCTTCGGCTCGGAATTGATCCGCCGCGAACTGGAACTGACGCGCGCCGCCGGCAAACCGGTGGTCGTCTCGATGGGCAACGTGGCCGCTTCGGGCGGTTACTGGATCAGCACCTCGTCCGATGAAGTGATCGCCGACGCGGCCACCATCACCGGTTCCATCGGCGTGTTCGCGATTTTGCCGACGGCCGACAAGGTGGTGGAAAAGCTGGGCATCCACACGGCAGGTTCGCCCACCACCTGGCTGGCCGACGCGGGCAACCCACTGCGTCCGCTCGACCCCCGCTTCGCGCAAGTGATCCAGGGCTCGATCAACCACGTGTATGGCGACTTCCTGAACCTGGCAGCCAAGGCGCGCAAGACCACGCCGGAAAAGATCGATGAAGTGGCGCAGGGCCGCGTCTGGACAGGCTTGCAGGCGAAAGAGCGCAACCTGGTCGACCGCATCGGCAGCTATGGCGATGCGCTGGCCTCGGCCGCCAAGCGCGCCAAGCTGGGCAGCGATTACCGCGTGACCTACCTGGAGCAGGAAACGTCGAACGTGGACCGGTTGATCGGCATGTTCGGTTCCAAGGCCATGGCCTCGCTGGGCCTGGGCGAGCACGTGAAGCTGGGCCTGGGCACGACGGGCTTGCCGGCCGACGCGGCGCTGGGCATGGCGCAGGACCTCTCCTGGCTGTCGGGCATCACGCGCGAACACAAACCGTTCATGGCCCTCACGCACTGCCTGTGCGAGGTGCCTTTGGGCGGCAAGTAAGGTAAAAGGCCGGGGTCGGACCCGCCGGGTCCGACCCCATGCACGACGTGCAGCTGTATAGCGACTGGCTGGCGCTGCCGGCCATGCGGCTGTGGCTGGCCGAGGCCACGCCCGGCGGCGCGCCCGTCGGCTACCTGGTGCTCAGTCCCGCCAGCCTGCCGGTGGCGGACCCGCATCCGCAAGACCTGGAAATCAAGCGCATCTACCTGCTGCACCGCTTCCAGGGCCAGCGCGTGGGCCAGCGCCTGATGCAGGCGGCGGTGGAGGCGGCGCGCGCTGGCGGAGCGGGAAGGGTGCTGCTGGGCGTGTACGCGGAAAACCACGATGCGCTGGCGTTTTATGCGCGCTGCGGTTTTGCGCAAGTGGGCCGGCGCACCTTCCGCGTGGGCCGCACCGACTATCAGGATGTCATTCTCGGCATGAGCTTGTAAATCCAGGTAAAGAATCGCCGCCGTCCGTCGCCGCCCGGGCACCCGCTTGGCGCCAGGTCAAGGCGGATGGCGGGAGATTTGTAGCGAGTTTGTATCTGCATGCGAGTCGCCCGCGCCCGGCCAATCCCGGGGCGCGAGGCCCCGCAAGCCTGATTTTTCCACCATTCCCCCACAGCGGCGGCATGCCGGCAGGCGTGCATGCCCAGGCCCACTGCGGCCAGCCATGGATAATTGTTTCAAGTAGAAATGAAACAGTTACATGACTATGCTAGAGTCGTTTCACGCTAGGGAGCGATGTTTTTTCAGCTGATTTTCAGCTCTTGACTCCCCCTGCTGTGTATCGAAACAACCCCGAAAAACGGTCGTCCGGCCTGAGTGTGTTCCACCTCGGCCGGCGCCACAGACTCGCCGTGCCAGCGGCGTATACAAGGATAAGCGATGGATTCGCAGACAACACCCCCTACCCCGCGGCGCAGCCGCCGTTCGAAAATCGTCGGCACGGTCATCGCGCTGGCCGTGATGGCTGCGCTGGGGGGCGGTGCCTGGTACCTGACCCACTCGGGCACCAGCGTCCAGGGCAGCCCCGGCATGGGCGGCCCTGGCGGGCCAGGCGGCCCCGGCGGGCGCCGTGTCGGTCCATCGACCACCGTGGGCGTGGCCACGGCCGTCAAATCTGACTTGCCCGTGGTGCTCGATGCGCTGGGCACGGTGACGGCCGCCTCCACCGTGACGGTGCGCCCGCAAGTGTCGGGCATTTTGAAGGAGCTGAAATTCAAGGAAGGCGGCATGGTCAAGGCGGGCCAGGTGGTGGCGCAGATCGACCCGGCGCAGTTCGAGATGGCGCTGATGCAAGCCACGGGTCAGCGCCAGCGCGATGAAGCGCAGCTGGAAAACGCGCGCCTGACCCTGAAACGCTATCAAACCCTGCTGGGCCAGGATTCCATCGCGCGCCAGGAGGTCGATACGCAGGCCGCATTGGTGAAACAGCTGGAAGGCACCGTCATGACGGACCGCGCCGCCGAAGGCACGGCCAGACTGAACCTCGGTTATACCAAAGTGGTGTCGCCGATCAGCGGCCGCGCAGGCCTGAAGGTGGTCGATATCGGCAATCTGGTCAGCACCAGCGACGCGGGTGGCGTGGTGGTGGTGACGCAGTTGTCGCCCATCGACGTGCAGTTTTCCGTGCCACAGGATAAAGTGCAGACCATCCAGGAACGCCTCAATGCCGGCTCGGCCCTGCCGGCGCTGGCGCTGGATCGCACGCGCACGCATACGCTGGACAAGGGCAGCTTGAGCGCGCTCGATAACCAGGTCGACGTGCAGACGGGTACCGTGCGCGCCAAGGCCCGCTACGCGAATGACAAGATGGCCCTGTTCCCCAGCCAGTTCGTCAACGTGCGCCTGGAACTGGGCAATATCACGGGCGCCGTGCTGGTGCCCGTCACGGCCCTGCGCCACAGTAACAACGGCGACTTCGTGTATGTGCTGAAAGCCGATAAAACCGTCACCGTGCGCATGGTCACGCGCGGCCAGGCCACCACCGATATGGTGGAAATCCGCGCCGGCCTGGAAGCGGGCGAACAAGTCATCACGGAAGGTGCCGACCGCCTGAAGGAAGGCGCGAAAGTCACCCTGGCGGGCGACAAGCCTGCCGGCGCGCGCGGTGCAGGCGCCGGTGGCGCAACGGGCGCGAACGGCGAACGCCGCCACCGCCGCCAGCCGGCTGACGGCGCGGCCAGCGCCTCGGCACCAGCGAGCGCGCCTGCGGCCGCTCCTGCGAAGGGCGCGGCGCAATGAGTCCATCGACTCCCTTCATCAAGCGCCCCGTCGCCACGGCGCTGCTGATGCTGGCCATCGTGCTGGCGGGGCTGGTCGGCTTCAAGTTCCTGCCGCTGGCCGCCTTGCCGCAGGTGGACTTCCCCACCATCCAGGTGCAGACCCTGTACCCGGGCGCCAGTCCCGAAGTCATGGGGCAGACCGTCACGGCGCCGCTGGAGCGCCAGTTCGGACAGATGTCGGGTTTACAGCGCATGAGTTCCACCAGCGCGGCCGGCGTCTCCCTCATCACCCTGCAATTTACCTTGGGCCAGACCCTGGACGTGGCCGAGCAGGAAGTGCAGGCCGCCATCAACGCGGGCGGCTCGCTGCTGCCGACCGACTTGCCGGCGCCGCCCGTGTACGCGAAGATCAATCCGGCCGACGCGCCCGTGCTGACCCTGGCGATCACCTCCGACACGATGCCGCTGACGCAGGTGCAAAACATCGTTAACACGCGCCTGGCGCTGAAGATCAGCCAGGTCAACGGCGTGGGACTGGTCTCGCTGTCGGGCGGCCAGCGTCCCGCCGTGCGCATCCAGGGCGATACCAAATTGCTGGCCTCGTACGGCCTCGGCCTCGACAGCCTGCGCACGGCCATCGCGGCGGCCAACGTCAACAGCGCCAAGGGCAGTTTCGACGGTCCCACGCGCTCGTTTACCATCAACGCCAACGATCAATTGGTCACGGCGGAAGACTACAAGCGCCTGATCATCACCTATAAAAACGGCGCGCCCGTGCGCCTGCTTGATGTCGCCAATGTCGTCGACAGCGCGGAAAACACGCGCCTGGGCGCCTGGTCGGGCAAGCGGCCGGCCATCATCCTGAACGTGCAGCGCCAGCCCGGCGCCAACGTCATCAAGACGGTCGACGCCATCAAGGCCCTGCTGCCGGACTTGCAGGCCAGCCTGCCGGCGGCCATGAAGCTCGACGTGCTGAGCGACCGCACCACGGGCATCCGCGCCTCGGTCGAGCACGTGGAAATGGAACTGCTGTTGTCCGTGCTGCTGGTGGTGCTGGTGATCTTCGCCTTCCTGCACAGCCTGCGCGCCACCGTGATCGCCAGCCTGTCCGTGCCGATCTCGCTGATCGGCGCCTGCGGCGTCATGTATCTGCTCGGCTACAGCCTGAACAACCTGTCCCTGATGGCGCTGACGATCGCCACCGGCTTCGTCGTCGACGACGCCATCGTCATGATCGAAAACATCGCCCGCTACATCGAAGAGGGCGAAACGCCGATGGCGGCCGCCCTGAAGGGCGCGTCGCAGATCGGCTTTACCATCATCTCGCTGACGGTGTCCTTGATCGCCGTGCTCATTCCTCTGCTGTTCATGGGCGACGTGGTGGGCCGCTTGTTCCGCGAATTTGCCATGACCCTGGCCATCACGATCCTGATTTCCGCCGTGGTGTCCTTGACCCTGGTGCCGATGATGTCTGCGCGCTGGCTCAAAAGCCGTGCCGATGACAAGGTCAGCGCCACGGGCCAGCGCATCCAGGCTTTCCTCGACCGCGTGATCGTGCAGTACGACCATGCGCTGGTGTGGGTGCTGAAACGCCAGGGCCTGACCCTGCTCGTCGCCCTGGCCACCTTGCTGCTGACCGTCATCCTGTACATCACCATCCCGAAAGGCCTGTTCCCCACGCAGGACACGGGGCAGCTGAAGGCGCGCATCGAAGCGTCGCAAGCCGTCTCGTACGAGCGCATGGCCACCTTGCAGCAGGCCGCCGCCAGCGCGTTGCTGGAAGACCCCGCTGTCGATACCTTGAGTTCCCTGGTCGGCGTCGATGCGGCCAACAACACCATGCTGCACACGGGCAGCATGCTGATCAACCTGAAGCGTCCGCGCAGCGGCAATCAGGACGAGATCATGGAACGCCTGCGCGACCGCGTGGCCAAGGTGGCCGGCGTGACCCTGTATCTGCAGCCGACGCAGGATCTGACCATCGATGCGGAATCGGGCCCGACGCAGTACCGCGTTTCGCTGGAAGGGGCTGATACGGCCACCGTCACCGAGTGGGCCGCCAAGCTGGCGGCGCGCATGCGCGAGCAATCGCAGCTGCGCAACGTCGTCACGGATGCGGGCGCCACGGGCGCCGCCGTCACCGTGGCCATCGACCGCGACAGCGCCGCGCGCATGTCGGTGACCACGGCGACCGTCGACGACGCCTTGTATAACGCCTTCGGCCAGCGCATCATCTCGACCATTTTCACGGAAACCAACCAGTACCGCGTGATCCTCGAAGCGCAGCCGGGCATCGTCACCACGCCGGCCGACCTGTCGGAACTGCAGGTGCGCACGGGTTCCGGCAAGTCGACGCCGCTGTCCGCGTTTGCCAGCGTCAGCGAAAAACAGGCGCCGCTGCAAATCACGCACGTGGCGCAATACCCGGCCACGACCCTCGGCTTCGACACGACGCAAGGCGTGGCGCTGGGCAGCGCCGTCGACGCCATCCGCCAGGCGGCCAAAGACATCGCCTTGCCGCCATCGGTGACCTTGACGTTCCTCGGCGCGGCCGGCGCGTATGAAAATTCGCTGTCGAACCAGCTGTGGCTGATCCTGGCCGCCGTCGTCTGCGTCTACATCGTGCTGGGCGTGCTGTACGAAAGCTATATCCACCCGCTGACGATTCTGTCGACCCTGCCGTCGGCCGGCGTGGGCGCCTTGCTGGCGCTGATGATTTCCGGGCAGGACCTGGGCGTGATCGGCATCATCGGCATCATCCTGCTGATCGGCATCGTCAAGAAGAACGCCATCATGATGATCGACTTTGCCATCGAGGCCGAACGCGATGAAGGGAAAAGCCCGCAGGAAGCCATCCACCAGGCGGCGCTGCTGCGTTTCCGCCCGATCCTGATGACCACCCTGGCGGCGCTGTTCGCGGCCGTGCCGCTGATGCTGGGCTGGGGCGAGGGCGCCGAGCTGCGCCGTCCGCTGGGCCTGGCCATCTTCGGCGGCCTGATCGTCAGCCAGGTGCTGACCTTGTTTACCACGCCCGTCATCTACCTGGGCTTCGACCGCCTGGGCCAGCGCTTCGCGCGCAAGACACGTGGCGTGAGCCTGGACAAGCCGGCCGATAACGCGGGGAGCGCCGCGTGAACCTTTCCGAACCGTTCGTCAAGCGCCCCATCGCCACCGTGCTGCTGACCATCGGCATCGCGCTGGCGGGCATCGGCGCCTTCTTCGTGCTGCCCGTCTCGCCGCTGCCGCAGGTCGACTATCCGACCATTTCCGTCAGCGCCAGCCTGCCCGGCGCCAGCCCCGCGACCATGGCCACCTCGGTGGCCACGCCGCTGGAGCGGCGCCTGGGCGTGATCTCCGGGGTGAACGAGATGACGTCGTCGTCGGGCACGGGGTCGGCGCGCATCAACCTGCAGTTTGACCTGAACCGCAAGATCGATTCGGCCGCGCGCGAAGTGCAGGCCGCCATTGCCGCCGCGCGCGTGGATTTGCCGGCCACCCTGCGCAGCAATCCCACCTACCGCAAGGCCAATCCATCCGACGCGCCCGTGATCATCCTGGCGCTGACGTCGAAAACGCGTACGCCGGGCCAGATCTATGACGCCGTCTCGAACCTGGTGCAGCAGAAGGTGGCGCAGGTCAAAGGCGTGGGCGATGTGGAACTGGGCGGCGGTTCGCTGCCGGCCGTGCGCGTGGAACTGCTGCCGTACCAGCTCAATCACTATGCCGTGTCGATGGAAGACGTGCGCGCGGCCATCCAGGCCAGCAACGCCAACCGTCCCAAGGGGGCGATTTCGGGCGATGAGCGCAGCCTGCAGATCTATTCGGGCGCCAGCACGGCCTCTGGCGGGCGCAGCGCCGCCGACTACCGCAGCCTGGTGGTGGCATGGCGCGACGGCGCCGCCATCCGCCTCGACGACGTGGCCGAAGTGGTCGACGGCGTGGAAAACAACAATACCCTGGGCCTGTTCAATGGCGACCCGGCCGTCATCGTGCTGATCACGCGCCAGCCGGGCGCCAACGTCATCGCCACGGTGGACGGCGTGCGCGCGCTGCTGCCGCAACTGCAGGCGCAGCTGCCCGGCGACATCAAGCTGCAGGTGGCGTCCGACAGCACCAATTCCATCCGCTCCTCGCTGCACGAGATCGAATTCACGCTGATCCTCTCCATCGTGCTGGTCGTGCTGGTGGTCAGCGCCTTCCTGCGCAGCGTGCGCGCCACCATCATCCCGGCCGTTGCCACCATCGTCTCGCTGCTGGGCACCTTTGGCGTGATGTACATGCTGGGGTTTAGCCTGAACAACCTGTCGCTGATGGCGCTCACGGTGGCCACCGGCTTTGTCGTCGACGATGCCATCGTGGTGCTGGAAAACACGCAGCGCCACATCGAGGCGGGCATGGACCGCTTCAAGGCGGCCCTCCTGGGGGCGCGCGAAGTGGGTTTCACCGTACTGTCGATCAGCCTGTCGCTGGTGGCTGTCTTCATCCCGCTGCTGTTCATGGGCGGCCAGGTGGGGCGGCTGTTCCGCGAATTTGCCGTCACCCTGTCGGCCGCCGTGATGATTTCGCTGGTCATTTCGCTGACCACCACGCCGATGATGTGCGCCTGGCTGCTGAAAAGCGGCCAGCAGCACAAGCCACCTGGCGTTGTCGCGCGCTGGTTCGAGCGCGGTTTCGAGCGCATGCTGACAGTGTATGAACATTGCCTGGACTGGGCTTTGTCCAGCGCCGCGCTGGTGATGACGATCCTCGTGTTCGTCGTCGGCCTGAACGTGTATCTGTTCGCGGCCGCGCCCAAGGGCTTCTTTCCGCAGCAGGACACGGGCCAGATCAACGGCGGCATGCGTGCCGACCAGAGCATCTCGTTCCAGGCCATGCAGGGTAAACTGCGCCAGCTGGTCGACATCATCAAGGACGATCCGGCCGTCGCCACCGTCGTGGGATTCACCGGCGGGGGCAGGGCAGGGGGCGGCTTCATGTTCATCGACCTGAAACCGGCCGCGCAGCGCACCGACAAGGGGCAGGCCGTGATCGCCCGTTTGCGTCCGCAACTGGCCAAGGTGACGGGTATTTCCCTGTTCCTCAACCCCGTGCAGGACTTGCGCATGGGCGGGCGCTCCAGCAACTCGACCTACCAGTACACCCTGATCAGCGACAACCAGGCGGACCTGAAGAAATGGGCGGCGAAACTGGCCGACCAGATGAAGCTGCAGCCGGCCCTGATCGACGTCGACACGGACCAGGCGGAAAACGGCGTGGAAACCTTTGTCAGCATCGACAAGGACCGCGCCACGCAGCTGGGCGTGCAGGTGCGCGACATCGACAATGCGCTGTACAACAGCTTCGGCCAGCGCCAGGTGGCGACCATCTACGATGAGCTGAACCAGTACCACGTGATCATGGAAGTGGCGCCGCGCTATGCGCAAAGCCCGGAAGCGCTGCGCTCCGTGTACGTGCCGGCCTCGAATGCGGCCGCCGTCGCGGCCACCGCCACGACAGCAACCACCAGCACCACCAGCGCCGTTGCTGCGACGACGTCCAACACGACGGCGGCGCGCGATCCGTCCAGCGGCTCGGCCCTGTCCACGACCCTGGCGCACATGGTGCCGCTGTCCTCGTTCAGCAGCTTTGCCGAAAGCGCGACGGCCACCTCGATCAACCACCAGGGCGGCGAGCTGGCCACCACCGTGTCGTTCAACCTGGCCGACGGCTATCCGCTCAGCGACGGGCAGGCCGCCGTGGCCCAGGCGGAGTCGGAAATCGGCATGCCGGTCAACGTGCGCGGCAGCTTCCAGGGGTCGGCCAAGAGCGCCCAGGACAGCAACAAGGAGCAGCCGCTGCTGATCCTGGCGGCCATCGTGGTGATCTACATCGTGCTGGGCATCCTGTACGAAAGCCTGATCCACCCGATTACCGTGCTGTCGACCTTGCCCTCGGCAGGGGTGGGCGCCGTGCTGGCCTTGCTGCTGTTCCGCATGGAGTTTTCCATCATCGCCCTGATCGGCGTGTTCCTGTTGATCGGTATCGTCAAGAAAAATGCTATATTGATCATCGACTTCGCGCTGGAGGCCGAGCGTTCGCGCGGCCTGACAGCGGTGGAAGCGGTGCGCGAGGCATGTTTGCTGCGTTTCCGCCCCATTCTGATGACCACCCTGGCGGCGGCGCTTGGCGCCTTGCCGCTGGCGATCGGTTTCGGCGAGGGGTCGGAGCTACGCCAGCCCTTGGGGGTCGCCATCATCGGCGGCCTGATTGCCAGCCAGTTACTCACATTGCTGACCACCCCGGTGGTCTACATCCTGCTCGACAAGCTGCGCACGCGCGGCGCCGACGAGCAGCAATTGAGCCGCATTCCTGGGCCAGATAACCCGAGCACACAATCATGAAGCAAGTAAAACCTATCGTATCGACCGTCCCCGCACGCCACCTGCTGGCATTGGCGGCGGCCGCAGTTCTCCTGGCCGGTTGCGCCGTCAGTCCCGCGTATGAAACGCCGACGGCCGCCGCGCCGCACACGTTCAAGGAGGCGGCCGGCTGGCAGCCTGCCGTGCCGGCCGACACCCTGGAGCGCGGTCCCTGGTGGACCCTGTTCGGCGATGCGCAGCTGAATCAGCTGGCCGAAGGCATTGAAGTATCGAACCAGAACGTGGCCGCCGCCATCGCCTCCTACGAGCAGGCGCGCGCGCTGGTGCGCGAACAGCGCGCCTCGCTGTTCCCGACCGTGAATCTGACGGGCAACGGTGCCCGCTCCGGCGGCGGGGGCGAGCAGCAGACGAACAACAACTTCAAGGCCGCCATCGGCGCCTCGTGGGAACCGGACATCTGGGGCCGCCTGCGCGCCGGCGTATCGGGCGCCGACGCCAGCGCGGCCGCCAGCGCGGCCGACCTGGCAGCGGCGCGCCTGTCGGCGCAGGGCGAGCTGGCCATCAATTATTTTTCGCTGCGCCAGAGCGATGCGCAGATCGCGCTGCTCAATTCGACCATCGCCGGCTACCAGCGCGTGCTCGACATCACCAGCAACCGCTTCAATTCCGGCATCGCCGCCAGGTCCGACCTGCTGCAGGCGCAGACGCAGCTGGCCAATGCGCAGATCGATCTGTCGAGCCAGACGCGCGCGCGCGCGCAGCTCGAACACGCGATCGCCATCCTGCTGGGGAAGGCGCCGTCCGACTTCAGCCTGGCCGTGGCGCCGTGGACGCTGACCGTGCCCGAGGTGCCGCTGGGCGTGCCGTCGACCCTGCTGCAGCGCCGTCCCGACATCGCGGCCGCCGAGCGCAGGGTCGCCGTGGCCAACGAGCAGATCGGCATCGCCCGCTCGGCCTACTATCCGAGCCTGAACCTGACGGGATCGTACGGTTCCGGCGCCAGCCGTGTCGGCGACCTGTTCAATGCTTCGTCGAGCCTGTGGTCGCTGGGCGTGTCGGCCGCGCAAACGCTGTTCAACGCGGGCGCCACCACGGCCAGCGTGGACGCGGCCAGGGCGGGGCATGCGGCGGCCGTGGCGCGCTACCGCCAGACGGTATTGAGTGCCTTTGGCGCCGTGGAAGACCAGTTGTCGGCCACGCGCGCGCTGGCCGAGCAGCTGGCCTTGCGCCAGCAGGCGTCATCCGCCGCCGACCAGGTGGAGCAGCAGATGCTGAACCGCTACAACGCGGGCCAGGTCGGCTACACGGACGTGGTGACGGCGCAAGTGACGGCCCTGTCGGCGCGCCGTTCGCTGGTGCAGGCGCAGGCGGACCGCCAGACGACGGCCGTGGCGCTGATCCAGTCGCTGGGCGGCGGCTGGCATGTGCCGCAGGCGCAGTAGGGGGACGGGCGCAGGCGAAAACACCTGTGCCAATTTCACGTTTACCTGCGCATCTTGAGTGCTAAAATGCAAGATTATCAATCCCCAGCCTGACGGTTTTGCCGTGGCTGCACTCTTGCAGACGATGACGCGCAGCAAATATAGCAATACATCCGTTCCCGAGGTGGCCACGATCGTGTTTCCAGTGGTGGCCATCGGCGCTTCCGCCGGCGGACTCGATCCCATCGTCGCCTTCCTGGCGAATGTGCCGCAGGAAAGCGGCATTGCCTATGTGGTGATCCAGCACCTCGATCCCACGCAAAAGGCCATGCTGCCCGAACTGCTGCAGCGCGCCACCAGCATCCCCGTCACGGAAATCACGCACCAGGCGGAATTGCGCCCGAACCATATTTATGTGATTCCATCGAACGCCGACCTGGGCCTGTCGAAAGGGCGCTTCCAGCTCAGCGAGCCGGTGCAGCTGCGCGGCCACCGCCTGCCCATCAATAGCTTTTTCGAAAGCCTGGCGGCCGAGCTGGGCGAACTGGCCGTCGGCGTGATTTTTTCCGGCATGGGCAGCGACGGCACGCGCGGCTTGCAGGCGATCAAGCAGGCCGGTGGCCTGACCCTGGCGCAGCATCCCGACACGGCCAAGTTCGACATGATGCCGCAAAGCGCCATCGCCGCCGAAGTGGTGGACCTGGTCGATTTCCCCGACAAGATGCCGGAAAAGATACTCACCTACCTGTTTCGCAGCAGCTTCCTCAGCTTGCCGGGGCGTGAGCCGAACGGGCGCAATTCCTTGCAGGAAATTGTCGCCCTGCTCTCCGAACATACGGGCAACAGCTTTACGGACTACAAGATCAATACCGTGCTGCGCCGCATCGAGCGGCGCATGAGCTTGTATCAAATGACGTCGATGGACGAGTACGTGCCGTATTTGCGCGCCAATCCCGCGGAAATCGACTTGCTGTTCAAGGAATTGCTGATCGGTGTGACGAGTTTTTTCCGCGACCCCAAGGTGTGGGAATACCTGAAGATGGTGGCCTTGCCGCAATTGCTGGCGGCGCATCCGGACGGGCGCGCCTTCAAGGCCTGGGTGCCCGCGTGTTCGACGGGCGAGGAAGCGTATTCGCTGGCCATGGTCTTCCAGGAAGTGGTGGCCGGCATCAATCCGCCGTCCAAGTACAGCCTGCAGATCTTTGCCACCGACCTGTCGGCTGACGCCATCGACCGCGCGCGCCAGGGCCGCTTTCCGCACAGCATCAGCAGCGATGTGTCGGCCGAACGGCTGGAGCGCTTCTTCCTGCGCGACAAGAGCGACTACCACGTGAAAAAAGAGATCCGCAACACGATCATCTTCGCCCAGCAAAACATCATTTCGGACCCGCCTTTCACCAAGCTCGACATCCTGTGCTGCCGCAACCTGTTGATTTACCTCAATGCCAAGCTGCAGCAGCGCTTGATTCCGCTGTTCCACTATGCGCTGAAACGCGACGGTATCCTGCTGCTGGGCAGCGCCGATACGCCGGGCCACTTTTCCGACCTGTTTTCACCGCTGACCACGTCGACCCGGCTGTATCGCCGCCTCGACAATCTGGCGCGCCAGCGCCTGCCCACGTATTTCCCCACCAAGGTATCGTTGGCATCCCCCCCTACACCTAGCGACACGAGAGAAGTCAGCATGACCGGAAAGATTCAATCCCATGTCGAGCAATTATTGCTCCAGAAGTACTCACCGGCCGCCGCGCTGCTGAACCAGGATGGCGACATCCTGTACATCAATGGCCGCACGGGCGCTTTCCTGGAGCCGGCCGCTGGCAAGGCCAACTGGAATATCCACGCGATGGCGCGCGAAGGCTTGCGCTACGAACTGGCCGGCCTCATCAAGCAAGCCCTGCAAAGCGAGAGCGTGGTGCGCCTGAAGGGCCTGGTGGTCAGGGACCACCTGGGGCAATCGCTGGGCGTGGACCTGAGCGCCGAGGCGCTGAGCCAGCCCGAGTCCTTGCGCGGCATGGTCTTCGTCACGTTTTCCAGCGTGCCGCTGGTGGCCGAGGCACGACGCGGCCGCTCGCCCAATCCCAAGGTGCTGGAGCTGGAACAGCAGCTGGCGCAGGCGCGCAATGAAATCCAGGCCGTGCGCGACGAGATGCAGACTTCGCGCGAAGAGCTGAAATCGGCCAACGAGGAGTTGCAATCGACCAATGAAGAGCTGCAATCGACGAACGAGGAATTGACCACCTCGAAGGAAGAGATGCAGTCGCTCAACGAGGAGTTGTATACGGTCAACGCGGAGTTGCAATCGAAGGTCGATGATTTGTCGCTGGTCAACAGCGACATGAAGAACTTGCTCAATAGTACCGATATCGCCACCATCTTCCTCGACAGCGATCTGCGCATCCGCCGCTTCACGGCGCCGGCCACGCAAATCTACAAGCTGATCCAGACGGACTTGCGCCGCCCGCTCAGCGACATCGTCAACGATCTCGACTTCCCCGACCTGGAGACGGAAGCGCTGGAAGTCATCCGCAGCCTGGTGTTCTGCGAACGCCAGGTGCCGACCAAGAACGGGCGCTGGTACAACGTGCGCATCATGCCGTACCGCACGATCGAAAACGTCATCGATGGCGTGGTGGTGACCTTCATCAACATTACAGAATCGAAACTGCTGGAAGCCCAGTTGCGGCAAATCCAGTCCGGCGCCGCGGCAGACGGAAAAGTGGGAGAGAGGGCGTCATGAGCGAACCATTCGACGACGGGGGCGGGCCGGCCAGCTTGCGAGAACAGGCCGAGCAATTGGCGGCGCTGCAGCGCCAGTCCGTAGCGCCGCCGCAGTCGAATGAAGAGGTGATGCGCCAGCTGCATGAATTGCAGGTCAGCCAGATTGAGCTGGAAATGCAGAGCGCGGCCCTGGCCGAGCTGGAACAGCTGAAGAATGAATTTGAAAGCAGCCGCGACCGTTACGCGCAGCTGTATGAACAGGCGCCCGTCAGCTATTTTTCGCTGGCGCGCGAGGGCGTCATCACGCGTGTCAATGTGGCGGCCTGCGGCTTGCTGCAGCGCGACAAGAACCAGCTGCTGGGGCGGCGTTTCGAGCAATTCGTCGCGCCGCAGGCGCAGGGCGGCTTCCGCCGCTTCCTCGATGCCGTCTTTACCAGCGGCGCGCGCCAGGTGCTCGAAGCGCAACTGTTCGAAGGCGAAGCGGGCGGCATGGGCGGCATGGTGCGCATCGAGGCCAATTTCGACGCGGCCAGCGCCACGGCGCGCATGCTGGTGACGGACCTGGGCGACGAGCTGGCGCGCGAATCGGCACTGCGGCGCGCCTTCGTCATCCTCGATACCATCCGCGAAGGCGTGCTGGTGACGGACAGCGCCAACCGCATCATTTCCGTCAACCCCGCCTTTACTGCCATCACCGGCTACCAGGCGGAGGAAGCCATCGGGCGCGATCCGTCCTTCCTCGGCGGCGGCACGCATTTGCCGCATTTTTATGCCGCCATGTGGCGCAGCCTGCACCAGGATGGCAGCTGGTATGGCGAACTGGTGAACCGGCGCAAGAATGGCGAGCGCTTCGTCGAATCGCTGTCGATCACGCCCATGCGCGCCGCGGACGGCAGCATCAGCCACTTTGTCGGCGTGTTTTCCGATATCACCGAGCGCAAGCTGGCCGAAGCGGACTTGCGCGAACTGCACCGCGAACTGGACCAGCGCGTCATCGACCGCACGGCCGAATTGCTGCGCGCCAACCAGCATCTGCAGCTGGAAGTGCAGCAGCGTGAGCGGGCACAGGAAGCCTTGCGCGATGCCGAGCGCTTCTTTCACGCCACCATCGATTCGCTGACGGACCGGGTGCTGGTGCTGGACCAGGCGGGCAGTCTCGTGCATGCCAACAAGGCGTGCCTGGCCTTCGTCGGGCAAACGCCACGGCCGCTGCAGTACCTGGAATTCTGTGAGACGGACCCGCGCTGGCAACGCAGCGCCGGACGCGAGCTGTCCGCCGGCATCCGCGCCGTGATTGCGGGCACGGCCGACACGTTTGCGCTCGAGTATGAATTTACCACGCGCTCAGGCCCCCGCTGGTCGCAGGCCAGGATCAGCCGTTTCCTCGGTGAAGGGCCGCTGCGCGTGGTGGTGGCGCATACGGACATCACCGAGCGCAAGTTGATGGATAGCGCGTTGCGCCAGTCGCATGCGCAGCTGCGCCAGCTGGCGCTGCACCTGGAAACGGCCAAGGAAGACGAGCGCAAGCGCATTTCGCGCGATATCCATGATGAACTGGGGCAAAACCTGCTGGCGCTGCGCATCGATATTTCCATGCTCAGCGCGCGCACGGAAGGTTCCCATCCGCGCCTGCACCGCCGCGTTGGCGCCGTGCTCAGCAATGTCGACACCACCATCAAGAGCGTGCGCGGCATCATGAACGAGCTGCGCCCGATGGCGCTGGACCTGGGCTTGCAGGCCGCCATCGAATGGCAGGTGGGTGACTTCCGCAAGCGCAGCGGCGTCGTTTGCCGCCTGCTGATACGCGACGAGGCCCTGTTTGCCGCCATCGGCAGCCAGGTCGAGATCGTGCTGTTCCGCATCGTGCAGGAAGCGCTCAGTAACGTCATGCGCCATGCCCAGGCCAGCCAGGTCGAGATCGAGCTCAGTTCGGATGCCTGCGCCGTGTATGTGGTCATCAGCGACAACGGCATCGGCATCACGCCGCAGCAGCAGCGCAAGAAGCAGTGCTTTGGCCTGATCGGCATTACCGAACGCGTGACGGCGCTGGGCGGCCACTTCGAGGTGGGCATGCCGGCCTCGGGCGCCGGTTGCCGTTTGTCCCTGCAGATTCCCTTGCCGGGGGCGGGGCGCCCGGCCGCCTGATACAGAAATTGCAATGGGTTAATTTTTGCCGACTCAGGCCCCTGTGACAGGCTATACTTTCGCCTGCTATTTATGGAGGGGCATATCTTGTTCAAAACAATCGTTTTACCAGTCGCCTTGTTGGGCGCGTTCGCCGGCGCACACGCCGACGAAGGGCAGTGGCAACCACACCAGCTGCCACAGCTGAAAGCTGACCTGAAACGGGTCGGCATCGAAATACCTGCGGAAAAACTGGCCGACCTGAGCAAGCATCCGATGAGCGCCATCGTGTCGCTCGGCGGTTGCTCGGCCGCTTTCGTCTCCGACGCGGGCCTGGTGGTGACGAACCACCACTGCGCGTATGGCGCCATCCAGCGCAATTCCACGCCGGAACACAATTACATCACCAACGGCTTTCTGGCCAAGACGCGCGCCAGCGAGCTGCCGGGCGGTCCGAACAGCCTCGTGTATGTGACCGACAAGGTCGAGAACGTCAGCGAGCGCGTGCTGAAAGGCTTGACGGCCGACATGACGGGCCGCGCGCGCCACGAAGCGGTGGAAAAGCGCGTCAAGGACTTGATCGCCGAATGCGAAACGGACAAGATGTACCGCTGCTCCGTGCCCGCCTTCCACCGCGGCCTCGAGTACTACCGCATCCGCCAGATGATGATACGCGACGTGCGCCTGGTGTATGCGCCATCGGACAAGATCGGCAACTTCGGCGGCGACATCGACAACTACGAATGGCCGCGCCACACGGGTGACTACTCGTTCCTGCGCGCCTACGTGGGCAAGGATGGCCGTCCGGCCGACCCGTCGCCCGACAACGTGCCGTACCAATCGAAGGACTTCCTGGTGGTCTCGGCCGAAGGCTTGAAGGCCGGCGACGGCATCTTGCTGGCGGGCTACCCCGGCCGCACCAGCCGCTACAAGCTGCCGGCGGAAATCCGCTTCGCGCGCGATACGGCCTTCCCCCTGAAAGTGTCCGAACTGCAAGCGGACCTGGCCGTGATGGCCGACGCGACGCAGGGCGACGCCGCCTCCGCCGTGCGTTATGCCAGCGTGGTGAAAAGCATCAACAACGTGCTGAAGAAAACCCAGGGCCTGCTCGACGGTTTCGCGCGCAAGGACATCGCCGCCATCAAGGACGTGCAGGATGCCGAATTCCGCGCCTGGTACGCAAAACAGCCGAACGTGTCGGCTACCCTGCTGGCCGAACTGGACGCGGCGATCGCCAGCGACATGGCCTTGAGCGAAGAAGAGTTCGCCTGGTCCGTGGCCACCAACAGCGACTTGCTGAAAAGCGCGCGCACCATCTACCGCCTGTCGCTGGAGCGCCAGAAAGCGGACGCCGAGCGCGAATCGGGCTTCCAGCAGCGCGACCTGGCCTTCATCAAGGCCCGTTTGGCCCGCCTGGAACAGTCGTATGTCAACCAGGTTGACCAGGCGCGTTTTGCAGCGGGCCTGAAGCGTTACGCGCAACTGGCCGCGAAGAGCCATCCGCAAGGACTGGACGCGCTGCTGCCGGCGCCAGCGGCCGTGGCGGCGCTGTACCAGCAGACGCAACTGGCTGACACGGCCAAGCGCCTGGCCTGGCTGGAAAAGGACCAGGCCGCTGTTGCCCGGTCTGACGACGCCTTCATGGCGCTGGCCGTCAAGCTGCAGCCAGTGGAAATGGCGCTGGAAGAGCGCCGCAAGGAAATCGACGGCAACCTGGAACGCGTGATTCCGCAATACATGCAAGCCGTGATTGCCTGGAAAAAGTCGCAAGGCAAGCCGGTGTATCCTGACGCCAACTCGACCCTGCGCGTGACCTACGGCACCGTCTCGCCGTACTCGCCGCGCGATGGCATCACCAAGGGACCGTTCACGACCGTGGAAGGCATCGTCGAAAAAGTCACGGGCAAGGCCCCGTTCGAAGCGCCGCAAGGCTTGATCGACGCCGTCAAGCAAAAACGCTACGGCCAGTTCCGCGACCCGGCCCTGGGTACGGTCCCCGTCAACTTTTTGACCAGCGCCGACACCACGGGCGGCAATTCCGGCTCGGCCGTGATGAACAAGCGTGGCGAACTGATCGGCCTGAACTTCGATTCGACGTATGAATCGATCACCAAGGACTGGTACTTCGACACGGCCATCACGCGCGCCATCCACCTCGACATCCGCTACATGCTGTGGGTGATGCAGGAAGTGGACCATGCGGATAACTTGCTCAAGGAAATGACGATCAAGTATCCGAAGCCAGTAAAAGCAGCGAAGAAATAACTATTTCCAGCTGAGCTGAAAGCCGCATCCGCCGCAGGGCCGATGCGGCTTTTTTACGGCGGCGCCTTTCGTGCTGTTCCGGCATCACAAAAATGCCGGGAAACTGATCGGCATATAATGCATCAAGGTGTAGCGGGCATACACTATGCGCGGGACCCATTGTGTTCACGAATCTGAAAAAAGTGATGGAAATGAAAGTTGTCAGGCTGTTGGCCATAGTCGCGACCCTGCTGGCGCTGCCTTGCCTGGCGATCGGCGCCCCGCTCAGGATTGCGACCATACTCGGTGCGCCATGGGGATTCATCGGCAGCGACGGCCAGCCCACGGGCATGATGTACGAAATCGGTAACCGCATCGCGGAAGTCGCCGGCTTGCGCTACACCAACTCCCTTGTCCCTTATCCCAGAACCGCCGCCGATATTGAAAACGGGATCGCCGACGTGACCATACGCTTCGGCAACGAACAAATGACGCGCGGCGCCGTGCCGGTAGACGTGGTCGTGTCGATGCCTATCATCCTCGTCGGCCCGTCCGGCAAGAATTACAGCAAGCTGAGCGAACTGCATGGCAAGACCGTCGGCGTGGTACGCACCAGCAAATATGTGGAGCAATTCGACACCGACAATGCGATCCAGAAGTATCCCGTCAATGACTACGTCACCATGGCAAAAATGTTGGCCATGCGACGACTGGACGCGGGGATAGGCTCCAGCCTGGGCCTGTATTACGGCGCGTACCTGGCTGGCGTGAAACCGGAAGACATTGGCGTGCCGCTTGTGCTGGGCAGCAATGATCTCATTTTGTTTGTTTCCAAGAAAACCGCACAGCCGGAAACGACGCGGGCACTCAAAGAGGCGCTCAAGAAACTCTCGGCCAGCGGCGAGATCAGGCAGATCATGAGCAAATACAGCAAGTCGTTCAGCGTCAACCTGCCACCGAGATAAGGCGTTCCTGGCGCCCGTGCGCGCACGTTACGCATGCTGCCGCTCTGGAAGCGCCACGTATAATTGCTTGTATCAATCACCGCCCCCTTTTTCGACCGGACAACCGATGCCCCCGACTCCCGCGCTACCACTTGATTGGCAAACATTTGAAACGGCGTACGACGTCGAAGCAACCTTGTTCAAGCTGGCCAGCGCATCGCTGGCGGCGCTGGGCGCGTCCCCATTCAAGGACCAGGCATTCTCCGCCTTTGCCTTCAACGCCGTCTCGTTTCCCTCCCTTTCGCTGAGCTTTGACACCGATCCCGCTAACCGGCAGCGCGATGACTATCCTCCGGACTGGTCGAACGAGTGCATGGAAGACGATGTGCCGGAAATCGGCCAGCTGTGGGAGGCGGGCCACGCAAGGATCGAAGGCGCGTTGCGCGAGCTGATCGACGCCGCCGATGACGAACTGCTCTGCGCCATCGAAGAGGGCTATCTGCACAGCCTGAGGAAAACCATGGTGCGGCTGGAAGCGCGTCATGCTTTCGAGCAGATCAAGACGTGTGCGCCGTTCTGGACCGTGGTCACGCAAGTCGATGCCGATACCGATGAAGAGGAACGGCTGCTCGAGCAAGTGCGCCAGGGCCTCCTTGCGTGAGCTTGCGCCGCCATTGTCTGCTCTGAATGAGGGCAGGACGGACATGCAATCGGCACCTGTGCTGCTGGTCACTGATTCATTTTATTGCTGTTCTCCCGCTGCCTGATGCGCCTGCCGCAACGCCGCCACCGGCAACTGAAAAAAGCGCGGCACCATCGCTGGCGACAGCTCGTCGCCGCTGTCCGCCATGGCCAGGCGACCGCTCAGCAGCAGCATCACGTAGCCGTGCCCCAGCGACCAGCCGGCGCTGGCGGCGGCCTTGTCCCAGCGCGCATCGAGGCCCGCCTCACGCACGGCCGCGCCGGCCGTCTGCAGCACATACTGGAAGCACGCTTGCGCCGCTTGCTGCAGGGCGGGGAACTGGCGCACGTCCTGGTGCTCGAACATCAGCCGGTAGTGGGCCGGTGCGGCCAGGGCGAATTCGATGTATTGCTGACCCAGCAGCTGAAAACGCTGTTCGGCGGGCAGGCTGCCCGGTGGCGGCAGTTCCGTTTCCCATTTGGCGATCAGGCTGGCGAAGCCGGCCGCCGCCACGTCGGCCAGCAAGGCTTCCTTGCTGGGGAAGTGGCGGTACACGGCGGCGATCGATACGCCCACCGTGCGCGCCAGTTCGCGCAGCGAGAGGGCGGCATCGTGCTGCTGCGCCAGTTGCGCGATGGTGGCGGCGACCAGGGTGTCGCGCAAGTTGCCATGGTGATAGGTGCTCGTCGTTGTCATTTTATGTTATCGCTGTTCACATTGTCGTGTATGATGGCCATGTTATCACTGAACACATGGAGAGCACATGCAAGAGATGAACATCGCCGTCCGCGCCGTGGCCATGCCGCCCGGCGCCAGCATCGCCCCCTTGTACCCGGGCAGCAACCTGGCCGACGCATATGCCGTCGCGCTGCCGACTGCGCGGGCGCGCCAGATGGACATGGAAAGCCTGGCGCGCATCCTGCTGGGCAGCCAGCCGGGCTGGGCGCGCAAATTGATGGTGCTGCGCGACGTCATCGTGGCGCGCTTCGGCATCCGCACGGCAAAGCAGATGGAAGCCAGGCCAGGCAAGCGCATCGGCATCTTCCGCATCTTTGCCGTCAGTGACGACGAGATCATCGTGGGCGAGGATGACAGCCACCTCGATTTCCGCCTGTCGGTGCTGCGCAACCGCGACGCGGGGCAGGAACAGTTCGGCAGCATCACCATGTCCAGCGTCGTGCATTGCCACAATTGGGTGGGGCGCGCCTACATCCTGCTGATCCGGCCTTTCCACAAGCTGATCGTGCGGCGTTCGCTGGCGCGCGCCGTCAAGGGCGGCTTTGCCTGAACCGATGAAGGATGGGCTTGGCAGGGAAGGGGGCGTGACGGCGCGGGCAATCTTGCTTATTCATGGCCGGTATTGCATACTGCGCCACCAGCCTCATCACGATTCCCATGAACGATACGCTTCTCCTGCTGGGTTTTGCCACCACGCCGCTTGAACTGATTTCCTTTGTCCTGGCACTGACAACCGTTGCGCTGAACATCCGCCAGAACCACTGGGCGTGGCTGTTCGCCATCATTTCCTCGGCCGCCTACGGTGTCGTGTTTTTCGAGTCGCGCCTGTATGGCGACATGGCCTTGCAACTGCTGTTCATCAGCGTTTCTTTCTGGGGCTGGTACCAGTGGCTGCATCCGGCCAGCGGCGGCAAGACGCTGCCCGTCACGCGCCTGAACGGACGGGGCTGGCTCGCTTGCGCCGCGGGCTGGCTGGTCGGCTTCCTGCTGATCGCCTGGCTGCTGACGACGACGGACACCGACGTGCCGCATGCGGATGGTTTCCTCACGGCAGGCAGCCTGGTCGGGCAATTCCTGTTGTCGCGCAAGAAGCTGGAAAACTGGATCGCCTGGATCGTCGTCGACGTGCTGTATGTCTGGCTGTACCTGCACAAGGGCCTGACCCTGACGGCCGTGCTGTATGGTTTCTTCGTCGTGATGGCCATCATCGGCTTGCTGGCGTGGAAAAAGTCGGCACCGGCCGCGCCCGATGCGATGGTTCTCAAGTGATGGCGCCTTGCGTGCGCGTAGCGATCCTGGGCGCGGAATCGTCGGGTAAGTCGACCCTGGCGGCCGCCCTCGCCGAGCGCTACGGCACCGTCTGGGTACCGGAATACTTGCGTGAATTCGTGGCAACGCAGGGCAGGGTGCCCGTCTCGGCCGACCAGTTTGGTATTGCGCGCACGCAAGTCGAACGCGAAGCGGCAGCCGCTGCGCAAGCCCGGAACTATCTGTTTTGCGATACGACACCGCTGATGACGGCCGTCTACAGCCGCCATTACTTTGATGGCGCCGACGCGCAGCTGGCGGCGCTGGCCGATGCCACGCAGTACGACGTGACGTTGGTGACGGCGCCCGACAGCCCGTGGGTGGCCGACGGCTTGCAGCGCGAGTCGGAAGCCGTGCGCCAGCTGATCTACCGCTACCTGCTCGACGAGCTCGACGCGCGCGGCATCGTCTACCACGTGCTGCACGACAGCCTGGCGGCGCGCCTGGAACAGGCGGCGCCTTTGCTGCGGCAGGCGCTCGCTGCGGCGCCTGCCATTTCCCTCAATTAAAAGTCAAACTGCGCTGAAAGCTTGAACGTACGGCTGGCGCCAGGATACAGATAACCATCCGATTCCGGCGTCACGTCGCGCCAGTAGAACTTGTCTGCCACGTTGTTGACGCTGGCGCGCAGCACGGCTGCCTTGCCGGCGATGCGCGTGGCCCAGGCGGCGCCCAGGTTGAACACGTGGTACGACGGCACGAAGGTCGTGTTGTTGTACTCAAACGCTTTCTTGCCCGCATATTCCCAGCTGCCATTGACGCTCAAGCCCGCCACTTGCTGCACGGCGTAGTCCGCATGCACGGCCGCCTTGAAGGCCGGCACGTTGGGCACGCGCTTGCCGTCGAGCGATGCTTCGCCCGTGTTCGACTGCTGGCTGTTCAGGGCCGTCAGCGAGACGCCCAGGTTCAGGTCGCGGGTCGCCTTGCCTTGCGCGGACAATTCCAAACCACGGTGCTGCGCCTGGCCTTCACGCACGAAGTAGCCGGCGGCATTCTGGAATTCCAGGCCCTTGCGGATCTGGAACAGGCTGGCCGCCACCATGAAATCCGGCGTCACGTCCATCTTCATGCCCAGTTCGATCTGCTTCGAACGGCTGGGCGATAATTCCACGTTGGCATTCATCGCCTTGCGGTCGGCCGTGCCGCCATGTTCCATGCCCTGCGAGTAGGCCGCGTACACGGAGACATTGTCGAGCGGGGTGTAGACGAGCGAGACGTTGGGCAGCAGGAAGTCGTGCCTGGCGCGGATTTCCGTGGCTGCCTTCAGCACATACTGATAGCCATCGACGTTGATATGACGCAAGCCGCCATGCAGCTTCCAGTTTTGGGTCAGGCTGACGATATCCTGCACGAAGACGGCGTTTTCCGTATCCTTGCGCACCAGGCGCACGGGGCCCGTGACGCCGGGCGACGTGCCGACGATTTGCGGCTGATAGATGTTGCTCACGCCCACCCAGTCGTACACGTACAGGCCGGCCCGGTCCTTGCGGCGGAAGGTCGAGACGCCGGCCGTGAATTCATGGCGCAGGCTGCCCGTGGCGAACTTGCCCTGGATCATGGCTTGCGCGCTCAGCGGCTTTTTCGTCTCGCCCAGGCTGCGGTAGTCATACACGTCGTAGTCGCCATTGCCGCAGAAGCCAGGGTACAGGTCCTGTCCGCTGCAGCCGTACGGGAAGGCCGTGTAGTCGTCGCGCTTGAACGAATGCTGGTTGGCCGACAGGGTGGCGTGCCAGTCGTCATTGAAGGCGTACTGGAAGCGCAGGCCGATATTGCTGGTGACGGTTTCCACGGGGCGCGTCCAGGGCTGCCGGTTGAGCATGGCGTCGGCGCTGATGCCGGTCGGCAAGGTCGTGTTATTCAGCAGCTGGAAGCCGGGCGCCGTCGCCTGCGCCTTGTCCTGGTAGTCGGCATCGAGCTGCAGCAGCGCTTGCGGCGAAATCTGCCAGTCGAAGGCGCCGGAAATGAACTTGCGGTTGCCGTCCGCACCCTTGATGTAGGAGCGCAGGCGCTCGGCCGCCACGTTGACGCGGTAGCCGAAACGCGTGTCTTCCAGGCGGCCGCCCAGGTCGACGGCGCCGTACAGGGTGCCCCGCTCGCGCGTTTCCACGGTGACGGTGCGCAGCGGCGCGTTGGTCGGGCGCTTGACGATGAAATCGATCACGCCACCGGGCGCGGCCACGCCTGCCTGCAAGCCGGCCAGGCCCTTCAGCACTTCGATGCGTTCCTTGTTTTCCAGCGGAATTTGCGTGTCGCCGGGAATGGCCACGCCATCCTTGCGGTAGCTGGAATTGTTGTCGAGCTTGAAGCCGCGGATGGAAAATTGCTCCGCATAGCCGACGGCGTTGTAGGCGTCGTTGATGCTGGCGTCGAGCTTGACGGCATCGCTGAGATTGCGGATCTGTAAATCCTGCATGTCTTTTTGCGAAATGACGGTGACGGACGCCGGCGTCTGCAGCAGCGGCGCGTCGGCAAAGCCGCCGACGGAGGCGCGCCTGACGGCAGGCGCCTTGCTGGCCGTGACGACGACTTCAGCCATGCTTTGCGTGTCGGCCGGCGCTTCGGCGCTGTCATTTGCAGCAAAGGCGGGCGCGGCAAACGCGTGCAGGATGGCCAGGGTCAATACAGGACGGGAAAAATGCGCAGATAAATTCGGTGTGGACATAGATTGCTCGTGGTTCAAGCCGTCTCGGGAAAGAGCACGGCAGGCTGCTTGTTCGGCTGGCGCCAACGCAGGAGCTATCAAAGGAGGGAGGTACTTTGCGCTTTCCTTCGCTGGCATTATCCAGATCAGGTACGAAGGGTATCTCTCACCCGGATGACTGCTCCAGGACCCCTAGCGAAATGACAGCTTAGCATGAAGCACGGCCAGCTGTCCCGCTGGCTGACCGTTTTACAACAGTGTGGTGCGAATCTACAAACTGAGTTCGAGCACCTTGCGGCTGACGGCGGGCGTGATGTCGCGCTGTTCGCCCAGCGCCGTCATGCCGTGCGCTTCCAGGGCGGCGACGACGGCGTCCACGCTGGCATGGTTCAGGCCGTAGTCGGCCAGGCGCGTCTTGACGCCCATGTGGCGGAAGAAAAATTCCGTGCGCGCGATGGCCGCCTCGATGCGGCCATCTTCGTCGCCGCCATCGAGGCCCCAGACGCGGGCCGCGTATTGCAGCAGCTTGGCGCGCTTGGCCTGCTTGCGCACGCGTAGCATGCTGGGCAGGATGATGGCCAGCGTTTGCGCATGATCGAGCTCATACAGGGCCGTCAATTCGTGGCCGATGGCGTGCGTGGACCAGTCTTGCGGCACGCCCACGCCGATCAGGCCGTTCAAGGCCAGGGTGGCGCTCCACATCACGTTGGCGCGCACGTCGTAGTCGTCCGGGTGTGACAGGGCTTTCGGGCCTTCCTCGATCAGGGTCAGCAAAATGCCTTCGGCGAAGCGGTCTTGCACGGACGCGTTGACGGGGGTGGTCAAATACTGTTCCATGACGTGCGCAAACGCGTCGACGACGCCATTGCCCACCTGGCGCAGCGGCAAGGTGAACGTTTTCGACGGATCCAGCACGGAGAACTTCGGATACACCTTGCGGCTCATGAACGAGCGCTTTTCCTGCGTGGCCTTGCGCGTGATCACGGCCGAGCCATTCATTTCGGAACCGGTGGCCGGCAAGGTGAGCACCGTGCCGAAGGGCAGGGCGGCCTCGACGATCTTGCCGCCTTGCGCCAGGATGTCCCACGCCTCGCCCTCATGCAGGGCGGCGGCGGCAATGAATTTGGTGCCATCGACCACGGAACCGCCGCCGACGGCCAGCAGGAAATCGATGCGCTCGCTTTTCACGAGGGCCACGGCCTGCATCAGGGTTTCATAGCTGGGATTGGGTTCGATGCCGGCAAATTCGAGCACCGTGTGGCCGGCCAGCGCCGCCCTGACTTCATCGTAGACGCCGTTCTGCTTGATGCTGCCGCCGCCGTAGGTCATCAGGACCCGCGCCTGCGGCGGGATCAGGCCGGCGATGGCGGCGATCTGGCCCTGGCCGAAGAGGATTTGCGTCGGATTGTAAAAGTCGAAATTGAACATGGGGCTCCTGCCGCTGAGGTTTAGGCTGTTGCTGAGCCATGATTATGGCCGAACGGGTGGAAACATGTCGTGGACGCTTGAGCTTTTCGCCCGCGCGGTGGAGAATGCAGCCGATGTCACCACCACGCGAAAAGGAATGCGCATGACCACCGTCCCACTGGAAGAATCGGGTTTGCCGGCCACGGCACTCGACATGCACCGCGCCATCTGCGCCACCATCGCCGCGCTGCAGGCGCTGGACTTGAACAGCCAGCGTTTCGAGGCGTGCACGGACCCGGAATTGCGCCGCGTGCTCGCGCACGCGGGCGACACCAGCCGCAAGGAAGCGGCCATGCTGCTCGAATGGATGCGCCGCCGCGACGCGCGCCTGGATACGGCCATGAAGGAAGCGCTGTTCAAGGCGGGGCCGATTGTTGCCCAGTATCACTATGACGAGAAAATAGGGTAACTATTGGTTTGTTGCTGTGGCGTACCATGCGCCACATGACCCTTGCTTCGCGTAGACTGTGCCCCGAACACGATTTTGGGGGAGTTTGCAGAAATGAAATCATTACCATACCGGGAAGGCAGCTGGTTTGCTGTGCCCTTGCCGGGCGGCGGCTATGCCGTCGGCGTGGTGGCGCGCAGGGCGCCTGCCGGGCGCATCATGCTGGCGTATATGTTCGGGCCGAAGCGCGACAGCTTGCCCACGCTCGATGAGCTGGAAGGCTTGCGGCCGGAACAGGCCGTGCGCCGCCTGCGCACGGGCGACATGGCCCTGCTTAACGAGCGCTGGCCCCTGCTGGGCGACAGCCCCCACTGGGAGCGCGATGCCTGGCCCATGCCGGCCTTTATCCGCCGCAATGAATCCCTGCAGCGCGCCTGGCGCGCCAGCTATGCGGATGCCGACCCTGCCAAGCTGAACCGTGAGGAATCGATCCCCTTCGATACGCCGGGCATGGAAAGCGATTCCCTGTACGGCTACGGGGCGACGGAATTGTTGATGGATAAATTGCTGGCGCAGGAAGCAGCGTCGGTTTGACCGTTGTTGGGCAGCGTAGGTCGGATTAGGCCGCAAGGCCGTAATCCGACAACATTGTTGGCTGTTCTTGTCGGATTACGCGGTTCCCGCTAATCCGACCTACATCGCCTGCACCGCTGGCCAAACACCGGAGTGAGCAGGCCCGATTATTTTTACGCCGCTGGCAAGCTGATCTGAAACGCCAGGCCGCCGCCTTCGCGGTTGCGCACCTGCAATTCGGCGCCATGGCGCAGCAGTACACGGTCGACGATGGCCAGCCCCAGGCCGGCGCCATTTGCTTGCCCGCGCGCCGTGTCGAGGCGGGTGAACGGTTTCATCAGCTGTTCGATCTTTTCCGCCGGCACGCCCGTGCCGTGGTCTTGCACCTCGATGATCACCTTTTTCGCGCCGTGGCTGGTGCGCAGATGGCAGGCGATATCGATTTCCGTCACGTCGCTGCCTGGCGTCTTGCCATAGCGGCGCGCATTCTCGATCAGGTTGTTCAGCACGCGGCGCAAGTCGGTGGGGTTGCCCATCGCATGCGCGCCGTCGGCGATGCTGGCGTTGATCTTCACGTCCGGCAGGCGCATCGCTTCGCGCGTCATGTCGAGCAGCAAGCCGCTCAGGTCCACGTCCGTAAAGCTCGACGTTTCCGTCGGCTTGGCATAGTCGAGGAACTGGCCGATGATGGCGTCCATTTGCCCGATATCGGACTGGATGCCTTCGCGTGCCTCGTCCGACAGGTTGGCCATTTCCACTTCCAGCTGCATGCGCGCCAGCGGCGTGCGCAAGTCGTGCGAAATGCCGGCCAAAATCACGGCGCGGTCCGATTCCACCTGTTTCAAGTCATCGACCATCTGGTTGAAGCTGCGGTTCGCCTCGAGGATTTCGATCGGGCCTTTTTCCGGCAGCGGCGCCGGTTGCTTGCCCTTGGCGATGTCGCGCGCGGCCGCCGTCAAGCGCGACAGCGGCAGATTGATCAGGCTGGAAATGATGGCCGCGCCCAGCAGGGACAGCAGGGACACCAGGCTGGCCCAGCCCAGCCACTGGAAGCCCGTCAGGCCGCGCAGGCGCTCGCGGTCCAGCATCAGCCAGTACTCGTCGTCATCGATCTTGAAGCTGACCCAGAAACCGGCCACGCCGTTGACGCGCGCGGAAAAGCGCGTGTCCTTGCCCAGCTTGGCTTTCACCTGCGCCTCGATCTCGGGCATCAGGTAATTGTCGGGCGGCGGCTCGATGCGGTCGTCCTCTTCCAGCGAGAAGATGCGGATGCCTTCGTTGCTGACGAGGTCGAACAGCAGCTCGCGCCGCAGCTCGGGCGCCGAGTGCGTCAGTGCCGCATGCGTGATGGTGACGACGGAAATGATCTGGGCGGAAATCTGCTGCGCCTGCGGCTCGCGCTGGATGACGGAAATCATGCCGATCCAGGTGATCATGCTGACCGTGGTCAAGGTGCCGAGCAGCAAAAAGGTGCGCCAGAACAGGCCGCTTTTCAGCCGCGCCAGGCTGATATCGGGAACAAGCTTCATCATGCCTCGCCTGCGATCAGCGCGGCTGTCCGTCCGGGATGAAGACGTAACCGAGGCCCCACACGGTCTGGATGAACAGCGGGCTCGACGGATCAGGTTCGATCAGTTTGCGCAGGCGCGAGATTTGCACGTCCAGGCTGCGGTCGAACACTTCGTATTCGCGTCCGCGCGCCAGTTCCATGAGTTTTTCACGCGACAGCGGCTGGCGCGCATGGCGGGCAAACACTTTCAGCACAGAAAATTCACCGGTGGTCAGCGGCACCGTTTCGCCACTCTTTTTCAATGTGCGCGTGCCCAGGTCCAGCACGAAGTCGCCGAATTCGAAGGTTTGCGGTGTTTCCGACGGTGCGCCCGGGATTTCATCGGGACCCTTGCGGCGCAGCACGGCGCCGATGCGGGCCACCAGTTCACGCGGGTTGAACGGTTTCGGCAGGTAGTCGTCGGCGCCCATTTCCAGGCCCACGATACGGTCCACGTCCTCGCCCTTGGCCGTCAGCATGATGATCGGCGTCTGGTCGCCCGCGCCGCGCAGGCGGCGGCAGATCGACAGGCCGTCTTCGCCGGGCAGCATCAGGTCGAGCACCAGCAAGTCGTAGCGTTCGCGCAGCCACAGCTTGTTCATGGCCGTCGCGCTCTCTGCCGTGAAGACATTGAAACCCTGTTCGGTCAGGTAGCGGCGCAGCAAGTCGCGCAGGCGCACATCGTCATCGACCACCATGATTTTTGCCTGGTGGCCGTGGATCGATTGCGTAGGCGTGTTGCTGCCGGAAGTGGAGGTTGTGGTCATTTAGGGTGTCGTGTTATCTTATATTAGTTGCTATAGTAACGCCTCGCGCGGCGTCGGCAAGGGGCTGTGGCGACCCATTACAAAGTGTTACAAACTTTACCCAATTACTCTTACTGCACCGTGTAAAGCATCATACACTGGGGCCACAGTGGAAATCAGCTTTAAGTGTATACGGCATCGCGGAAGAGGAACTCAATGAATATCTTTACTAAAAAAATTCACGCCGCTCCCAGCGCAGCTATTGCTGCACGTACGACTGTGCTGTCCGCATTTGCCGTTTGCTGCGTGTTTGCCGCCAGCCTGGCGTCGGCGCAAAACCAGCCGCCGCCACGCCGTGACGACCAGCCGCAAGTGCAGGCCCAGCGCTATGAACAGGTACAACGCAGCAATAGCAATGATACGCGCTTGCGCGAACAGCGTGACGCACGCAGTTTCGACACGCGCGCCGAAGAGCAGCGCCGCGCCAGCGAAGGCGCCGACGCCTCGCGCCGCACGGGCCGCATGACGCCCGACGAGCGGCGCGACCTGCGCCGCCAGATCAATGAAGTGGGGCAGGATATTTACTCCAACCCGCCGCGCCGCTAATTATGTAGACATCGCGCACCCCATCCGACAGGGCCATCTCGCAAGACATGGCCCTGTTGGCATCTGGCAAGCACATTTTTGCCGAGTCAGGCACACCGCCACGCCCCGTGATATTGTTCTAGCGCATTGAGGCAATTCTCTGAATGTGTTGCTGGGGGAGGCAAGGCGTGAGCGACGACGACACACCCGTTCCTGAGGCGGTCCCCGCAGGCGCCTTGCCGCGCGGCCTGGTCCAGCGCGACGAGGGCCTGTGTCTGGACCTGTCGCTGGCGCCCGCGCAGTTGCGCGCCGCCGTCGACCAGCTGTTCCAGTCGGGGCAACTGCTGGCCGGTCTCGACTACGCTTTATTCCTGCTGACCCTGTTCCATGCCCCCGCGCCCCGCGCCGCGCCCAAGAGCGATGCCTTGCTGCGCATTGCCGCCCGCGTGGCGCCATTCCCGCCCCAGCGCCGTGCGCTGTATAAACAAATCAAGATCCGTGGCGACAGCGCCGAGTTCTACTTTGAAGCGCTGTCGCCTGACGCGGATGGCCAGGTGCCGGCGCGCCGCGAGTTTGACGAGCTGGTGGCTGACCTGTGGTGCAAGGGCGTGCGCTATGGCATCGATGGCGCGGCCGTGCGCGCCATTCTCGGCAGCGGCAAGGCCGAGCGCATCACCGTGGCGCGCGCGCTGCCGCCGCAGCCGGGCCGCGACGCGCAACTGGTCGAAGTGTCGCAAGGCATCCACCGCGACGATGCGCCGCGCGAACGCTCCGATGGCCGCCTGGATTTGCTCAGTTTCAAGAACCGTTTTCCGCAAGTGAAAAAACACGCGCGCCTGCTGCGGCTGCTGCCCGGTGCGCCCGGCTTGCCCGGCTACGACCTGGACGGTACGCTGCTGCCGCCGCCCGCGCCGCTGGAGCTGGACCCGGCGGCGGTGGCAGGGGCGGGCACGGCGGTCGAACGCTTCAGTGATGGCGATTACGTGGTGGCCACCCAGGATGGCTATGTGAATGTCGATGCGCACGGCAAGCTCTCCATCGAAAACAAGATCGTCAGCCGCGAAGGCGTCAGCAGCCGTACCACGGGCAACTTGAAGCTGCGCGCCGCGTACGAGGAATATGGCGAAGTGCAGGAGCAGCGCCAGCTCGACGGCAGCGACATCACCATCCATGGCGACGTGTATGGCCATCTGCACTCGCATGGCGGGCTGATATGGCTACAGCGCAATCTGGTGGGCGGCACGGCCTTCAACGAGCACGGCGACGTGCGCGTCGAGGGCGTCGCTTCCGGTTCCGTGTTGCAGGCGCTGAGCGGCGAAGTGCACGTGAAGCGCGCGGAAAGCTGCGTCATCGCCGGCACGCGCGTGGTGATCGACAGCGCCAGCAATTGCGAGATCATCGCTGACGAGGTCGTCATCGAGCTGGCCGAAGGCTGCGCCGTGGCGGCACGCACCATCCGCATCGGCAGCGCCGGTCCGCGCAAGCAGGTGGAGATGCTGCTGTTCCCGCTGGTGCCCGATTTGAGCGCCCTGGACCAACAGATCGCGGAAAGCCTGGCCAGGGCCGCGCACTACCAGCAACTGCAGTACAAGCGTCAGCAGGAAATCGATGCCATCGCGCATTTGCCCGAGGTGCGCAACTACCTGACGCTGGCGGGCCAGCTGCGGCGCGGCGAGCTGCAGCTGCAGCCGGCGCAACAATTGCAGTACGACAAGCTGGCGGCGCGCATCGCCCCCGTATTGAAGGAAGTGGCGCGCCTGCGCGTGGAAGTGAAACAGTCGGAAATCCTGCACGGGCAAATGCTGGCCCTGGTGGCGCAAGTGCGCCAGCAGCGCCAGGCGACGGCCGGCCAGTCGCGCTGCAGCCTGGGACTGGTCGACGGTGAAACGGCCGTGCGCGCCATGGTCGTGCCGCCCGGGCCGGCCAAGGTCTACGACCGGCCGCCGAAGGAAATCAAGGCGCTGTTGCGCAGCGCCACGCCGGCCACGCAGAGCGTGTTTGCGGACAGCACAGGCAGCCTGGACTGGACGTATGCACCGCCGCCGTAACGTTTAGTCGGTGACCTTGCCACGTGATTGCTTGAGAACGCTGTGCGTGCTCTTGCTGTCGAGGCGGCGCCGCTGCGAGCTGCGCGTGGGCTTGGTGGCGCGGCGCACGGCGGGCAGGAAAGTCACGCTGTCGATGATTTCCTGCAAGCGCCGCAAGGCTTCTTCCTTGTTCTGCTCCTGGCTGCGCGACTGTTGGGCCTTGAGCACCAGCACGCCATCCTTGCTGATGCGGCTGTCGCGCAGGGCCAGCAGCCGCTCCTTGTACGCTTCCGGCAGCGACGAGGCGGCGATGGGGAAGCGCAAATGGATGGCGCTGGACACCTTGTTGACATTCTGCCCGCCCGGCCCCTGGGCGCGGATGGCGGAAAATTCAACTTCAGCGGGATTGACGAGGTGTTGCATGGCCTGCCTGTGGGGAAACGATGGGCGTATTGTAAGGGAAGATGGCTGCGCCGGCGCAAGCCTGGGCAGTGCGGGTACGCATGCCTTCCGGGAAAGTTGATGTTTCTCAACGCCGCCTGCGGTGATGCTGGTTAGCATGGGGCCAACGTTGCGCCACTGCGCATCCTGGCAGCGCTTACCGGATGAAAGGAACACCATGCAGCCCACGACGACGCCTGGCGCCGCAGCAATGGCGGAACACAGCACCGCGCAATGCCCGACGCAGTACTTGAGCTTCCGGCTGGGCGGCCTGGAATACGGCCTCGATTACCGCTGCGTGCGGGAATTGCGCCCGCTGAAGGAGCTCGACCGTTTTTCTTCGGAAGGGGAGGTGCTGCGCAGCGTGGCCGTCTCGCGCGGCGTGATCATCCCCATCGTCGACATGCGCGCCGCGTTCGGCAGCGCCCAGGGTACGCCCGACCCGTCCACCGACGTGATCATCTTGCAGCTGAGCAATGGCGTGATGGGCATGGTGGTCGATGGCGTCACCGATATCGTCAGCCTGGCCGCCAGCGACATCGCCGCCGTGCCCGGCCTGGGCGCGGCGGAAGCCGATTATCTGCTGGGCCTGGGCACGGTGGCGGGACGTCGATTGATCCTCGTCGATATCGACCGCCTGATGGCCATCCGCAGCCCCGGTCCCATGCAGGCGGCATAAAAAAAAGACGACCCGGAGGTCGTCTTTGTGCTCTGCCTTAGCCGAGTTTCTCTAATTGATCCTGCAAATCGAGCCATTCCGCTTCCAGCTGCGCCAGGTCCTTGGTGAAGAAGGTCTGGTCGGCCAGCAATTGCTTCAGCTTGGCCTTGTTGGCGGCGTCGTAGATGGTCGGCTCGCCCAGCTTGGCTTCCGTTTCCGTCTTTTGCGCGTTGCGCTTGGCGATCTGCTCTTCCTGGCGCTTGATCTTGTTTTCGATCGGCTTGCGCAGGGCGGCGGCCTTCTGGCGGTCTTCCGCTTCCTGGCGCTTGTCGCGCACGGGCGCGGCAGGGGCGGCCGCTACCGCTACTGGCGAGACGACAGGGAAATCCGTCTTGTTGGCCTTGCCGGCGGCCGGCAGCACGTCCGTGCCCTTGCCCAGCTTGGTTTTGAACAGCCAATCCTTGTAGTCGTCCAGGTCGCCGTCGAACGGTTGCAGCTTGCCGTCGGCCACGATGATGAATTCGTCGGTGGTGGCGCGCAGCAAATGGCGATCATGGGAAACGACGACCAGGGTGCCTTCGAACTGCGCCAGCGCTTCCGTCAGTGCTTCGCGCGTTTCCAGATCCAGATGGTTGGTCGGTTCATCGAGCAGCAGCAGGTTCGGACGCTGCCAGACGATCAGGGCCAGCGCCAAACGGGCTTTTTCGCCGCCCGAGAAGGGGGCGATCGAGGCGGTGACCATGTTGCCGGGGAAGTTGAAGCCGCCCAGGAAGTTGCGCAGTTCCTGCTCGCGCACGGTCGGGGCGATCTTCGACAGATGCCACAGCGGCGATTCGTCGTGGCGCAGCATTTCCACCTGGTGCTGGGCGAAGTAGCCGATGTTGAGGCCCTTGCCCATGGTGGCGTCGCCCGTCAGCGGCATCAGTTCGCCGGCGATGGTCTTGATCAGCGTCGACTTGCCGGCGCCGTTCTGGCCCAGCAAGCCGATACGCTGGCCGATCTGCAGCGAAAATTTGATGCCGTTGACGATGGTTTTATGCGTGATTTCGCCCGTCGCTTCGTTTTCGATCTTGTAGCCCGCGTCGACGTCTTCCATCACCATCAGCGGGTTCGGCGCGGAGAGTGGCTCGCGGAATTCGAACGAGAATTCGGCGGCGGCGCGCAATGGCGCCAGCTCTTCCATCTTCGCCAGCGCCTTCATGCGGCTTTGCGCCTGGCGCGCCTTCGAGGCTTGCGCCTTGAAGCGGTTGACGAACGATTCCAGGTGGGCACGCTTGCGCTGCTGCTTTTCCAGCGCGCCGGCGGCCAGGATCATCTGCGCCGCGCGTTGGCGCTCGAAGCTCGAATAGTTGCCCGAGTAGCGTTTCAGCTTGCGTTCGTCGATATGCACGACCACGTTGACTACTTCATCAAGGAAGTCGCGGTCATGCGAAATGATTAATAAGGTGCCGGCATAGCGCTTGAGCCAGTCTTCCAGCCAGATGATGGCGTCCAGATCCAGGTGATTGGTCGGTTCATCGAGCAGCAGCAGGTCGGACGGGCACATCAGCGCTTGCGCCAGGTTCAGGCGCATGCGCCAGCCGCCGGAAAAACTCGCCACCGGTTGCTGCATCTGGTCCAGCGTGAAGCCCAGGCCCAGCAGCAACTGTTCGCCGCGCGACTGTACCGTGTAGGCGTCGGCATCGGCCAGCGCGCTGTACATGTTGCCGATGGCGATGCCGTTTTCCGTGCTTTCCGGTTGCGACTCGAGATGCGCCAGCTCCGCTTCCAGTTTGCGCAGGGTGATGTCGCCATCGATCGCGTAGTCGAGCGCGGCACGGTCCAGCGGCGGCGTTTCCTGCGCCACGTAAGCCACGCGCCATTTGGCCGGGAAATCGATCTCGCCCTGGTCAGGGTGCAATTCGCCACGCATCATGGCGAACAGGCTCGATTTGCCCGCGCCATTGGCGCCGATCAGGCCGATCTTGTCGCCCGGATTGAGGGTAACATCGACTTGTTCGAGCAACGGTTTGATGCCGCGCATCAGGCTTACTTGTAGGAAACGTATCATTTTTTTCTTTGTGTTGTAAATTAAGGCGCTGCGCCGCTTACGCCAGCTTGAGCTGCTCGGCCGTCAGCAGGAATACCATGTCGTCGCCGGCGCTGGTCGTCAGCCAGGTCAGGCCCAGCTCGCCGAAGGCCGCTTCCGCGTATTCGCGTTCGTTGCCGATTTCAATCATCAGGATGCCGTCGTCCGTCAGGCGCTCGGCCGCGCCGGCGATGATTCTCCGCACCAGGTCCATGCCGTCGCTGCCGCCGTCGAGGGCGATTTGCGGTTCGGCCAGGTATTCCTGGGGCAGCGTGCCCATCGACGCGGAATTCACGTACGGCGGGTTGCTGATGATCAAATCATATTTCTTGGCCGGCACGTTGGCGTACAGGTCCGATTCGATCAGGGTCACGCGGTCTTGCAATTTATACGTGTCGACGTTGCGCTTGGCCACGGCCAGCGCGTCGGCGGAAATGTCCACCGCGTCGACGCTGGCGTTGGGGAAGGCGTCGGCCATCATGATCGACAGGCAACCCGAGCCGGTGCACAGTTCCAGGATGTTTTCCACCGCTTCCGGTTCCGCCACCCATGGCGAAAAGTATTCAGGAATCAGTTCGGCGATGAAGGAACGCGGCACGATCACGCGCTCGTCGACGTAGAAATTGTAGGTGCCCAGCCAGCCTTCCTTGGTGATGTAGGCGGCCGGCACGCGGTCGATGCTGCGGCGGTCGATGACTGTCATCACGCTGGCCACTTCCGACGGCAGCAATCTGGCGTCGAGGAACGGTTCGAGCTTGTCGAGCGGCAACTTCAAGGTGTGCAGGATCAGATAGGCCGCTTCGTCGAACGCTTCGGCGCTGCCGTGGCCGAAAAACAGCTTGGCGGTATTAAAACGGGTAACGGCGTAGCGCAGCAGGTCGCGTGGCGTGGAAAACGGGTTCGGGGTCATGGCATTCTCGAAAAGACGGTGTTCTGGCCCGCCGTGACGGGCCTCGGTATTTCAGGTTCAGACGGGCAGCAAATGCTCCAGCGTGCGCCGGTAAATATTCTTCAGGGGATCGATGTGGCGCAGTTCGATGTGCTCGTCGATCTTGTGAATACTGGCATTGGGCGGCCCGAATTCTATCACTTGGGGGCAGATTTGCGCGATAAACCGGCCATCCGAGGTGCCGCCCGTGGTCGACAGCTGCGTCGTGATGCCCGTTTCCGCCTGGATCGCGGACGACAGCGCATCGGAGAGGGTGCCGCGCGGCGTGAGGAAGGGCAGGCCGCTCAGGGTCCACTGCATATCGTATTGCAAGTCATGCCGGTCGAGGATGGCGTGGACTCTTTCCTGCAGGCTTTGCGCCGTGCTGGCCGTGGAAAAGCGGAAGTTAAAGTCGATCACCATGTCGCCGGGAATCACGTTGTTGGCGCCCGTGCCCGCGTTGATGTTCGACATTTGCCACGACGTCGGCAGATAGTATTCGTTGCCCGCATCCCATTTTTCCTCGACCAGGTCGGCCAGCGCCTGCGCCGCTTCGTGGATCGGGTTTTTCGCCAGGTGCGGGTAGGCGATATGGCCTTGCACGCCCTTGATCGTCAGCCGGCCCGACAGCGAACCGCGGCGGCCGTTCTTGATCATGTCGCCCAGCTGCGCGCTCGACGTCGGCTCGCCCACCAGGCAATAATCGATCTGCTCGCCGCGCGCTTTCAACTTGTCGCAGACGATGACGGTGCCGTCCGTGGCCGGGCCTTCCTCGTCGCTGGTGATCAAAAAGGCGATCGAACCCGTGTGCTCGGGAGTGGCGGCGATGAACTCTTCGCAAGCGACCACCATGGCGGCGATCGAAGTCTTCATGTCGGCCGCGCCACGGCCGTACAGCTTGCCGTCGCGGTGGGTGGGAATGAACGGCAGCGAGCGCCATTGTTCGACGGGGCCGGTCGGCACCACGTCCGTATGGCCGGCAAACACGAACACGGGGGACGTCGTGCCACGCCGTGCCCACAGATTGGTGACGTCGTTCGACTGTATCGTCTCGCAGACAAAGCCCAGCGGCGTGAGGATGTCGATCAGGTGCTGCTGGCAGCCCTTGTCATCGGGCGTGACCGAGGACAGGGCGATCAGTTTTTCGGTCAGGGCGAGGGTTTTGGAGGTGGTCATGGTGTAGAGCGGGGTGCTTCTGTCTAAGTAAAAATTACAGCCCGAAAATGGCTGCGTACTGTGCATCTGAAAACGCCACGCTGAACTGTCCATCCTTGTCCAGCACCGGGCGCTTGATGATGGACGGGTTTTCCAGCATCAGTTCCATGGCGCTGGCCGCATCGGTGATCGATGCCTTGCGCTCGTCGGACAGGGCGCGCCAGGTCGTGCCTTTCCTGTTGACCAGCACATCCCATGGCAATTGGGCCAGCCATGCCTCGACGGTGGCGCGTTCCAGTCCCTGCTTCTTGAAGTCGTGGAAGGTGAAATCGAGTTGCTGCGCAGCCAGCCAGGTGCGGGCCTTTTTGACGGTATCGCAATTAGGGATACCGTAGAGTGTAATGGTCGTCATGGGTAGGGCCAAGGGGAATGAATGCGGTTCGCTTGATCGCGGCGCTTGCGCCAGGGAAAAATGCGATGGTAGCCGCCATTATACAGTCGATGCGCAGTCGATGCGGCAGTGCAACACGGTTGCATGTTCTGGGCAGGTTCAGGGCCAGGCGCTGCGGATGCCCAGTTGAGTGGCCACCTGGCCGAAGTCCGGATGGACGGATAGTGGCGTGGCGGACGCCATCGCCAGCTTGGGTGCTGCGCGGTGGAACAGCACAACGGCCGTTTCATCATTCTTGTGGCGCGACATGTAGAGCATGCCATCTACCTCATCCGGATGCGCATGAATGGCGGCCGACCAGGCTTTGGTGGTTTGATACGACGATGTGCCACTGAGTCCCGCGTGACCTCCCAGCTTCCTGAGGGCCGCACCCGTCAAGTCGGCCAGGACGAGCGTTTCTCCCGTGAGCCGTATGACAAAGCGCGCCTGTATCACGGTCAGGCCGACGATGAAGTGGTTGCGGACGGGCTTGCGGTCATGTAGCAAGGTTTCGGCAAGGGCCACGGCCAGCGACGCGCCCAGGTAGCAGGTGCCGAAGCGGGCTGCCGCTTGCGGGTGGGGATCGTCGAAGCGATAGGTGTTCGCCCTGCCAAAATAGGGTTCGCCCGTGGCGTGGCCGGAAACCCGGCACAAGGCGGCGGGATCGCAGCGCACCGTCTTTAGCGCTGCGGGCAGTTGTGGCAGGCGGGGCAGGCGCAAGATTGCCACGGTCGCGGCGCTATTCGTCAGCGCAGGCGCGGGCGGCTGCCATCACGGCATCGAGTTTGCCTTTGGCCAAGGCTTCCAGCGGCGACTTGCCGCCCAGCGACAGGCGCGGGATGGTAAAAAAATCCCATTTGGCGGCGCCCGGCAAGTCGCCGAGGATTTTGCTGATTTTTTCCAGGGTGTGGCGGTCGTGGTGGGGATCGGCGAAAAATGCCGGATAGACATATTCACCCGAAGCGCCGCGCAGGGCGAACAGGCGTCTGGCTTTGAGTGCAGCACTGAGTGCCTGCGGCGTGACTTTCAGCCGGGCGCGCAATTCGGCGCCAGGCAGCAAGCTGTGCGAGGCCACGTCTTTTTCACGCTGCTGCCGTTCCTGCTCTTCCAGATCGCGCATGAATTGCCGGGTGCTGACGTGGCCTGTCTGCGTATCGTTGCCTGAAGCCATGCTCAGCTCCCGCTCGGCCACGATATCGAGGTCGCGCCGCATTTGCGCCAGCAGCGCGGGGCGGTCGTCGCGCGGCACGGCGTCCAGCAGCGATGTATAGGCTTCCTGGAAAGTGTCTTGCGCAATATTGAAGCGCAAGCCGGTGGCGCTGGCAGCCAGTGTGGCGGCCAGTTGCTCAGCCAGCGGGGATGCCGATTCAGGATGTTCGGCCTCGCAGACGGGCTGGTCAGTTGTTGAGTAGTTGCGATGTGTGTTCGACATGGCCGTATCCTTGAAACGCATGTTTCAGCATAGGACACGAAGTCAAACAAAGCAAACAAAGCAAGTAAATTAAATCTCAACGCGTTGATGCAGCACAAACCTTGAGTGCGGCGGCCTACACGGGCCGTGGCGCCGCCTTGCCCTGTTCGGCAGGACCGAAATGCAGGCCCAGCCGCAGGGCCAGCGCGCGCAGGGCGCCGCTTTCCTGCAGGTGCAGGGCCAGCGCGATGTGGCCGTCGGGGCGCACCAGGTAGGCCGCGTCGCGCCCAAGGCCGGCCAGCTTGGCGGCCACGTTATAGGTGTAGCAATGCACGGGCAGTTTCAGCACGCGCGCCTCGTTCAGCAGTTCGGGCGCCGGCTCGCCATAGATGTGCAATTGCCAGTCCATGCTGCGCAGGGCCGTGAAGTTGTCTTGCGTGCCATCGGAGAACCACGGCAGGCGGTCGCCGCCGCGCAGGTACTCGGCATGGCCAGCGGACAGGGCGCTGTCTTCATAGCTGATCTCGATTTGCGACACCGTCTTGAAGAGCAAACGGCGCGCCCGCCCGAAGCCCGAGAGGAAGGGCAGCGCGTGCGGCACCAGCCAGCGCCGCAGGAATTGTCCGGCCATGCCTTGCGCGACGATGGCCTGGAAGGCGCGGTCGGTGGTGGCGACGAGCTTGCGTGCAAACACGATGCGCTCGCTTTCATAGGTGTCGAGCAAGGCGTCGTTGCTTTGGCTCCGCAGCTTTTGCGCCATTTTCCACGCCAGGTTGACGGCGTCCCCCAGGCCCGTGTTCATGCCCTGGCCGCCCACGGGGCTGTGCAAATGGGCCGCGTCGCCGAGGATGAAGCAGCGTCGCATGCGAAACTGCGCCGCCACCCGGTGATGGACTTTATAGGTGGAAAACCAGTTCACCTGTTCGACCTTGATGCCGAGCAGGGTTTCCACGTCGCCGCGCACGTCGTCGAACACGGGCGCCGGCGCGCCATCGGGACGGTCGGGCAGGATGCCGATCAGGCGCTGCATGCCGCTGGTGCGCACGGGCAACATCAGCGCAAATGCGTTCGCGCCCAGGTGGGCGTGCAAATCCGTATTGCTGCCGGCCACTTGCGCATCGGCTACGTAATACAGGTGGTCGTAGGTGCCGCCGGAAAAGTCGACACCGGCGATCTCGCGCACCTTGCTGCGGGCGCCGTCACAGCCGCAGATATAGTCAAACGTGCAATATTGTCGCTCGTCATCCTTGAGCAGGATGGCTTGCACTTCGCTATCGTCCTGCGTCCACAGGTCCAGCGCGACATTCCATTCCACGTGCACGCCGGCCGCCGCCAGCTTGCTGATGAGGAAGCGCTCATGCTCGTCCTGCGGCAGGCTCAGCACGAAAGGGTAGGGGCTCAGGCCTTCGCCGATCTCGCCCAGCGCCAGTTTCACGAGTTCCTCGCCGCCTTCGTGGATGTGCATGGCATTGATCTTGATGCCCAGGCTGACCAGTTCGTCGGCAAAGCCCAGCTGCTGGTAAAACTCCAGGGTGCGCGCATGCACGGCCATGGCCCGCGACGCCTGGCCCGGACCGCTATTTTTATCGATGATGCGGCAATCGACGCCATGGCGCGCCAGGCGCAAAGCAAGCATGAGGCCGGTAGGACCGGCGCCGACGATCAATACGGGAGGAGTATTCATGCCATCCAGTATAGGACAGGATGGGAGAGGGCAGCGCAACGATTGAAGTTGCTAGTCGAAAATGAAAATGTCCCGCCGGGGCGGGACATTCAGGGTGCTATGTGCGCCTTGCAGCGCAGTATTTAGATGCCGCGCAGGAGTTCGTTGATGCCGGTCTTGGCGCGGGTTTTGGCATCCACGCGCTTGACGATGACGGCGCAGTACAGCGAGTACTTGCCGTCTTCCGAAGGCAGGTTGCCCGAGACCACGACGGAGCCGGCTGGCACGCGGCCGTAGGTGACTTCGCCCGTGGCGCGGTCGTAGATCTTGGTCGACTGGCCGATGTACACGCCCATCGAGATGACGGAATTTTCTTCGACGATCACGCCTTCGACGATTTCCGAGCGGGCGCCGATGAAGCAGTTGTCTTCGATGATGGTCGGGTTCGCTTGCATCGGTTCCAGCACGCCGCCGATGCCGACGCCGCCGGACAGGTGGACGTTCTTGCCGATTTGCGCGCAGGAACCGACGGTGGCCCAGGTGTCGACCATGGCGCCTTCATCGACGTAGGCGCCGATGTTGACGTAGGAAGGCATCAGCACGACGTTCTTGGCGATGAAGCTGCCGCGGCGGGCAACGGCTGGCGGTACCACGCGGAAACCGCCCTTGGCGAAGTCTTCGGCCGTGTAGTTGGCGAACTTGGTCGGCACCTTGTCGTAGAACTGCATCGTGCCATCCGATGGCAGGACGACGTTGTCTTCCAGGCGGAACGACAGCAGCACGGCTTTCTTGACCCACTGGTTGACAACCCAGTCGCCCGAGGTTTTTTCCGCCACGCGGATGCTGCCGTTGTCCAGGCCATTGATGACGTGGGAGACGGCGTCGCGCAGTTCGGCCGTGCCGTTGCGCGGATTGATCTCGGCGCGGTTTTCCCAGGCCTGGTCGATGATGGTTTGCAGTTGTTGGCTCATGATGATGTCTTGTTTATGTAGGGGTTGAGGCGGATGCGGAAAGCTGCTGGCAGAATTTTACTATGCGCAGTGCGGCTTCCAGCCCTTCGGCCGTTTCGGCCACCAGGGCCATGCGGATGCGGTTGCGTCCCGGATTGATGCCGTGCGCGTCGCGCGCCAGGTAGCTGCCAGGCAATACCGTGACATTATATTCGGCGTACAGGCGCTGCGCGAATTCGGTGTCGGACAGTCCCGTGCGGCTGACGTCGGCCCACAGGTAGAAGCCGGCGTCCGGCAATTGCACGTCCATCACCGCTTGCAGCAGTGGCGTGATGGCGTCGAACTTGGCGCGGTACTTGGCGCGATTTTCCTCGACATGGGTTTCGTCGTTCCAGGCCGCGACGGAGGCCGCCTGCACGGCGGGGCTCATGGCGCCGCCGTGGTAGGTTCGGTAGAGCAGGAATTTTTTCAGCACTTCCGCGTCGCCGGCGACGAAGCCCGAGCGCATGCCGGGCACGTTCGAGCGCTTCGACAGGCTGGAAAACACCACCAGGCGCGCATACGGACGCTCGATCGTGGACAGGCCCAGCATGTGCGCCGCCTGCAGCGCGCCCAGCGGGGGCGTGTCGCCGTGGTAGATCTCGGAATAACATTCGTCGGCGGCGATGACGAAGTCGTAGCGCTCGGACAGGGCGAACAGGTGTTCCCAGTCCGTCAGGCTCAAGACGGCGCCCGTCGGGTTGCCAGGCGAGCACAGGAACAGCAGCTTGACCTTTTCCCACACGGCAGCCGGCACCGCGTCGTAGTCGCAGCCGAAATTGCGCGCCGGATCGGAATTGACGAAATACGGTTCGGCGCCGGCCAGGTAGGCCGCGCCTTCATAGATCTGGTAAAACGGATTCGGGCTGATCACGAGCGAACCGGCCGACGGATCGATCACCGTTTGCGCCAGCGCAAACAGCGCTTCGCGCGAACCGTTTACGGGCAGGATTTGCGTGGCAGGATTGAGCTTGGGGATGCCATAGCGGCGTTCCAGCCAGCCAGCGATGGCGGTACGCAAGGCTTCCGAACCGATGGTGGTCGGATAGCTGGCCAGGCCGTGGATATTGTCGACCAGGGCTTGCTCGATGAAGGTCGGCGTCGGATGCTTGGGTTCGCCCATGCCCAGGCTGATAGGCGCATACTCGGGGTTGACCGTCACGCCGGCAAACAGCTGGCGCAGCTTTTCGAATGGATATGGTTGCAGTTTGGCAAGAAGTGGATTCACGGAGCGGACCAGGGCAAGAGTGGGGTGATAGTGTCGCGTATGGATTGCCAGGCATGGCGCAATGACGCCAGTCAAGCAATCAGCTTAGCCTTTTATTATAGCCGTCCTCACGCACGGGCTGTGCAAGTGGGCTGTTGTTGGCCGGCACGGCGTGCAGCTTCCGGGCCTGGCAAGGTAAAATACGCCATGCCTATCTTACTTCCCACCCTGCTTGCCATTGAAACGTCGTCCGAACTGGCCTCCTGCGCCTTGCTGCGCGGCGATGTCATCCTGTCCCGCGCCTCGTCGGGCGTGCGCACCCATTCCCAATCGATCCTGCCGATGGTGCAGGAATTGCTGTCCGAGGCGGGCGTGACCCTGGCCGACGTCGACGCCATCGCCTACGGCTCCGGCCCCGGCTCGTTTACGGGCGTGCGCACGGCCTGCGGCATCGCGCAAGGCCTGGCGTATGGCGCCAAGCTGCCTGTCGTGCCCGTCGTCACGCTCGACGCCATGGCGCTCGCGTGCCACCAGCAGCATGGCGCGCAACACATCGTGACCGTGCTCGACGCCCGCATGGGCGAAGTGTACTGGGCGCAATATGATTACCAGGATGGCTTGCGGGCCGTCCTGCCACCGGCCCTGAGCGCGCCGGCCGGCGTGGCGCCGCAAGGCGACGTCACCGGTTGCGGCAATGGTTTTGGCGCCTATGCCGAAGCGCTGGCCGCGCTGCCGTGCGCGGCCACGGCCGACGCGGCCATCATGCCGCACGCCGTGCAAGTGGCGCAGCTGGCGCGCATCGCCTTTGCCGCCGGCCAGTTCGTGACGGCGGCCGAGGCGCAGCCTTTGTATTTGCGCAACAAGATCGCCTACACGAGCGCGGAGCGGCACGAGATGCAACTGGCCAAGGCCGCTGCGGAGTCCGCGCAATGAGCGTAGCGGGCAAAGGTACGGACAAGTGCAAGGACAGCGCGGCTGGCTGGGACTTGCTGCGTCTCGACTATCAGCCGATGCGTGAGGCGGACCTGGCTGAGGTGCTGGCGCTGGAGCAGCGCGTGTATCCGCATCCCTGGACGCACGGCAACTTCGTCGATTCGCTCAAGAGCGGCTACCCGGCCTGGGTGCTGCGCGACGTGGACGGCACCCTGCTTGGCTACTTTTTATTGATGCTGGTCGTCGATGAGGCACACCTGCTGAATGTGGCCGTCGAGGGCGCCATCCAGGGCCAGGGGCTGGGCCGCTTCCTGCTGAACCAATCCTGCGCCTGCGCGCGCCAGCTGGGCATGGAATCGATGCTGCTGGAAGTGCGCCCGTCGAACCTGCGCGCGCTCGATATTTACCAGCGCTATGGATTTGAGCAGATCGGCCGGCGCAAGGGATATTATCCGGCGGCCAACTCGCAACGTGAGGACGCCATCGTGATGCGTTATACCTTATGAACCGCAGCGCCGTTTTCCTCGATGAAATGGGCGTCGGCCCCCTGTGGCGCTTGCGCCAGGGGGCCGCGCCCGAGGTCGTTGATATTGTCGTCGAAGCTCCCTTGGTGGTGGACGTTGCCGTGGCGGCGCCCGAGGCCCAAGCCGTTGAAGCCGTGACCGCAGTGGTCACTGAGGTGGTTGCCGAGGTGCAGGCCGAAATACCTGTTGCCGTTGCCGCTACGCCTGCTGCTGCCGCCGAGCCTGACGACACGGCCTGGTTCGACGATGCTCCCGCGCCGCCACCGGCCAGGCAGCTGAGCGACGCCGATATCGCCACCCTCGACTGGGATGGCTTGACGGCCGCCGTGGCCAAATGCGCGCGCTGCGACTTGTGCAAGACGCGCAAGGGCGTCGTCATGGGCCGTGGCGACCGCCAGGGCGCCTGGCTGATGCTGGCCAGCAGTCCGTCGCGTTGGGAAGAACGGGAAGGGCGCGCCTTGCCGGGCGAGCAGGGCAAATTGCTCGACAATATGCTCAAAGCCATCGACCTCGAGGCGGGCCGCGACGTGTACATCACGCACTTGCTGAAATGCCGTCCGCTCGATGAGGCGGGGCAGGAACGCTTGCCCACCGAATCAGAGTCGGCCGCCTGCCGCCCGTATTTCGAGCGCGAACTGGCCCTGCTGCAGCCGCGCACCATCGTCACCCTCGGCTCCATGGCCGCTGCCGGCATCAATCCCGGTGAAAAACCCGTGCGCGGCAAGGTGCGTCAGCTGGGCAGTGCTTCCGTCGTGGCCACCTTCCACCCGGAGCAACTGCTGCAGGATGAGACGGGCAAGGCCAAGGCGCGTGCCTGGGCCGACCTGTGCCTGGCGAAAAGCACGCACGGTGGTTGATACATTTCAGGTCCGCTTCGAACGCCGCTGGGGCCATCTGACGCACCCCCGCGTGCGTGCGCTGGCCTGGCTGCTCGACTCGCCCGATTTGCTGGACCCGGCCAGCGCCCACTGGGGCGGGCGCATCGCCAGCTTGCCTCCCGTCACGCCTGCCGTGGCGGCATGGCTGGGGGCGCTGCAAGATGACCCGTCGCCGCTCGATGCGGCGTTGGGGCCGAAATTCTATTCCCGCCTGGGCCTGTTCGCTGAAAAGCTGCTGGCCTTTTATTTTGAGCAGCACGGCGTGCTCGCTGCGCATGGCTTGCAAGTGCAGGTGAACCGCAACGATACGGTGGGCGAGTTCGATTTCCTGCTGCGTGACGGGAACGATCTGCTGCACTGGGAATTCGCCACCAAGTTCTACCTGCTCGAAGGCGCGCCCGATCCCGGTGTCTTCAACCACTTGATCGGCCCCAACCTTGCCGACACCTTGGGCTTGAAGATGCGCAAGATTCTCGACAAGCAACTGGCCTTGTCTCGCCACCCGGCTGCGCAAAGCTTGCTGGCGCACCCAGTGCGCGCGGCGCAGGCGCTGGTCAAGGGCTGGCTGTTCTATGCGGCGGGCGCCACGCCCGCCATGGATGGTATTTCCCAGGAACATGGACACGGCTTCTGGTGCACGCCAACACAATTGCCGGCGCAGCGCTACGTGGTGCTGCCGCGATTGCAATGGCTGGCGCCGTTCAAGGGGCGCGAGGTGGCAGTGCTGGACGTCGCTACCTTGCGCGCGCAGTTGTCTGATCTGGCGCAACCGGTGATGGTGGCCACGGTGGACCATGTCGAAGGCTGGGAAGTGGAGCGCACGCGCGGGTTTGTCGTGCCCCATGACTGGACGCAGCAGGCTGCCGCGAGGCGGCTGGCTGGCACGCTACCTGCGTAGGTCGGATTAGCGGGGCCGCCGAGGCGCGTAGCGCGTAATCCGACACCACCGTTAATGCTTATGCTCGCCGATCAAGGACAGGCTGTCGTGTTCCGCCTGATTCAGCTTGTGCCTGCGCATGATCATGTACATGGTGCCGGCGACGAACAGGCCGAACAGGGTGATGATGATATTGAGCGGCAGGTGCAGGCGGATCATGATGGAATACACGGCCAGCATGGTGAGAATCGACAGGTTTTCATTGAAGTTCTGCACGGCGATGGAATGGCCCGCGCTCATCAGGACGTGGCCGCGGTGTTGCAGCAGGGCATTCATGGGCACGACGAAGAAGCCGGACAGGGCGCCGATCAGTATCAGCAGCGGGTAGGCGATCCACACGGAGTGTACTTGCGTCATCATCATGACGATCACGCCCATGGCGATGCCCAGCGGAATGACGGTCAGCGACTTGCGCAGCGGAATGAAACGCGCCGACAGCACGGCGCCGGCGGCCACGCCGATGGCGACCACGCCCACCAGGCTGGTCGCCTTGTCGAACGGCATGTTCAGCGACTGCTTGGCCCATTCCAGCACGATCAGTTGCAAGGTGGCGCCAGCGCCCCAGAACAGGGTCGTCACGGCCAGGGTGATCTGGCCCAGCTTGTCTTTCCACAGGATGGAATAGCAATTGGCAAAATCGGTGATCAGTTTGATAGGATTGCGTTCCTGGTGCGCATACACGCAGCCCGTGTCGGGAATCTTCAGGTTGGCCAGGGTTGCCAGCACATAAATGCCTACCACCACGCACAGGGCCGCTTCCGTCTTGCTGGTGATGCCGGTATCGATCATGGGGAAGTCGATCGATAGCAGCATGTCGGACACGTGGCCGCTGACAAGCGCGCCGCCCATGACGGTGCCGAGGATGATGGAGGTGACGGTCAAGCCTTCAATCCATCCATTCGCCGCCACGAGCTTTTCCGGCGGCAGCAGTTCCGTCAGGATGCCGTACTTGGCGGGCGAATACACGGCCGCGCCGAAGCCGACGACCGCGTAGGCCAGCAAGGGATGCACATGGAAGAAGACGAGGGCGCAGCCGAAGATCTTGACCATGTTGGCGATGAACATGACCTTGCCTTTCGGCAATGCATCCGCGAAGGCGCCGACAAAAGCGGCCAACAGCACGTAAAACAGCACGAACGACAATTTGAGCAGCGGCGTGATCCACGCCGGGGATTTCATGGACACCAATAAATCGACGGCGACAAAAAAGAGGGCGTTATCTGCCAGCGAGGAAAAGAACTGCGCCGCCATGATGGTATAAAAACCACGATTCATTCTGGATTGCCTGAAATCATATCTGGCTTGCTTTATACCACGAAAAAACGGCAAACCCCAAGTTTGGGCGGGGTCGCTTTGCATAGTCTTGCCTAAGCGAAGCTTAATTTTTCTGCCGTAGAAAAATACACATAGATGTGAGCATTTTATAAATGATGTCCTCTGCACACGATCCTGGGCGTCTGCAGTGTCCGCTTACTGTGCATCCGGTAAAATACGGCTTTCCCACCCGCCGTGAACGACGCATATGCCCAGGCCCCTCATCGCCACCATCCATCTGGATGCCATGCAACAGAATCTGGCGCGCGCGCGTGCCTGCGCCCGCGGCGCCAGGGTGTGGGCCGTCGTCAAGGCGAATGCCTATGGCCACGGCCTGGAGCGGGCCATGCGGGGCTTTGCCGACGCCGATGGCCTGGCGCTGGTCGAGGTTGATTACGCCGTGCGCTTGCGCGAACTGGGCTGGAGCAAGCCCATCTTGCTGCTGGAAGGCTTTTTCGACGCCAGCGATTTGCCGGTCATGGCGCAATATGGCTTGAATGGCAGCGTGCATTGCGAAGAACAGATCGCCATGCTGGCAGCGGCGCGCTTGCCGCACGCCATCGATGTGCATCTGAAGATGAATACGGGCATGAACCGCCTGGGCTTTACGCCAGATGCCGTGGCGGCTGCGTATGCGCGCCTGCGCGCCATGCCGCATATCGGCACGATTACCCTGATGACGCATTTCGCCAATGCGGACGAGGCGGCGCCCACGCGCTTGCCGCTGGCCCAGCAGATGCTGCGCTTCGAGGCCGGGGCGGCCAGCATCGGTACCAGCTTGCCGCGCAGCCTGTGCAATTCGGCCGGCTTGCTGCTGCACCATCTGGACAGCGACTGGGTACGCCCCGGCATCATGCTGTATGGCGGCACGCCCAGCGGCACGTCGGCGCAGGCGTTCGGCTTGCTGCCCACGATGACCTTGCGCAGCAGCATCATCGGCATCCAGAATATCGCCGCCGGCGAAGTGGTGGGTTACGGCAGCCGCTATGAAGCGGCCGGCAATATCAAGGTGGGCGTGGTGGCCTGCGGCTATGCGGATGGCTACCCGCGCCACGCGCCCGAAGGCACGCCCGTGCTGGTCGACGGCGTGCGCACGGGGCTCATCGGCCGGGTCTCGATGGACATGCTGATGGTCGATTTGACGCACGTGCCCGGTGCGCGGGTCGGCAGCAGCGTGACCTTCTGGGGCCAGGGCCTGCCGATCGACGAGGTGGCACTGGCCGCCGGCACCATCGGCTACGAGCTGATGTGCGCACTGGCGCCGCGCGTACCGGTGAACGAAGCGTAGGGTGACGCGGCAGCGCGGTTTGTATATACTGTATATATAACCAGCTGTTTCATTTTACCTGAGCAAAGTACACCATGGCAAAAGTCAAGACCATCTATACCTGCAGCGATTGCGGCGCCATCAGTAATAAATGGATGGGGCAATGCACCTCGTGCAACCAGTGGAACACCATGGTGGAAACCCTGCCCGAAACGGGCGGCAACAACCGCTATTCGAACCCGCAGCACATGTCGCTGGCGCAGACGGCGCCCGTGCTGTCGCTCGACGATATCGATGCCATCGACGTGCCCCGCTTCGGCACGGGCATCGAAGAATTCGACCGCGTGCTGGGCGGCGGCATGGTGGCGGGCGGCGTGGTGCTGATCGGCGGCGACCCCGGCATCGGCAAGTCGACCCTGCTGCTGCAGGCGCTGGCCAACATGTCGCACCACAAGCGCGTGCTGTATGTCAGTGGTGAAGAGTCCGGCGCGCAGATCGCCCTGCGCGCCAAGCGTCTCGTCATCGATGCCAAGGAACTCAAATTGCAGGCCGAGATCCAGCTGGAAAAAATCCTCGGCACCCTGGCCGACCTGAAGCCGGAAGTGGTGGTTATCGATTCGATCCAGACCGTGTATTCCGACGCGCTCAGCTCGGCGCCCGGTTCCGTGGCGCAAGTGCGCGAATGCGCGGCGCAGCTGACGCGCGCGGCCAAGCAGACGGGCGTGACCATCATCCTGGTGGGGCACGTGACGAAAGAGGGCGCGCTGGCCGGTCCCCGCGTGCTCGAACACATCGTCGACACGGTGCTGTATTTCGAGGGCGACGCCCATTCCAGCTTCCGCCTGGTGCGCGCCATCAAGAACCGTTTCGGCGCCGTCAACGAGCTGGGCGTGTTCGCCATGACGGAAAAGGGGCTGAAAGGGGTGTCGAACCCGTCCGCGCTGTTCCTGTCGCAGCACGACAACCAGGTGCCCGGTTCCTGCGTGATGGTGACGCAGGAAGGCACGCGCCCGCTGCTGGTGGAAATCCAGGCCCTGGTCGATACCAGCCATTTGCCGAATGCGCGCCGCCTGTCTGTCGGCCTGGAGCAGAACCGTCTGGCCATGCTGCTGGCCGTGGCGCACCGCCACGCGGGCATCGCCGCGTTTGACCAGGATGTGTTCATCAATGCCGTCGGCGGCGTCAAAATTACGGAACCGGCGGCCGACCTGGCCGTGTTGCTGGCGATTAACTCGTCGATGCGCAACAAGCCCTTGCCGCGGGGATTGGTCGTGTTTGGCGAAGTGGGCCTGGCCGGCGAAATCCGTCCTGCGCCACGGGGCCAGGAACGCTTGCGCGAAGCGGCCAAGCTGGGCTTTACCCTGGCCGTGGTGCCGAAGTCCAACCTGCCCAAGCAAGTCATCGAGGGTCTCAAGGTGATCGGCGTCGAACGCATCGACGAGGCATTCAACAAGTTGCGCGACCTGGAGTAAGAGTTGGTATGGTGTAAATGCCAAGCTTGAGACAAGTCAAACGGAATTTCCGTTTAGAACTATAATATTTGTCCGACGGATTCGCGCAGCGAGTTCGTATCGACAATGCATAGTGAGAGAAGCGGAATACAGTGTCAGTTGAACAAAGGCAGGGCGCACGCAAGATATTGCGTGCCAAGGCAATGTTGGTAATGGATGGCGCGGGCCCCGTGGCGGCGCGCACCCTCGATGTGGGGCCGGGCGGCATGGCGGCCGTCATCGCGGAACCGGTGCCGACAGGCAAGCAGGGCAAGGTGTTGTTCGAGTTGTTTTACGATGGCTCGGCACACATTATCGAGGCGCGCGCGTCCGTCTCGCACTGCATTTTCAGCAGTGCTGGTTTCAAGGTGGGACTTACTTTCCTGCAACTGGACATGGCTGTCAGCAGTGCCATTTCGAAATTCATGCGCTGAGGCATGTCCGCGGAGGGGGGGCACATGAAATGCGCTATCATGGTGCATATGGGTTTGCAGTCAGGAAAAACTTGTTCTGTTCGCTGTTTTGATATTCCGGTAATACTGCATAATTATCAACCAGAAGAGGGACCTTGCCGCGCCACGCGCGCTTGCTGTCCGTTTTCAGCGCAGCGCGCGGTCATGACCTGAACCGTGTGCCATGACCTTACACCCGACGGGAATGCCCACCATGTTTAATTCGACCATCAACAGCAAGGTTTACACCAACAACACGCAGCAGACGACGCAGGGCAGTATCTCGGCCGATGTGTATGCGAAGGTGGAGCGCCAGATGCAGTCGCAGAACACGGGCGTCGTCAAGCTCAATGCCAGCCTGGCGCGCGACCAGGCCAAGTTCTCGGGCCTGGGCCAGTTGCAATCGGCGCTGGCGAAATTCCAGAGCGTGGCCAAGAACATGGCCGGCAGCGGCCTGGCCACCTCGGCCACGTCCAGCAGCAAGGATGTGCTGAGCGCCACCACCACCGACAAGGCTGTCGGCGGCAGCCATGCATTGAACGTCAAGCAGCTGGCACAGGGGCAGACCCTGCAGAGCGGTGCGCAGAAAACCTCGAGCGCGGCGATCGGCACGGGGGCGCCCGCGCTGGTCAAAATCGAAGTGGGCGCGACCGACGGCAAGCAATTTACCCCCGGCAGCGGCAAGGTCATTTCGCTGACGATTGACAGCAGCAACAATAGCCTCGACGGCATCGCCGCCGCGCTCAAGCAGCAGGGCATCGACGCCAGCGTGGTGAAGGGTCCGGATGGCTATGCGCTGGCCCTGAACGGCAAGAGCGGCGCCGACAGCAGCATGCGCATCAGCGTGTCCGGCGACGCGGCCGTCAGTAACCTGCTCAGCTATGCGCCCGGTGCCGGCAAGGGCCTGCAACAGACGGCCGCCGCGCAGGACGCGCTGCTTACCGTCGACGGCAAGGACATCAAGAGCGCCACGAATACCCTGACGACTGCCGTCGAGGGCGCCACCATCGAATTGAAGAAAACAGGCACGACGGACCTCGTCATCGCCAAGGACAGCAGCCAGATCGCCAGCAACGTGGCCAGCTTCGTCACGGCCTACAACGAGCTCAACAGCAAGCTGCAGAGCCTGCAGCAGGGCGATTTGAAATCCGATACGGCCCTGGGCCAGGTGCGTTCGCAGATGGAGCAAGTGCTGCGCACCGCCAGCACGGGCGTGCCCGCTTCCATCCTGGCCAGCGCTGGCGTGACCCTGGGCAAGAGCGGCGAGCTGGTGCTCGACGACAAAAAACTCAAGGCTGCCATCGCCGCCGATCCGGACGCCGTCAGCAAGCTGTTTACGAATAACGGCAAGGGCGTGGCGGACCAGTTTTCCAGCAAGATAGGCGAGTTGACGGGCGAAACGAGCATCATCCACAAGGAAGTGCAATCGGTGGGCAAGGACATCACCACGCTGAACAACAAGAAAGCCGTGCTGGCCAAGGCACTGACGGCGCAGGCGCAGGCGCTGGTGAAGGCGTATTCGGCCCAGGAGCAGATGGGCACGAACTCGGCCTTGCCGGGTTATACCGGTAAAAATTCTTTATTTGACTTCATGGCTTGAGAGCGCACCGCTAAAGCGCCCATGGCGGCGTTGCACCGCCTTGCCGTACTTAGCGTACTGCCTTCGGCGCTGCGCCTTGCCCTGAGCGCTGTATCGGCGCGCTTTCCAGTTGGCTAGATTCTGTCGCCCTGCGCAAAGAAGGCCGATGGCGAACTGCCGAAAGTCTTCTTGAACATGGCGGAAAAGGCCGACTGGCTGGCGTAGCCCAGTTCTTCGGCCACCTGCGACAGCGGCACGCCGCGCGCGATCAGGGGCGCCGCGTGCGCCAGGCGCACCTGCTGGCGCCACTGGCCAAAACTCATGCCCAATTCCCGTTCGAACAGCCGCGCCAGGGTACGCTCCGAGGCGCCGACCTGCTGCGCCCAGTGTTCCAGCGTCTGGTTCAAGCCGGGCTTGTCGATCAGGCTGTCGCACAGGGTCTTCAGGCGCTTGTCGCTGGGCAAGGGCACACGGATGGGACGCGTGTCCGAGCGTTTCAGCTCGTCGAGGATCAGTTCGGCCAGCAGCGCCTCGCGCGCCGGTTCCTGGCCCGGGTCCAGCTGTTCCAGCGCCATGATCAGCTGGCGCAGCAGGTTCGACACTTCCAGCACCTTGCAGTCATGGCCCGCGAACGGCGCGCGCGCGGCATGGATGCACAGGGGGCGCAAGCGGGTTTTTTCCAGTATCGTGACGGCATGCTCCACGTTGGGCGCGATCCAGATGGCGCGCATGGGCGGCAGCACCCAGCTGCTGTTGTTGGCGGTAATGCGCAGCACGCCTTCGAGCGCCATGATGACCTGGCCCCAGGGGTGGCTGTGCGGTAATAAAAATTCATCGGGTTGCAGGTCGCGCGCGACCATGGTCACGGGGATGGTCGCACTGGGCGCCTCCCTTGGCGGACACATGCGGGTATGGTGGAGGATAGGTACACCCATCAGCTTGGCCTTAATTCGATAAATTATGTCGTTCTGTCGGAAAACGGACGATGGTATTTTGCATACACTTGAGCTTCACCAGTATAAGACAGGGTATGACATGATAACAACTAACTCGGCAAGGCACTTGCCACCGCAGTCACCGCCAACCTTGCGCAGCGACGCGCGCGTCATCGCCCTGGTGGGGCTGGCGCATGGTATTTCGCACTTCTACCACCTGATCCTCGCGGCCCTGTTCGTCTGGCTGAAACCCGCCTTTGGCCTGTCGTATGCGGAACTGGGCCTGCTGATGACGGTGTTTTTCATCATCTCGGGCGTGGGGCAGGCGCTGGCCGGCTTTGTTGTCGACCGCTTCGGCGCGCGTGCCGTGCTGTTTTCCGGCATATTCTTGCTGGGCGTGTCGGCGCTGGCCCTGTCCACCGCGCACAGCTATGCGGCGCTGATGCTGGGCGCCATGCTGGCCGGCATGGGTAACAGCGTGTTCCATCCAGCCGACTATACGATCCTCAACCAGCGCGTCTCGGCGGCCCGCGTGGCCTACGGCTTTTCCGTGCATGGCATCAGCGGCAACATCGGCTGGGCCTTGGCGCCTTTGTTCATGACGTACGTTGCCACCCAGTATGACTGGAGAATCGCGCTGCAATGCGCGGCCGTGCTGCCGTTCGGCGTGCTGCTGATCCTGTTTTTGAACCGTCACGCCATCCGTCCCGAGCCTGTCAAGCAGGCCGCGCCGGGCCAGGCGGGCGGCGGCGAAGGCACGCTGGACTTTTTGCGTTTGCCGGCCGTGTGGATGTGTTTTGCCTTCTTCTTCATTACCGCCATCGCCCTGGGCGGCATCCAGAGCTTTGCCAGCGTGGCGCTGGTCAAGCTGTACGGCATGAGCCTGGCGCTGGCCACCAGCGCCTACACGGCCTACATGCTGGCCTCGGCCGTGGGCATGCTGGCCGGCGGCGTGGTGGGCGCGCGCAGCAAGCAGCCGGACCGCAACGTGGCGATCGCCTTTTCCGCCGCCGCGCTGCTGGCCGTGCTGCTGGCCATGGCCGTCGTGCCGGCCTGGGGCGCGGTGGTGCTGATGGGTGCCATCGGCCTGACGTCGGGCGTGGCGGGGCCGTCGCGCGACCTGATGATACGCGCGGCGGCGCCGAAGAATGCCACCGGGCGCGTGTACGGCGTCGTGTATTCGGGCCTCGACAGCGGCCTGGCCGTGGGGCCCCTGTTCTTTGGCGCGCTGATGGATGGCGACCACCCGGCCTTGCTGTTCGTCTTCATCGGCGTGTTCCAGGCGCTGGCGATTGCCACGGCCGTGGGCGTGGGCGGCAAAACACGCGCCGCGGCGCTGCAAAAGGCATAGAATCGTTGCCATCTGCCACTCAAGGAGTTCCCATGACCTTTGCCACCACCGATCTGTGCGACGACCATGCAGCCATGCTGGACGATGGCACCCTGGCCGTGCTGCCGCCCGTGTACCGCGCTTTCGGCCAGCGCATGCGCTTCAGCGGCCCGGCCACCACCTTGCAAGTGTTCGAAGACAATGCCCTCGTGCGCAGCACCCTGGAAGCGCCGGGCCAGGGCCATGTGCTGGTAATCGATGGCGGCGGCAGCCTGCGCCGCGCGCTGGTGGGCGGCCAGCTGGGCGTGCTGGCGGAGAGCAACGGCTGGGCCGGCATCGTCGTCGATGGCTGCATCCGCGACAGCGAAGAAATCAATGTCTGCCAGATCGGCGTACGCGCGCTGGCCACGCATCCGCGCAAGAGCAACAAGACGGGCGCCGGCCAGCGCGACGTGCGCGTGCAGCTCAGCGGCGTGGCCGTGCATCCGGGCGACTGGATCTACGCCGATGCCGATGGCATCCTGGTGGCGCGCCAGGAACTCGATTGAACTGTGCTCCTGCGGGAGGGAAAGTGCGCTGGAAGGCGTTGCATATTGTCCACGTTAAATATATTTTTGCAAAGTTCTTTGATTTTCATCATGGCTGAGATATGATTTCACTTAAGGTAACTTTAATATCAATAGAGCAAGGAAGCCAGACCATGAAAATCGCCACCATCGCAGCAGTTGTCGCTCTGTTTGCAGCAGGCACCGCCAGCGCCAGCCCCGTCAACCTGATCACGAATGGCAATTTTGAAACGGTCGCTACCGGCTATACCTTCAACAGCGGTTTTAAAGTCATCAACAGCGGTTCATCGGCCCTTACGGGCTGGACCGTGGGCGCCAGTTCCGTCGACCTGATCCGCAATGCCTACAATGCCATCGATGGCTACAGCGTCGATATGCTGGGCACACCGGGTCCAGGTTTCCTCTCGCAAAGTTTCAGTGTCATTGCCGGCCAGACGTATAACCTGAGCTTTGACATGGCGCGCAATTCCGGCGGCCCCGCAGGCCAGGGCGTGGCGGTCAGCTTCGGTGGCGCGGCAGGCAATTTCTACTCGACGGCTGCCGCCTCGAACACCTTGTACAGCAGCAATACCCTGAGCTTCACGGCTGCCACCACCGGCCTGGCGACCCTGTCGTTTGCCAGCGCCGCCAAGGCCGGCACGCCGCTCGACAAATTCTCGGGCGCCGTGATCGACAACGTGTCGGTGATGACCGCCGTGCCGGAACCGGAAACCTATGCCATGCTGCTCGCTGGCCTGGGCCTGATGGGTTTCCTGCGCCGCCGCAAGGCCGCCAAGTAAGTCTGGTTTTGTCCGAAATCAAACCGCCTGCTGCCATGCACAGGCGGTTTTTTTACGTCAGGTGTAGTTGCGCTGCATCGGCCTCTCCCCGTAACGGACACGCCGCCGTGCAACCGCTTCAAGCCCGCGATGCGCGCATCGATGTCAAGCAGCTCGCGCGCCAGCGCCATTGATGCTGTGCTCATGACGGCCGCGTTCGCCACGCCGTCGACTTTTTTTCTGCTGCGCGAGCAACTGAGTTCCCTCAACGTGTACCTGGGCGGCGTGCCGCTGTCCCTCTTCGCGCCGATGCATTTGCTCATCAGCAGCTTGCCGGGCAGTGTGGTGACGGTCTGGTCGGTGCTGCTGGTGAGGGGCCAGCCCGTGCTGTGGCTGTTCATCGTGCCGGCACTGGCCTGGGGACTGGCGCAGAGCCTGCCATTGCACCCCGGCCAAGGTGCACGGGGAGGGCAGCCGCACGAATCGCTGTTGAGATGACGATAACGAAATGCAATAATGGCCGTGCTCGCAGTGCAGCAATGACTGCAATGAACGACTATTAAGGGAATAACTATGCAGCAGGATGCCGCAGGAAAAAACATGGCGTTGCTCGATCCGGTGGTGGCGCCGCGCATCGCGGTGACGCGCCTGGTGACGGGCCTGCTGCAAGGCTTGCTGCTGTACTGGCTGTACAGCACGGCGCAAGACAAGGTGTGGCCCGCCACGGAAGCCTACCTGCTGGGCCCATTGATGCTGATCAGCCTGCTGTTGCCCATCCTGCTGGTGTCCAGCCTGGGCCACATGTCGATCAAGCGCATCGCCCTGTGGATGGCCGGCGCGGCCGTCGTGCTGGCCGTGCTGGCCTGGCATGACGTGGCGCGCGGCGCCGAACACGTCATCTGGGGCAATTACAAGCCGGGCGCGCCGCTGCGCGTCATTTCCGCCCAGCTGTTCGGTTTTTGCGTGGTCGGGTTGTATATCGCCCACGCGCTGGTGCTGGCCAGCGCCCAGGATGGCCGGCGCATCGCCCGCTACCCCACGTATTTTGAAATCGCCTGGAAGCTGGGCATCCAGCTGCTGTTTTCGCTGCTGTTCGTGCTGGGCCTGTGGCTGGTGCTGTGGCTGGGCGGGCAACTGTTCCTGCTGATCAAGCTCAGTTTCCTGAAAAAGCTGCTGGGCCAGGCGTGGTTCGTGATCCCCGTCATCTGCTTCGCGTTCTCGTTCGCCATCCACATCACCGACGTGCGCCCATCCATCGTGCGCGGCATCCGCACCCTGCTGCTGGTGCTGCTGTCGTGGCTGATGCCGATTGCCGCCGTGCTCGTTTCCGGTTTCCTGCTGACCCTGCCCTTCATCGGCTTCGAGCGCCTGTGGGCCACGCGCCATGCCGCGTCCGTGCTGCTGGGCATGGCCGGCGTGCTGGTGGTGCTGATCAATGCCGCCTTCCAGAATGGCGAAGTGGGCCATGGCGTGGCGCGCGGCATCCGCCTGGGCACGCGCCTGGCCTGTCTGCTGCTGCCATGGGTGGTGGGCATCGCCATCTATGCACTGACCCTGCGCGTGATGTCGCATGGCTGGACGGCCGATCGCCTGATCGCCGCCGCCTGCCTGCTGGTCGCCACCTGCTACGCCGCCGGCTATGCCTGGGCGGCCAGCAAGTATGGCGACTGGCTGCACCTGATCGCCAACGTCAACGTGGCCACCGCCTTTGTCACCCTGCTGGTGCTGTTCGCGCTGTTCTCGCCGCTGGCGGACCCGGCGCGCATCTCCGTGGCCAGCCAGATGGCGCGCCTGGACAGCGGTAAAGTGAGCGTGGACAAGTTCGATTTCGAATACCTGCGTTTCCAGGGCGCCCGCTATGGCCAGGCGGCCCTGCAGGAATTGAGCAAACGCACGACGGGGCCGGATGCGGCCATCGTGCGCGCGCGTGCCGAGGCCATGCTCAAGCGCCAGAACCGCCTCGACGAGACGGGCGCGCTGAGCGACGTGTCGATCAACCTGACCCTGCGTCCGGCCACGGCGAAGCTGCCGGACAGTTTTCTGCGCCAGGACTGGACACAAGTGAGCCCGGCCTGGCGCCTGCCCGCCTGCCTGAAGCGGGCAGGGCCTCAGTGCGATGCCTACCTGCTCGATTTCGACGGCGATGGCAAAGACGACGTGCTGCTGATCAGCAATGACCCGCGCGCCTCGTCGGTCTTGCTGGCGGAAAAGGAAGACGGCAGCTGGACCGCGCGCGGACAAATCCCTGTGGACGCCCTGCGCTGCAAGCCGCTGCGCGAGAAACTGCAGGCGGGCGAGTTCCAGCTGGTGCCGCCGAAGGTGCGCGAGCTGGAAGTCGACGGCCAGCGCGTGCCGATGACTTTATATACGCCAGAGGATGAGGTCAGCTGCCCGGATGAGGCGGCGCCGGGCTCGTAAATGGCAGGGAGAGGACCTGGCGCGCCTGGTAAAACCTCTTGTTTGCCATGAAGGCAATGATTTCGTGCGCTGAGCCATTCCGACCGTCCGCTATCGGCCTATTGTGTTGAAAAACGCGGGTACGTTGATGTTTAGATAGAAAACCTGTCAGCCTCGACTGGTCAGAACCGCCGCTATTGAACGATCACCGACTGCTTGGAGGCCCGAGACATCCCGAAATGGTTGCCACTCGACATTTTCAACACAATAGGCCAGGAGCGGACGTTGAATAGGTATGCGCTGCTTCTTGCCTGCCTTTACGGGCAAGAGCACAATCGACTTCAACGATTCTGAACTCAAGTCGATTTTGCGTCGAATTTTCCTGGGCTACTTTCAGCGAGGTTAACTACTGCAAGTTCAGCCGTTCGATAGAGTAGATGTTGTTTAATTCAGGGCGTGCAGTCGCTCGTTTCCAAATATGGAATCAATGAAAGTGATGGCAATAAAGTGGAGGAACCAGGAGGTGCGAAGCTACAATGGCCTCATGTGCAGCAACGGTGATATCTACGAAGTGCACGAAACCTGGATGGCCAGAGTACATGAAAAACAGGAGCTTGGCGGTTGGCTCAATGTCGCGATTCTGGCGCAAGAAGAGCTATATGGTGGACAGTACATAGTTAAATGCGGAGAGGCTATGGAACATGGCTCAATCGGCGTAGTCGTTTTGGAATCGCTGCAAAATCATGAACCTGTTTGGACGTTTGTTTCGGATCAATCCAATCCATTTGATCAAATAACAATCAAGGGCGGCTGGGTTGTGGTGCTGTCAACGTCAGGCGCCGTGTTACGGTTTGGTGCGCCAATGAGGGAGGCAAGGCTTCTGCTTCCGAGTACGTCGATCCATGATACTAACGACGGGCGCTTGTAAAGTGAGACGCTGCTCTTCCGCTATGCTTAGGTGATGCCTTTTAGGCAGCCTCCGGCCAAAAACGGACTCTGAAGCATTAACCGAAACCGACCTTTTAACCCGGTATACCGAACGATCACACTAAATTATGGGAATAATCCGTCGATCAGCAGCAAGCCTAAGAATTTTCGGTGACGAACTCCAGCCGGCGGAAATCTCGCGCATGTTGAAATGCGAGCCAACCCAAGCAAGAGTAAAGGGAGAAGTGATCAAGTATCCATCTGGAAGGGAGCGAACAATTACCTGCGGGAGTTGGCTCCTTACTGCTAATCGCACGGAGCCGGAAGACCTTGATGGTCAGATCGAATGGTTGATGGCCAAAATGACTGACGATCTTATGGTCTGGCAGGCCCTGACCTCTTCCTATGATGTGGACATGTTTTGTGGCGCGTTCATGCAGAGTACGAACGACGGCCTCTCGATCAGTCCGAAAACCATGCTTGCTCTTGGTTCACGCGGAATCGAGTTTGATCTGGATATCTACGGTCCTGATGACGATAGCGATGGCGACGATTAGCTGAACAACGACTTTGAGCTTGAGAAGTCGATCTGTAAACGTCCGCTTCGGGGGGGGAACCAGCCAGCGACGGCAAGCGCCAGAAGCTTTCCTGAAAGACTGTATTGCGTCAGTTCGTTGCCGAGCCAAGCTGCTTGTCGGCAGCCTTCATGGCGTGTTCAACAACGCTGTTCCTCAACGACAGCAGCAAGGCAGCAGCGGCGAATCCTGCGGCGAGCCAGAGGTTGGCGCAGAGGCCTGGCCCGTCGACGGCCTGTCCACCGGCCCATGCCCCGAGCGCAATGGCAACGTTGAATACGCCCACATACAGCGCGGCGACTATTTCCACGGCCCGGGGCGCCGCCTTCATCATCAAGGTCATCAGGCCGACCGATACACCGCCGCGGGCAGGGCTTCGAGGCGATCGATGGCCACCCGTGGCACCTGGTCTGGACGGCGCCGGAAGCCTGAGGCGCCGGGCAGGTTGCCGAGGTCGGCGAAACAGGCCGGATCAGTTCTTCGTGCGTACCTGGCGCACGTGGTTTTCCAGTTCGCTGAATGAAGGGCGTTCCGTGGCGGAAATGACCTTGCGGCCGAATTCCACGGCCAGCGCCGGCGCATAGCCGTTCAGGCTGGCCAGCAGGGTCACTTTCACGCACTGGTACATCTTTGCCGTTTCATGGTGCTTGCGGCGCAGCAAGCTGGCCAGCGGCGCGATGAAGCCGTAGGCCAGCAAGATGCCGATGAAGGTGCCCACCAGCGCCTGCGCGATCAGCACGCCCAGCTCGGCCGGCGGCAAGCCGACGGACGCCATCGTGTGCACCACGCCCATCACGGCGGCCACGATGCCGAAGGCGGGCATGGCGTCGGCCAGCTGCGAAATCGTCTGGATCGGCATTTCCGCATCTTCATGGTGCGTCTCGATCTCGTTATCCATCAGGTTTTCGATCTGGTAAGCATCCATATTGCCCGACACCATCAGGCGCAAATAATCGGTGATGAATTCCAGGATGTGCTCGTCACCAAGCGTATACGGGTATTTCACGAAGATGGGGCTTCGGTACGGGTCGTCGATATCGTCCTCGACCGACATCAGGCCTTCCTTGCGGATCTTGCTGAGGATTTCATACATCAGCCCCATCAATTCCATATAGCGCGCCTTCGTGTATTGCGAACCGTGGAACAGGGTGGGCAGGGCGGCGAACGTGGCGCGGATGGCCTTGGCGTCGTTGCCGACAAAGAAGGTGCCCAGCGCGGCGCCGCCGATCATCAGCAATTCCAGCGGCTGGAACAGGGCCGCCAGGTGGCCGCCCTGCATGGCGAAGCCGCCGAAGACGGAAAACAGCACGACGAGAAATCCGAGTATGACTAGCAAAACTTACTCCTTCATAACATTGCCATATCGCAATATTGTAGTTTAACCTGATTCGGATGCCGTGGCCGCTTCCGGCTGCAATTGCTGGCCGAGAAAATTGATAAAGGCGCGCACTTTGGCGGGCAACTGGTGGCGGCTGGGGTAGCAGGCGGACAGGTCGGCAGGCGCCAGCGACATATCGAGGTGGGCCTGGGCCTGGTCGGCATCGGCTTCGAGGGCAAGGCGAATCGGTATGCTGGCCTCAGGCCGGCGCCTGCCGCTTCACCTGTGCGGCGGGACTGGTCTTCTCCCAGCGGAACAGCCACATGATGATCAGCTTGGTCGTGGCGCTGACGCAGGCCAGCAGCAGCAGGGGCCAGCCTGTTTTCAGCCCCATGACGCAGGCAAAGAAGATGGTGCTGATATCCATCGCCAGGATGAACTGGCTCATCTTCAGCGACACGGCGCCCGTCTTGCCCGAGCGCCAGATCAATCGGATCTGGTGCGCATAGCCCTGCGCCAGCAGCACGGTGACGGCGACGATCAGGCTTTGCGAGATCACGCGCTTTTCATCGCTGAAGGTGGGACCGAACGCCAGCCCCGCCACGCCGGCGCACAGCAGCAGCGCGCAGGCCAGCAGCGCATGGCGCGATGCCAGGCTGCGGCGGTCGCGGTCGATTTCATACAGGATGGCCAGCGCGATCAAGGACGCGATCAGGCGGGGCCAGACGATGTAGTGGTTGAACGGCGTGATCGAATAGCCATACACAAAGAACGCGCAATACGCGAGGAAGCTGACGCTGAACTGGTTGAGCGACAGGATGTCCGTCGTCTTGCCGGCGCCGACCCTGGCATCGTGCTTGCGCTGCCAGATCTTTTGCAGCTGCGACCACAGGCCAAGCAGGCTGACGACGATGAAGAGCGAGTTGAGGCTGCCGGCGAGGGCGTAGAGGGATTGATGCTGCAAGATATCTCCTGGGAAGGCCAAGGTGCCGCTGCCGTGACAGCACGCCTTGTCTATACATTTTATTTTGGCAATATGCTCTCATGAAATAAATTGGCGGGCAAGCAATGCTTTTAATGCTGCGGCCTGTGTCGCGGCATTTGCCTGAACGCACCTGTTCCTGAGCTTGGCCCTATAATTGCACCATGACTTTCTTATCACTGCGTGCCCGCTCCGTGCTGGCCACCCTCGGCAAAATGGCCGTTTCCCTGATTCTTCTGTTGACCGCACTGTGGGGCGCGCTGGCGCTGTGGTACCAGCTGTCCGGCGGCACGGCGGCGCAAGCCATCGGCGCGCTGCTGTGGGGCGCGCTGGGCGTGGCCAGCGTGGTGCTGTGGTGGATGCGCGGCGATGTGCGCGCGCTGCTGCCGTATGCGGCCGGTTTTCTCCTGCTGCTCGTGTGGTGGAGCCTGATCACGCCGAAGCAGCAGCGCGTGTGGGCCGACGACGTGGCGCGCAATGTCACGGGCACCGTCAAGGGCAATCGCGTCACCTTGGACAATGTGCGCAATTTCGACTGGCGCAGCGATGATGACTACACGGTCAAGTGGGAACAGCGCAGCTACGACCTCGACGAGCTGCGCACGGTGGACACGGCGCTGTCGTACTGGACGGGTCCCTACATCGCGCATACGCTGATCTCGTTCGGCTTTGCCGACGGGCGCTTTTTGACGTTTTCCATCGAGATCCGCAAGGAAAAGGGCGAGAGCTTTTCCGCCATCGGCGGCTTCTTCAAGCATTTCGAGATGAGTCTGATCGCCGCCGACGAGCGCGACATCCTGCGCGTGCGCACGAATGCGCGCGGCGAGGACATGCATCTGTACCGCGTGATGATGCCGAAAGCGGCCATGCGTTCGCTGTTCCTGGCCTACCTGGACGAAGCGCAGGCGCTGAAGGCCAAGCCGCAGTTCTACAACACCCTGACGGCCAACTGCACCACCATCGTCTTCGAGATGGTGCGCCGCATCGTGCCGGGCCTGCCGCTCGACTACCGCCTGCTGGCCTCAGGCTACCTGGACCGCTATCTGTTCGACGTCAAGGGCCTGGTGCCCGGCCAGAGCTTCGAGCAGCTGCGTACAGGGGGCCACGTCACGGCGCGTGCGCGGGCGGCGAATGACGATGCGGACTTTTCGCACGTCATCCGCCGCGGCATGCCGGGCTATGATGAAACGGGCCATCCGAAGCTGCAAATGCCACGCCAGTAGCGGTCTGCCTTATACTGTCGCAATTCCGACCGGCCGCCTTTCGCGGCCGGTCTCACTTTACGAATAAAGAAGGCCCGCTATGCCATTTTCCTCACTGGGTCTGATTCCCGCCCTGGTCCGTGCCGTTGACAAAGCCGGCTATGCCGCGCCGACGGCCATCCAGGCTGCCGCCATTCCCGCCATCCTGCGCGGTAGCGACGTGCTGGGCGCGGCGCAGACGGGTTCCGGCAAGACGGCGGCCTACGCGCTGCCGCTGCTGCAGGCGCTGATGGCGCCCGCTGCCGGCCCGCGCCAGGTGCGCGCGCTGATCCTCGTGCCCACGCGCGAGCTGGCCGCGCAGGTGGGGCAAACGGTGCACGCGCTGGCCAAGCCGTTGCCGATCAAACTGAAGATTTCCGTGCTGTTCGGCGGCGTGTCGATCAATCCGCAGATGATGGACTTGCGCGGCGGCGCCGATATCGTCGTCGCCACGCCGGGCCGCCTGCTGGACCTGGTGCGGCAAAATGCCGTGAAACTGGGCGGCGTGTCGCTCTGCGTGCTCGACGAGGCCGACCGTTTGCTCGACATGGGTTTTAGCGAAGAAATCAACGCCATCCTGGCGCTGCTGCCGGGCAAGCGGCAAAATCTGTTCTTTTCCGCCACCTTCCCCGACAGCGTGCAGGCGCTGGCCGACAGCCTGCTCCAGGAACCCGTGCGCATCGAAGTGGCGTCCGAAGCGCAGGACAAGCCCGACATCGTGCAGCGCGCCATCACGGTCGACGTGCCGCGCCGCACGCAGCTGCTGCGCTACCTGATCCTGCAGCAGCAGTGGGACCGGGTGCTGGTGTTCGTCGCCACCAAGTATGCGGCCGAACACGTGGCCGACAAGCTGCAGCGCGCGGGCCTGCATGTGGGCGCCTTCCACGGCGAATTCAGCCAGGGCACGCGCAGCCAGTTGCTGGCCGACTTCAAGGCGGGGCGCTTGCAGGTGCTGGTGGCCACCGACGTGGCCGCGCGCGGCATCGACATCGCCGGCCTGCCGGCCGTCGTCAATTACGACTTGCCCCGCTCGGCCGTCGACTACACGCACCGCATCGGGCGCACGGGCCGCGCGGGCGAAAGCGGCACGGCCGTCAGTTTCGTGACGGCCGATACGGAAGCGCATTTCCGCCTGATCGAAAACCGCAACGACTTGCGCATCGTGCGCGAAGTGGTGGCCGGTTTCGAACCGACGGAACTGCCCGCGCCCGTGAATCCCGTCACCGATACGGTCAACGGCGGCGTGAAAGGCGCGCGCAAGAGCAAAAAGGACAAATTGCGCGAGGCTGCTGCCATGGCTGCCATGGCGGAAAAAGCGGCCGGGGGCAATTAAATCGTCCTTATGTGCGCTGGCCGCTTGAACCGCCAGGTTTCCCGGACTAAGATTGTGTTTCTATAAAGCAAGGGGATGGGAATGCACATGACATTCATCACACGCGCGGGCGCGCGGGCTTGCGCGCTGGCGCTGGCCGGTTGCGCCGGCATGGGCGGAAGCGGTGACAAGCCCGATGGCACGACCGGCATGCAGATGCCGGGCAAAGCGCCGGCCGATGCCGCCGTGGCCGCCACCTGGTACAACCCGCCCAGCGAATTTCCCGGCATTTGCCTGACCCAGTTCAAGGATGGCAGCTTGCGTTTCGACGGCGGCTTCGCTTTCTATAACCCCGGCCGTTGGGCGTATGACGCCGACAGGGGCGAATTGCACCTGGCGCTGGCGCCGACGCCTTCGCTGGAGCTATCGCACGCGCAAATCGTGCAGCACCAGAATCTGCTGCGCATCGAGGCGGACAAGAATACGCTGGTCTATGGCGTGAAAGCCGACACCAAGGCCATCGGTCTGGGCGGCTTTGTGTTTTACCGCGACACGCCTTGCCCGGCGCGGCACGGATAAGTGCGGGATTAGTGTCATACGGGAATATTTAGTCGTATAATTTCAGCGCAAGCCGATTGCCGCGCAAGATGATGCCGCGCTCCAGGCAAGCTTCCATATCGCCTTGGCGATGAGAGGATGGTCCGATGGATTTGCACGACGAGCATGGTATGCCGGGTACTGCGGTGCTGGCGGCGGATGCCGTACAGCAGCCTGCGGCGCAGCGGCGCACCTTGCTGCTGGTCGATGACGAGCCCAATATCCTCGCCTCCCTCAAGCGCCTGCTGCGGCGCGATGCCTACCATATCCTCACGGCCAACAGCGGCCAGGAAGGACTGGACGTGCTGGCCAGCAATGTGGTCGACGTGATTGTGTCGGACCAGCGCATGCCCGGCATGCTGGGCGCCGACTTCCTGCGCAAGGCCAAGCTGATGTGTCCGCAAACCATCCGCATCATGTTGTCGGGCTATACCGAGTTGCAGGCCGTCACGGACGCCGTCAACGAGGGCGCCATCTTCAAGTTCCTCACCAAGCCCTGGGAAGACCATCAGCTGCGCGAGCATATCGCCGAAGCCTTTCGCCTGAAGGGCATCGACGACGACAATGTGCGCCTGAATGCGCAACTGCGCGACGCCAACCAGGCGCTGGCGGCGGCCAATGCCGCCATGCAGGCGCTGGTGAGCCAGCAGCAGCACCAGATCAGCCGCGATGAAGTCAGCCTGGGCATCGCGCGCGAAGTGCTGCAATTTCTGCCGCTGGCCGTGATCGGGCTCGACGACGAAGGCATGATCGCCTTCATCAACGCGTCGGCAGCCAACCTGTTCGAGCGGGGCGCGGCCCTGCTGGGCAACGAGGCGGCGCTGGTCTTGCCGCAACTGTTCGACGGGCAGGACACGCCCCGCCTGACCGCCATCGACGGTCAGCCGTATGTGGTGGCAGTCCATCCCATGGGCTTGCATTCGCGCTCGCGCGGCAGCCTGGTCACCCTGAGTCGTCATGGAGCCGATACATGAGTGAAAGCGTGAGTGAAAGCGGACGCGAGATTTCCATGGAGCAGGCGCAGGAAGGCATGGTGCTGGCGCAGGCGTTGAGCGACGCCAGCGGCGCCGTGCTGCTGGCACGGGGCGCCACCCTGACGGCGGCCAGCCTGACGGCCTTGCGCAGGCGCAATATAGAGCGCTGCCATGTCGTCATGGACGAGGCGCCGGACCCCGCCGCGCAGGCGCGTGCCGAGCAGGAACGCTTGCGCCGCCTGGAACGGCTGGCCGTACTGTTCCGCGCCACGCCGCCCGATTCCGCCGGGGCGGAACTGCTGGCGCTGCTGCAACGCTACCGGCAAGGGGGCGCGGCATGACACGGCTCAGTTTTGAACATATCATCCGCCAGATACAGGAATTGCCGTCGCTGCCGGTGGTGGTGCTGGAGCTGCTGTCGAGCATGGACCAGGACGATACGGATGTGCATGTGCTGGCGCAAAAGATCGAGCTGGACCAGGCTTTGGCGGCCAAGACCTTGCGCATCGCCAACTCCTCGTTCTACGGCATGCAATCGAAGGTCACCAGCATTCCGCAAGCCGTTTCCGTGCTGGGCTTTCACAGCATCCGCACCGTCGTCACGGCCTGCGCGCTGACGGGCAGCTTCGCGCCGGTGGCCGGCGGCTTCGATTTCAAGGCGTTCTGGCGCCACTCGCTGGCCACGGCCATCGCCGCGCGCCTGCTGGCGCCGCACCTGCGCGTCAATCCCGAGACGGCGTTTACGGCCGGCTTGCTGCACGACCTGGGCACGCTGGTGCTGGTGACGCGTTTCCCGGCCGAGCACGCGCTCGTGCGCAGCTACCGCCAGGCGCATGACTGCCAGATGGCCGAGGCCGAACTGGCCGTCATCGGCATCGATCACGCGCAAGTGGGCAGCGCGCTGGCTGCCTACTGGAAGTTTCCCGAGGCGATACAGCAGGCGGTGGCCGACCACCACGCCATCGACCGCCTGGAGGCGGGTGGCTTGCCGCTGGCCGTGCACATGGCCAACGCCGTGGCCCTGGCGCTCGACCTGGCCGGCGTCGACGATGCGCTGGTGCCGGCCCTGTCGCCCACGGGCTGGCGCAGCATCGCGCTGGACGAGCCGGCCTGGCTGGCGCTGCTGGGGCAAACTGAACACACCTTCGATGAAATGTCGCGGATCATGCTGGCATGAACAGGATAGAGGCCATGGACACAGACGCAGGAAAGGCACTGCCCGCCACGCCGGAACGCCGTCAGACCGATTCCATCGCGCTATCGGCGTTTTTCGACGGCCACCCCGTGGCCACCTTCGCCATCGATACGGACCACGTGGTGACGCACTGGAACAGCGCCTGCGAACAGTTGCTGGGCTTTACGGCCGCCGAGATGGTCGGCACGCGCGAGCATTGGAAGGCGTTTTATCCGCAGCCGCGCGCCTGCCTGGCCGACCTGCTGGTGGCCGACGATATCGCGCTCGGTGAAAATGACCTTTACCTTGGCAAGCTGAAGCGCTCCCCCGTGATTCCCGGCGCCTTTGAGGCCGAGGATTTCTTTGCCGATATCGGCCCTGACGGCCACTGGCTGCATTTTACGGCGGCGCCCCTGCGCGACCGCCAGGGACGTCTGGTGGGCGCCATCGAAACCCTGCGCGACGTGAGCGAACGGCGCCTGGCCGAACTGGCGCTGCGCAAGGCGCACGACAACCTGGAACACCTGGTTGCCAAGCGCACGGCCCAGCTGGCCGAAATGAACGAGCGCCTGGCCGACGATATCCGCCAGCGCCAGATCGCCGATCTGGAATTGCGCGAGCGTAACCTGGCCCTGACGGAATTGAACAGCAAGCTGTCGCTGGCCCAGCAAAAGCTGCTGCAGTCGGAAAAACTGGCCTCGATCGGCCAGCTGGCCGCCGGCGTGGCGCACGAGATCAACAATCCCATCGGCTATGTATTTTCGAATTTCGGCACCTTGGAAGGCTACCTGGACGATCTGTTTTCCATGCTCGACGCCTACGAGGAAGCCGAGCCGGCCGTGGCCGACGCCGTGGTGGCGGCGCGCCTGCGCGCCTTGCGCGAACAGATCGACCTGGACTTCCTGCGCACCGACATACCGCTGCTGATGGGCGAGTCGAAGGAAGGCATTTCGCGCGTGCGCCGCATCGTGCAGGACCTGAAGGATTTTTCGCGCACGGATGCGCACCAGGAGTGGGTCTGGGCCGACCTGCGCCAGGGCATCGATACCACGCTCAATATCGTGAATAACGAAGTCAAGTACAAGGCCGACGTGGTGCGCGAATATGGCGACATTCCCGATATCGAATGCCAGCCTTCCGAGCTGAACCAGGTGATCATGAACCTGGTCGTCAACGCGGCCCACGCCATGGGCGAGGAGCACGGACGCATCACCCTGCGCACGGGCAGCGATAACACGACGGAAGTGTGGATCGAGGTCGAGGACACGGGCGGCGGCATCGCGCCCGAACACCTGTCGCGCATCTTCGATCCGTTCTTTACCACCAAGGCCGTCGGCAAGGGCACGGGCCTGGGCCTGTCGCTGGCCTACACCACGGTGCAGAAGCACCACGGCCGCATCGACGTGCGCAGCGTCATCGGCCGCGGCACCACCTTCCGCATCACCTTGCCCGTGCGCCAGGCGCAGGCCGTCGCACCATGACCGAACAGGACAGCATGAGTACCAGCACCAGCACCAGCGCCAGCACCGCGGCCGCGCCGCCGACCATCCTGTGCGTCGACGACGAACCGAATATCCTCTCGTCGCTGCGGCGGCTGTTCCGCCCGCACGGTTACCGCGTGCTGACGGCCGACGGCGGCGCGGCGGGCCTGGCCCTGCTCGAGAGCGAGACGGTGGACCTGGTCATCTCCGACATGCGCATGCCGCACATGGATGGCGCGCAATTCCTGGCCCAGGTGCGCCAGCGCTGGCCCGGCACCATGCGCTTGCTGCTGACCGGCTATGCCGATATCCAGTCCATTCTCGACGCCATCAACCAGGGCGAGATCTACCGCTACGTCACCAAGCCCTGGGACGAGAACGACATCGTGCTGGTGGTGCGCCACGCGCTGGAACGGCGCGCGCTGGAACAGGAAAAACTGCGCCTGGAAGCGCTGACGGCCAGCCAGAACGTGCAGCTGCAGGCGCTCAACGCCAGCCTGGAAGCGAAGGTGGCCACGCGCACGCAGCAGCTGAAACAGTCGCACGACGAGGTGCAGGCGGCCAATGAGCGCCTGAAGGCCACGTTCGTGACGACCATCAAGGTGTTTTCCAACCTGATCGAGATGCGCGGCGGCAAGCTGGCCGGCCATGCGCGGCGGGTGGCCGAGCTGTCGCGCAAGCTGGCGCAGGCGCTGGGCCTGGAAGGGCAGGAGGCGCGCGACGTGTTCATCGCGGCCCTGCTCAAGGATATCGGCAAGCTCAGCCTGAGCGACGATGTGCTGGAACTGCCGGCCAGCGCCTGGACGGGCGAGCAGCTGGCCGCGTTCCGCAAGCATCCGCTGCGCGCCGAACAATTGCTGATGGCGCTCGACGAGTTGCGCGCCGTCTCCGTCATCCTGCGCTCGCAGCTCGAGCGCTTCGACGGCGGCGGCTTTCCCGATGCCATGGTGGGCCTGGCCATTCCGCTGGGCGCGCGCATCCTGGCGCTGGCGTCGGACTACGACGGCTTGCAGATCGGCGCCATGGTGCAGCGCAGCCTGCGCGCCGACGAAGCGCGCACCCTGATCTACGACAGCGTCGGCAAGCGCTACGACCCGGCCGTGGTGGCTGCTTTCCGCAGCATCATGGAGGAGACGGAGCCGCCGGCGCGCGACCTGACCGTGCTGTCGGGCCAGCTGGCGCCGGGCATGACGCTGTCGCGCGACCTGATCAGCCGCGATGGCCTGATGCTGCTGGCGGCCGAACACGTGCTGACGGCCCGCGTGATTGCCCAGCTGCTCGATTTCGAAGGCAAGAATGGCGGGCGCCTGAGCATCCGCGTGTACGCGCCGCCGAAAGACGCCTAGGCGTTCGCGGCGCCAGGGGGCTGCAGCGGCAGGTGCACGGTAAAGCGCGTGCCCTGGCCCACTTCCGACGCCACCTCGATGCGCCCGCCATGCTTGTTGACGATGCCGTACGACAGCGACAGGCCCAGGCCCGTGCCGCTGCCGACGGCCTTGGTGGTGAAGAACGGCTCGAAGATGCGGTGCAGGTGCTCGGGCGCGATGCCGGCGCCCGTGTCGCCGACTTCCACCCATACCCAGTCGCCCGCGTGACCGGTGCGGATGCTGATCACGCCTTCGCCGCTGATGGCCTGGCCCGCGTTGACGAGCAGGTTCATGAACACCTGGTTCAGCTGCGACGCCAGGCACAGTATCGGCGGCAGTTCGCCATACTGTTTCTCGATGCGCGCCTTGTATTTCAATTCGTTGGCGACGATATTGAGGGTGCTGTCCAGGCCCGCGTGCAGGCTGGCCACTTGCCAGTCCGTCTCGCCCACATGGGAAAAATCCTTCAGCGCCTGCACGATGTCGCGCACGCGCTTCAAGCCATCCATCGATTCGCGCACCAGGTCGCCGATGTCGTCCTGCAGGAACGTCAGGTCGGCCTGCGCGCGCACCTCGGTCACGTACGCGGCCAGGGCAGGGCCGTCGGGCGGCTCGCGCATCGCCGCCTCGTATTGCGCGATGACGTCGAACAGGGTGCCGACATAGCCTTGCAGCGAACTCATGTTCGAGTTGACGAAGCCGATCGGGTTATTGATTTCATGCGCGATGCCGGCCGCCAACTGGCCGATGGAGGCCATCTTTTCCGATTGCAGCAGCTGGTCGTGCGCTTCCTGCAGCTTGCTGATCAGTAGTTGCTGCTCTTCGCCGCGCGCCTGCAGCATCGCTTCCATGCCCTTGCGTTCCGTGATGTCCGTCAGCGAGCCGATCACCTCGAGCGGCACACCATGCTCGTCGCGCACCAGGCGCAGGCTGTCGTGCATCCACAGATAGCTGCCGTCGCGCACGCGGAAACGGTATTCATAGGCGCGCGCGCCTTCGACGAAGATCTGCGCCAGGCTGGAAAAAATGCCGGGCGCATCGTCGGGGTGGATGTGGTCGAACCAGAAGTTGGGGTCGGCCACCATGTCTTCGGGCTGGTAGCCCAGCACGTTCAAGGCATTGTTGCTGACGAAGGTCATCTTGAAGTCGCCGCTGGGCACGGTGCAATAGATGATGGAGGGCGTATTGTCGAGCAGGTATTGCAGGCGCACGGCCGTGGCCGCCGACGCATCGTCGCCAGGCACCGCCTTGGCATGCTGGCCGGCCTCGGGTAAAGAAAGGTCGAAATCCTCGAACTGCATCGTCATACCTCGCTGCTTGCACGGCATTGCTGTCATCCTGGCTTGATTATGCCTGATTCCGCCTGCCTTGGGCCGCCATCGTCAGCGGCGCATCAAGGGGCCAGCGGCTGCTCGACGATCGCCATGCGCCGCGCGATGCGCTGCGCCGCTTGCGTGTCGCCCGCCTGTTCGGCGCGCAGGCGCTGCACGCCCAGCCACGCCAGCAGCGGGCGGCGCCAGCCTTGGTCCGAAGCGGTGGCCACGGCCGTATCGAGCAGCGCCGGCGTGGCGCGGCCCGAGCGCAGCAGCACGCCAGCCGCCACCAGCTGCGACAGCGGGTCATCGATGGCCGCCACGGCGCTGGCGGCGGCCGTGTCGGAGGCGGCACCGGCTGGCGCGCGCTGCGCCTGCGGCAGCAGGGCGACGTCGGCCGCCTGCGCCTTGCCGGCCAAGTAAGCCGCATACGCGCGGTCGGCGTCATTCGCGTCCGCTTGCAGGGCGTCAAAGCCGGCGCAGTCCTCGAAGGCCAGGCTGGCCACGCGCGCGGCGCAGCGCAGCAGTTCGATGCGCGCCACCAGTTCGAGCTTGCCCGTGCCGGCCACCTGGCTGCGGGCGCGGCGGAATTCCGTCTGCTCGACCAAGGCGTTGCCATTCAAGTAAGCCGCTTGAAACCGTTCGATGGAACTTTGCGCATTCATTTTCCAGTCCGGCACGGGCGGGCCGCTGGAGCAGGCGGCAAGTGCTGCCATGGCCAGGGCAGACAGGAGGAGTTGGATATTTCTCATGGCAGTTTGATCTCCGGATTGCGCTTGAACGGCCATTTGCGGTTGATTTCATTGACCAGCTGCTCGACCTTGCGCAGATTGCTTTCCACGTCGGCGCGCAGCGGGCCCAGGTCGGCTGTTGCCGCCCTGGCGTTGGCGCCCACGGCTTGCGCCTCGACCAGCACGGCGTCGACCTTTTTCAGGCTGGCGCGGGTGTCGGCCAGCAGGGCGTTCAGCTGCACGATGGTGGCCTGCGCATCGGTCATCACGCCTTTTTCACCAAACACGCGCGTGTCGGCATTGGCCACCAGGCCATCCGTGCGGCGCGCCAGCTGGTCGGCCGTGACCAGCAGGGCGTTGGCCCGCTCGACCAGCAGGCGCGACTGCTTGTCGTCGCCCGTCAGCAAGCCCATGGCGCCGCCCGGGCCGCTTAGCTTGCCGGTCACGGCCTGCACATTGCGCAGGGTGCCGTCGAGCGGAGAATCGGTGCCCGTCAGGCTGCCCAGATTGTTCAGCAAGTCTTTCGCGGCGGCCAGCAGGCGCGGGATTTCCGCCGCCATGTCGCCCACCAGCAAGTCGCGCGTGGCGTCGTCGGGCAGCGGCGGGTCCGTCAGGATGCCGCTGTAGGCGCGCAGCTTGGCGCCGCCGACGATGCCCCGTTCCAGGGTGAAGATGGAGCTGCTGCGCAGCCAGTGCGCGTCTTTGCGCGGCACGTCGATGATGACGCGCGCGCGCCCGTCCGGCGCCAGTTCGATGCGCTGCACGCGGCCGATGGGAAAGCCGGAAAAGGTCAGGTCGGCGCCCACGCCGACGCCGTCCGAATCGTCGGCCGTCAGCACCAGCGTTTGCGTGGCTTCGAAGGCGCCGCGCGCATACATCAGGTAGACGACCGAGCCGACCAGCAGCACGAACATGAAGACGAGCAGGATGGCCGCCTTCAGTTCGGCATGGCGCACGGGCGGCGGGGCGGGCAGCACGGCATCTGGCGCGAGACCGGCAGGCGCCGTGACGTCGACCTGGTCGGGATTGGGGGGCTGGCTCTGGCTCATGGATACTGGCTCTCGTATGGGTGGTTCGGGGATCGCTGGCGGTGGCGGCGGGGCATCAGTAGTAATTGCCCATCAGCGAAGCCACTTCGATCAGCAGGATGACGGAAAACAGGCGCAGCATTTCGGACAGGCCGTGCGCGGCCCATAGCCGGTTGCGCCGGCCGTGCGGCTCGTCCGGGTAGTAGGACGAGGCCAGCGGAATCAGGGCCACGGCAAAGCTGAAGAAGATGACTTTGAGCATCAGGATCAGGGCCACGGCCGGATTGAAGATTTGCCCGACCACGCGCGTATAACCCTGCAGCGCCCACGGCGTGAAACCGTAGATGGTGACATACGCGAGGATCAGCGAGGTGACGCAGCTGACGATGGCCAGCATCCACACGGCGAAGATGCCCGACATGACGCGCGGAAAGTATTCACGGCGCAGCAAGTCGACGCCCTGGCGCTGCATGGTATCGAGCATGCCGGAAGAGCGCATTTGCGCAAACGCAATGCCGTCGGGCAGGGTCAGGCGCAAGGCCACGAACAGGGCGGCCGTCAGCGGGATCAGTTCCAGCACCAGCACGCGCACCACCATTTCCAGCGCATAGCGCGACAGGCCGTAGCTTTGCGCGCTGACGACGACGATGCGGATCAGCACCAGGCTGACCAGTGCGCTGGCCACGCTGAACCACACGAGGTTGGGCGCCGTGTTCGTCACCAGGCGGTGCGCGAGGATGGGGCGGTTGTCGCGGTTATAGCTCGATGGCGACAGGGCCAGCGAAAACACGAGGGTGGCGAAGTGCAGCATGCGCCACCAGCTGATCAGCCAGGCCATGGTGGCCCGGTGCAGGCGACGCAGGCTGATGATGAGGGAGACGGATAGGGTCATCATGGCATCTTAACATTGGATGCGTTCGATACAAGCGATTGTCCAGTCGTGCGGCCGTGCCTGGCCGCCTCGCTATTGGCCGGCCACGCTGTGGATAATCGCATCGGCCGCCGCACGCACGCGGGCCGAGCGGCTCAGGTCGGCATGCATGACCAGCCATACGTCGTAGCTTTCCGCCCGCTCGGGCCAGATGCGCACCAGCTGCGGGTCGATGTCGCCCAGGTGGGTGGCCAGCTCGGCCACGCCCAGGCCCGCGCGCGTGGCTTCCTGCAGCATCGCCGCCGAATTGACTTCCATGGCGACCCTGGCGTTGGCGACGGATTCGCCCGCGATCTTGTCCGCATGGCGTGGCGTCACGGACTGGTGGTAGATGACGATGTCGTGCCCGGCCAGCGCCGTGCCGCGCACGGGCTCGCCGCGTTGCGCCAGATAGCTGGTTGAGGCATACAGGCCCAGGCTGCGCTTGACCAGATGGCGGGAAATGAGGTCCGGGTCGGTGGGACGCACGCCGCGCACGGCCAGATCCGCCTCGCGCCGCGTCAGGCTGGCCAGCGCGGGCGCCACGTTGAGCACGATGCGGATGTCCGGATGGGCCGCGTGCAGCTGCTGCATGGCGCGGATGACGAAATGGCTGGCCATGGTGTCGGTGGTGGCCACGCGCACCAGGCCGCTTAAGCGGTTGTCGACGCCCTGCATCTCGCGTTGCAGCTTGTCGGCCGCCCGCTCCATCGCTTCGGCGGCCGTGAGCGCCAGTTCGCCGGCCGGCGTGGGCACATAGCCCGACGGCGTGCGCAGGAACAGCGTGGCGCCCAGCGAGCTTTCCAGCGCGGCCAGGCGGCGCCCGCAGGTGGCCTGGTCGATGCGCAGCAGGGCGGCCGCGCCGCGCAGGGTGCCGGCGCGGCCGATGGCCAGAAAGATGCGCGCGTTATCCCAGTCCATGAGTGCTTTCCATTGAATGTTTGTGATGCATTTTTGCATCAGAATGCCGATTTTATGCCTGTTTACCGCATCAGGCAACGCTCGCATAATGGCTGCCCGCTGACCCTGCAAGGAATACCATGTCTGCCCCCACACCGCGCCGCGCCAGCGGCTTGATCCTGCTGACCCTGGCCTTCGGCTTCGTCATGGCCATGCTCGACGTCACGGCCGTCAACGTGGCGCTGTCCGATATCGCGCTGGACCTGGCCATCCCGCTGACGGGCCTGGTGTGGGTGGTCGATGGTTACACCTTGACGTTTGCCGCGCTGCTGCTGGCCGGCGGCGCGCTGGCCGACCGCTACGGTCCGAAAGCCGTGTACCAGGGCGGCCTCGGTATCTTTATCCTCGGCTCGGTGTTGTGCGGCGCCGCGCCCGACGGGCATTTTTTGACGGCGGCGCGCCTGCTGCAGGGCGCGGGTGCGGCGCTGTTCATGCCCAGTTCGCTCAGCCTGCTGACGCACAGCTTTGACGACGAGCGCGAACGCACGCGCATGCTGGGCGCCTGGTCGGCACTGGTGGGCGTGGCGGGCGCGTCCGGCCCCCTGATCGGCGGCATTCTCGTGCACCAGTTCGGCTGGCGCAGCGTCTTCTGGGTGAACGTGCCGCTGGGCGTGCTGGCCATCGTCATGGCGCAGCTGCTGCTGGCCGCGCCGGCGCGCCAGCCGCGCGATTTGTCGCTGTTCAGCCATGCGCTCGGTGTGGCGGCGCTGGCGGGCCTCAGTTTCGTGCTGATCGAAGGTCCTGTGCTGGGCTGGCTGTCGCCCGGCGTGCTGGCGGCGGGGGTATTGACCTTGCTGTCGGCCTGGCAGTTGCTGCGGCGCGAGCGCAGCGGCAGCCATCCGCTGTTGCCGCGTGAACTGTTTCACAGCAGCAGCTTTGGCGCGGCCAATGGCGTGGGTTTTTTGATCAATTTCTGCGTCTTCGGCCAGCTGTTTTTATTGAGCCTGTTCCTGCAGCAATCTGGCGGCGCCGATGCCTTGCAGTCGGGCTTGCGATTGCTGCCCATGATGGCGGCTTATACGGTGGGGAACTTCATGGCAGGCGGTATCGCGGCGCGCCATGGCACGCGCTGGCCCATGCTGGCGGGCTTGCTGGTGGGCGCCGTGATGGCCTTGCTGCTGATGGGCTTGCGTCCCGGTACGCCCTACGTCTTGCTGGCGCTGGGCACGGCCGTCATGAACGTGGCCATCGGCATCGCCATACCCGCCATGACGGCCACCGTGATGCGGGTCGCCGGCAAGCGGCATGCGAACAGCGCGGCGGCGGCCCTGAACGCGAACCGCCAGATCGGCGCGCTGGTGGGCGTGGCCCTGATCGGCAGCATCCTGCACATGCTGCCGGACTGGTCGCTGCGCCTGCCGCTGGCCTACGCGACGATTGCCGTCGCGTATGGCCTGGCGGCAGGCCTCGTCTACCGGCACGTGCATCTGCCGAGGGCCGTGGCCGCGTGAAGCGTTATTGAAGCGTTATTGCTCGCGCGTGCTGCGCCATTCCACCAGTTCTTCGATGGTCAGGATCGGCATGCCGTGCAGCTCGGCGAAGCGCTCGATATCGTCGCCGCGCATCATGCTGCCGTCCGGGTTCATCAGCTCGCACAGCACGGCGGCCGGGTTCAGGCCCGCCATGCGCGACAGGTCGACCGAGCCTTCCGTGTGGCCACGGCGCTCGAGCACGCCACCGGGCGCGGCGCGCAGGGGGAATACGTGGCCGGGGCGCACCAGGTCGGCCGGCTTGGCATTCGGCGCGATGGCGGCGCGGATGGTGGTGACCCGGTCGGCGGCCGACACGCCCGTCGTGACGCCGTCACGCGCCTCGATGGAGACGGTAAACGGCGTGCCGTAGCGGCTGCCGTTGTCGGGCGACATGGGCGGCAATTCCAGCGCGCTGACGACGTCGGTGGGCAGGCACAGGCAGACGATGCCGCTGCATTCGCGGATCAGCAAAGCCATGGTTTCGTTCGTCAATTTTTCGGCCGACAGGATCAGGTCGGCTTCGTTTTCACGGTCGAAATCGTCGAGCAGGATGACGGGAATGCCGGCGCGCATGGCGGCCAGGGCGGACTGGATGCGACCTTCCAGGTCGTTGGAAAGCAGGGTATAGCTGTTGACTAACATGGTGAAACGCTCCTCGCATAGGCGAAAAACGCTGCAGGGCAAGCGAATAGACGCAGCCGGCCGCATCGACAGGTCGAGCGGACATCGCGTTTACTGCACATCTTCTTTCATCCGGACTATACCGTCGGCCCCGGAATCACACCGGATCTGCTGACCTCATCAGGCGAAACCTGACAAGCGCTCGCGGGCTTGACCGTTGCCGGTCTTACCGCCGGTGGGGAATCGCACCCCGCCCCGAAGACGTATTGTTGTGCCGGTCCACATGACCGGCGGCAATACTTTAGCACAACGGACAAAAGCTGGCAGGCTACTGTTGAGTTTGTCATTCGGCAAAGTTGCCTGGGAGGGCAATTTTTTCTAAGCTGTTTTTAATGGCGGAAACACGATTTCAGTGTAAGGTATGTCTACCGAATCTTACCGTTGAGAATACATGAAGCTGAGTAAATTACGCCTGATCTCGGGCGCCGTCCTGCTGGCGTGCGCCTGCCTGGCCCAGGCGGAAATCCGTTTGAGCGATCCCCTGCCGTTGGCACCGGAAGTAACGGTCGGAAAACTGCCGAACGGCCTGACCTATTACATCAAGAAAAATGCCCGTCCCGCCCAGAAAGTGGAGTTGCGCCTGGTGGTGAAAGCCGGCTCCATCCTGGAAGATGACGACCAGCAAGGCCTGGCGCATTTCACGGAACACATGGCCTTCAATGGCTCCACGCATTTCAAGCGCAATGAGCTCATTTCGTATCTGCAGTCGATCGGCGTGAAGTTCGGCGCCGACCTGAACGCCTACACGAGTTTCGATGAAACCGTGTACGTGCTGCCGATTCCGACGAACAAGAAGGACAACCTGGAAAAGGGTTTTCTCGTGCTGGAAGACTGGGCGCACGGCTTGAAATTCAATCCGGCCGACATCAACAGCGAGCGCGGCATCGTGCTGGAAGAGGCGCGCCTGGGCAAGGGCGCCAGCGACCGCATGAACAAGGTGCTGTATCCGAAGCTGCTGAACGGTTCGCGCTATGCGCAGCGCATGCCGATCGGCAAGGAATCCGTCTTGAAAACGTTCAAGCCGGAAGCCATCAAGCGTTTCTACAAGGATTGGTACCGGCCCGACCTGATGGCCGTGATGGTGGTCGGTGACGTGGAGCCGAGCCAGGCTGAAAAGCTGATCCGGCAGCATTTCGGCAAGCTGAAGAACCCCGCGCAACCACGGCCGCGCCTGTATGCGGAAGTACCGCAGCGTTCGCAAACGGAAGCGCTGGTGATCACGGACAAGGAAGCGCCGGACGACACCGTCTTCATCCGCTACCCGATCCGCGCCGCGCAGGAGGCCGTCACCATTGCCGACTACCGCCGCCAGATGATCGAAAACCTGTATGGGCAAATGCTCAGCGCGCGCATGCAGGAATTGACGCAGCAAGCGAACCCGCCTTTCATCCAGGGCGGCAGCAGCATGGGCAAGCTGGTGCGTGGCTACGAATCGTTCAGCGCGTATGCCTTGCTGGGCAAGGGCGGCGTGCAGCCGGCCGTCGACGCGCTGGTGCAGGAAGATGAGCGGGCGCGCCGCTTCGGTTTCAGCCAGGATGAGCTGGACCGCGCGCGCAAGAACATGCTGCGCAATTATGAACGCGCGCACAGCGAACGCGACAAGTCCGACTCGGCCGGTTTCGTGGCCGAGTATTCGCGCAACTTCCTGGAGCAGGAAGCCATCCCCGGCATCGCCAATGAATTGCTGTACGCGCAGGAACTCTTGCCGCAGGTAACGCTGCAGGAAGTCAACGAGACGGTGGCCAAGGTGATTCCCGACCAGCAAAAGAAACTCGTCGTCTTCATGGGCGCCGAGCCGAAAGCGGGCGGCAGCGTACCGACGCAGCAGCAATTGCTCGACGCCGTGGCGCAAGCGGAGCGGCAGAAGGTCGAGCCGCGCACGGAAAAAGTCCTCGCCAGCAAGCTGATGGATGGCCCGCCGGCCGGCGGCAGCATCGTCTCGGAAAAGCTGAACAGCGCCATCGGCGTGACGGAGCTGACCCTGGGCAATGGCGTGCGCGTGCTGCTCAAACCGACCGATTTCAAGAATGACCAGGTGCTGATGGGCTCGACCCGTTTCGGCGGCCAGTCGCTGTTCGGCGACGCCGACATCTACAACGCCCGCTATGCCAGCGCCGTGGTCGGCAGCATGGGCTTGAAAGACCTGGCGCCGCTGGACTTGCAAAAGGTGTTGGCCGGCAAGACGGTCAATGTGGGCGCCTCGCTGGGCGAACTGAGCGAAGGCTTTGGCGGCTCGGCCAGCAGCGCCGACGTGGAAGCCATGCTGCAACTGGTGACCCTGTATTTCCATGCCGTGCGCAAGGATGCGGACCTGTACCAATCCTTCATCGGCAAGCAGCAGGATCTGGCGAAAAACAGCATGGCGCAGCCGGAAGCCGTGTTTTACGATGCCGTCCAGCACGCCACGTTTGGCGACAACCCGCGCGTCGATGGCGTGCCGCGCGCGGCCGACTTCGACAAGGTGGGCCTGGACCGTTCGCTGGACATCTTCCGCCAGCGCTTTTCCAGCGCGCGCGACATGACCTTCATCTTCGCGGGCAGTTTCGAGATCGACAAGATCAAGCCCCTGATCGCCAGCTACCTGGGCACCTTGCCCGTGGCCGAGGTGGCGCACGCCTACCGCGACGTGGGCATGCGCCCGGTGGCAGGGATCGTCAAGAAGGATATCTACATGGGCAGCGAGCCCAAAAGCACGATTTCCATCACCTTCAATGGCGACGTGGCGTATTCGGACGAGCAAAAGCTGACCCTGCAGGCGCTGGGCGAGGTGTTGAACCTGAAAGTCATCGAAGTGCTGCGCGAAAAGATGAGCATGATCTATGGCGGCGGCTTCGAAACCTCGATGGGCCAGCATCCGTACGGCCATTATTCGGTGGCGCTGAACTTGCCGACGGGGCCGGAAAACGTGGACAAGGTGATCGCCGCCGCGTTTGCCGAAATCAACAGGATGAAGACGGACGGGCCGTCCGCGGCCGACCTGGAAAAGGTCAAGCTGAACTGGATCACGCGCCAGCAGAAATCCTTGCGGGAAAATAATTACTGGATGAAACAGCTGATGGGTTCGGTGACCCAGGGCCGCGATCCCGCGCAGATCCTGCGCTACGAGCAGCGCGTGCGCGCCATCACGCCGCAAGCCGTCAAACAGGCGGCGCAGCGCTATCTGGACATGCATAATTACGTGCAGGTGGTGCTGTATCCGGAACGCAAGAACGTTGCAGTGAAGTAATCTTCATGGTTGAACTGCAGCGGCGGCAACGTGGCGAAGCTGTTAAACTGCTGCTGATTGATGTGATCGCAATTTGACAAGCAAGGACATACGATGGCTAAGAAAGAAGAACTCGATCCGGAAACCCTGGAATTGATCAACTGGTGTATCGAGGTTGAAGGCTTCCTGGTGGCCGGCGGCGCCACCGTGGCACAGGCACAAGACCATATCGAAGAGCAGGTCGAGTGGTTTACCGACCAGTTCTACGACGGCTTGACGCCGGAAGAGGCGGCCAAGGAAGCGCTGGCGTGATGCGCCAGTAACAAGCGAGCAGTAACAAAGCGGGCGGTGCCTGCCGGGCATCAGCCTGGTAGCGCCGCCCGCTTTGCTTTTCTGAAAAGATTTCCACATGGAAATTGTTTATAATTCCACGCTTTATTTTCTACCCAGGCTCCCATGACACTCCGTTCGCGCATTCTCCTCCTGTGTTTCAGCACCTTGCTGGGCATCGTCCTCATCGCGTCGTTCTCTCTGTATTCCTTGCGCCAGACCATGATGGCGGAAAGGGTCGAGCAATTGACGGTGCTGGTGGAACTGGCCAATGCCTCGGTGGAAAAGGCGTATGCGCTGGAACAGTCGGGCAAGCTCACGCGTGAGCAAGCCCAGCAGCAGGCCAAGCTGGCCATCGGCAGCTTCGTCAAGGACGAGATGTATTATTTTGTGCGCGACTTCAGCACCGATTTGCTGTACGTGCACCCGAATGCGTCGCGCATCGGTGTGCCGCAAAAGAACATGAAGCAGTCGGGCGACCGCTACCGCGCCGCGCTGGCCACCAGCCGTATCGGCATGGTGCAGGCGGACGGCACGCGTCCCGGCGTGAAGGACCCGGTGGCGAAGATGTATGCGGTGGTGAAATTTGCGCCGTGGGACTGGCTGATCGGCACGGGCACCTACATCGATGACATCAACCACAAGTTCTGGGCCCAGGCCGGCGTGCTGCTGGCCATCGGCGGCGCGCTGATGCTGGTGGTGGGCGCTCTGGCGGCGCTGATGCTGCGCCGTATCCTGGCCCAGCTCGGTGGTGAACCCGACTATGCAGCGGCCATCGTGGCGCAGATCGCCCAGGGAGATCTGACCACGCAGATCGACACGCGCCCCGGCGACACGTCGAGCCTGCTGATGGCGATCAAGGCCATGCGCGACAACCTGGCGCATCTGGTGAGCCAGGTGCGCAACGATGCCGATGCCATTTCCACGGCGTCCGGCGAGATCGCTTCCGGCAACCACGACTTGTCGGCGCGCACGGAGCAGCAGGCGGGATCGCTGGAAGAAACGGCCTCGACCATGGAAGAGATGACCTCGACCGTGCGCCAGAATGCGGACAATGCGCGCCAGGCCAACCAGCTGGCTATTTCCGCCTCGCAAGTGGCGACCCAGGCGGGCGGCGTGGTGAGCCAGGTGGTCGACACCATGGGCGCCATCAATGCCTCGTCGAAAAAGATCGGTGACATCATCGCCGTCATCGACGGCATCGCCTTCCAGACGAATATTCTGGCCTTGAATGCGGCCGTGGAAGCGGCGCGCGCGGGCGAGCAGGGCCGTGGCTTCGCCGTCGTCGCCAGCGAGGTGCGCAACCTGGCGCAGCGTTCGGCTGCCGCCGCCAAGGAAATCAAGCAATTGATCGACAGTTCCGCCGAGCAAGTGGGCGCCGGTGAAAAACTGGTGGCGCTGGCGGGCGAGACGATGGAGAAAGTCGTTTCCAGCGTGCAGCATGTGACCGATATCGTGGCCGAGATTTCCTCGGCCAGCGCCGAGCAGAGCGCCGGCATCGAGCAGATTAACCAGGCCATCGTCGAGATGGATAACATGACGCAGCAAAACTCGGCCCTGGTCGAGCAGGCGTCGGCGGCGGCGCAGGCCATGAACGAGCAGGCGGCCGGGCTGGCGCAGATCGTCAGCGTGTTCAAGGTCGGTGCCGTGGTGCCGGCAGCTGCAGCGGCGCCGCGACGCCTGGCGCGCTAAGCACTTTTTCTGTCATGCGGGGAACTTATCCCTGGCTCACCTGTCCAAACTTTTTCGTCCACAAGGGACGCACAGAAGAGGTGAACATGACAGACGGTTTTTCGTATCACGCGGCATTTGCCCGCAACCTGGGCTGGGTCACGCAGGCGGAGCAGGACAGCTTGCGCGGCAAGCGCGTGGCCATTGCCGGAATGGGCGGCGTGGGCGGCGTGCATTTGCTGACGCTGGCGCGGCTGGGCATCGGCGCTTTTCACATCGCCGATTTCGATACCTTCGATATCGCCAACTTCAATCGCCAGGCCGGCGCCATGATGTCCACCCTGGGCCAGCCCAAGGTGGCCGTGCTGGCGCAGATGGCGAAGGACATCAATCCCGAACTGGAGATTAAACAATTTCCTGACGGCATACACGACAGCAACCTGGCGGAGTTTTTTGCCGGTGTCGACCTGTATGTGGACGGCCTGGATTTCTTTGCCTTTCCCGCGCGCCAGGCCACCTTCGCCACCTGCGCGCGCCTGGGCATTCCCGCCATCACGGCCGCGCCGCTGGGCATGGGCACGGCCCTGCTCAGCTTCATGCCCGGCGGCATGACGTTCGAAGAGTATTTCGGCTGGGGCGACTTGCCCGAGGAAGAAAAAGCCCTGCGCTTTCTCGTCGGGCTGGCGCCGGCCGGCTTGCACGGGCCCTATCTGGTCGACCCGTCGGCCATCAACCTGAAGGAGCGGCGCGGACCGTCGACCATCATGGGTTGCCAGCTGTGCGCGGGTGCGGCCGCCACCGAGGCGCTGAAAATACTCTTGAGGCGCGGCAAGGTGATGGCGGCGCCGCACGGCATGCATTTCGACGCCTACCGCAACAAGCTCGTGCGTACCTGGCGTCCCGGTGGCAACCGTCATCCGCTGCAACGCCTGACGATGGCCATCATCCAGCGGCGCCGCGCGGCGCAGGGGGCATGATGGCACAAGCACCGCTGATCGCGCAGATCGATTCTGTGCTGGAAAACATCCTCGACCAGGCGCGCTGGGCGCCCAGCGGCGACAACACGCAGCCGTGGCGTTTTGAAGTCGTGGACCCGCGCCATGTCGTCGTGCATGGCTTCGATACGCGCAGCCACTGCGTGTACGACCTCGACGGTCATCCCAGCCAGCTGTCGCTGGGCGCCTTGCTCGAAAGCATGGCGCTGGCGGCCAGCAGCCATGGCTTGCGCATGGAAGCGCGCCGGCACGGCGGCTTGCCCGACACCTTGCCCACGTTTGATGTGCGCTTCGTCGACAGCCCTGGCATGCTGCCCGACCCGCTGGCGGCCTTTCTGCAGCAGCGCAGCGTGCAGCGGCGAAGGCTCAGTACGCGCGGCCTGCGCGCCAGTGAAAAGGCGGCGCTGGCGGCCAGCTTGCCGCCCGGCTACAGTGTGCAGTGGTTCGAAGGCTGGCGCATGCGCCTGGCCTGTGCGCGCCTGATGTACGACAATGCGAAGCTGCGCCTGACCATGCCCGAAGCGCACAAGGTGCACCGCGACGTCATCGAATGGGGCGCGCGCTTCAGCGCCGACCGCATCCCTGAGCAGGCGCTCGGTGTCGACCCGATGACGGCGCGGCTGATGCGCTGGGTCATGCACAGCTGGCGTCGCGTGGATTTTTTCAATACCTGGCTGGGAGGCACCATTGCCCCGCGTCTGCAGATGGACTTGTTGCCAGGCCTGTATTGCGCCGCGCATTTCGTGCTGCTGGCCGAGGCGCCGCCGCGTCACATCGATGATTACGTGGCGGCCGGCAGGGCCATGCAGCGCTTCTGGCTGACGGCCACGCAGCTGGGCCTGCAGTTACAGCCGGAACTGACGCCGCTGATCTTCGCCCGTTATGTGCGCGAACGGCGGGCCTTTTCGCGCACCGACGGCATGCTGGAGCTGGCGCAGGAACTGGCGCTGCAATGCCAGGCCGTGCTGGGTGCGGTGGCGTTTGATCGGGCCGTATTCCTGGGCCGCATCGGCGCCGGCCCGGCGGCCCAGGCGCGCTCCTTGCGCCGGCCGCTGCACGACTTGCTGGTGGCGCCGCTCAACGGGAGGACGCCTGTGTGAACGGCATCGGTTTGCCGCTTGCCGCAAAAAAAGCCGCGGAGGATATCCGCGGCTTTTCAACAGGATGATGCGCATGTCAAGCCTGGCGCTGCCCGCCTTGCTGGCGGCGCGCAGTCATGCCCAGGCCAAACAGGCCGATGCCGAGCAGGGCGATGGTGCCTGGTTCAGGTACCTGGAATAATTCCAGGCCGCCACCGTCGGCCATCGCGATAAAACTGTCGGTCAGGCTGCCGCCGACGAAGCTGTTCGTATTCCCGCTGAGGGACTCCAGCGGGAAAAACGGGTCGGGGTTGACGAAAAACAACTGTCCTTGCGGCGTCAGTGTGGCGTTCAGCAAGGACTTGAAGTCGCCCTGCGCCAGGCCGGCGAAAATGTGTGCTTCGCCCACGTCGAGCGTGTAGGTCATGATCGCATAGTCATCCCCGGAGACGCCACCCACATTCACCGGCGAGCCGGCCACGTTACTGACCGACAGTGACGTGTCCTGATTGGGATCGATGTACAAGGTCATGGTCAGGGTTTGAAAGGTAGCGTGGATCCCGCCAGCCAGCGTATCGGACTGGCCGGTGATGGAAAACAGGCCATAAATGCCATAGCCGTTGAGGGCGTTCAGTTGCGATGGCACGCTGCCGCCAGTGGGACTGCCGAAAGCGGCCTTGCTCAGAAAGCCTGTTTGAGTGAAGGGATCGTTGCCCCCACCCAAACCGCCAACGATGGTTTGTTCGACGCGCGCGTGATATTCAAAGCTGATGCGGTCGGCCACAACCAGATTGGCTGCGGTGCCGGGGACGGAACCTTCATTGACGGTAAACAAAGGACCAGCGAGTGCGGGAGCGCTGATCAGCGCGGCGCCGATGGTGGCCGCGGAGAGAGCGAGACGCAGGAATGAGGACAGCGTTTTCATGGCATTTCCTTCAGCGTGAGGGTGGATCGGACCAGGTCACTGTGGCGGCTGCCTCAGATAACCTCATACGCCCTTGAAGCAGAATTCGTACCAAGTTATATTTATATTTGAATTCAACAGCTTATAAAAACAGGGAGGCCATTTTTCGTGCTTGTGTAAAAAAAATCGACGTTTTACCCGGCCGATGGCGCGGCTCGCGGGCGCCAGTCTTTCCTGGCATCGGCTAGAGTGGGGCAAAGGAGGTCACCATGCCACTACCATCCCGTCATGCCCCGCTGCGTGCGCACAGCACGCCCGAACCGGATATCCCGCCGCCGCCCGAAGGCGATCCGCTGACGCCGCCGCCGGAAAAGCCGCCGCACACGGACCCCGTGCCCGTCGAGGAACCGACGCCACCACCGCCGCCCGTCAGGATGGGCTGAGAGGGCTGAGAGCCAGTCGTCGCACGCCTGAGCGCACCCGAGCGGCGATGCCACTGCCGCGCGCTGTTTATTTCTGGTCAGAAATGGATTGCGCGGGCGGCGGGGTCGTCACGCCAATTAAACAACAAAAATGCCAATAAACATTGCTGAGTGGATACAAATCAAGCGCTAACTGCTGTGTGTCATGTGGCCGTCACGATTCTGTTCTTATAATGAGACATCATAAAAATTCTTGTACAGGAGACCATCATGGGCAATTCCTTGCATAACAAAATCTACCTGGGCCGGCGCCCTGTGATCACCGGCAAGAACCTCGCAGCGCTGGCGCTGGCGGGCGCCGTGGCTGGCTGCGGCCTGGCGTGGCTGCTGCTGCGCAGCTACAAATAAGCACGCTTCACGCGCATTTTCAGTACGCCATCCGTGGGGCGGGCGGCGACTGAATCACGTTGCCTGTTGCCGATGCGCAGCGGGGCGCGTACCATGGGGGCCGAACACCTGGCCTTTTATGGAAAAGTAATGAAGAACGAGAAATTAACAACCGATGAATATGACGCGCTGGAGCAAGTTGCACGCGGCATCAAGACCGAGCGCCCCAGTGCTTGCGTTGCCCGCAATGCCAAGCGCCTGTCCGGCCTGAAGCTGCTCAGCTATGCACGCGATGGCCGTTTGTCCATCACCGAGAAAGCACAGCAGCTGCTGTTCCTGCGCCGCTGCATCATGGGGCTGCGCGCCGTCGCCGCCGATCCGCTGACCAGGCTGGAATCGGACGTGGCCTATTTCCTGGGCAAGAAAGCCCACATCGTGGCGCGCGCGGAAGGCGAGGGCCACGACATTTCCGACAAGGGCCGCGACTCGCTGGCCGACATCGACACCCTGGGCCTGTAAGGTCTACACCGGCCCCTGGGGCCGGTTTTTACATCCCCACTCTTTTTCTTATTTCCCCCTTGGAGAACACTTTGGACAGCGCGATGAACTGGTCGGCCCACGAACTGACGATGACGGTCCTGATGACGCCCGATATGGCCAACTTTTCCGGCAATGTGCACGGCGGCACCATCCTGAAATACCTCGACAGCGTCGCCTACGCCTGCGCCAGCCGCTATTCGGGCAGCTATGTGGTGACCCTGTCGGTGGACCAGGTGATGTTCCTGCAGCCTATCCACGTCGGTGAGCTGGTGACGTTCCTCGCCTCGATCAATTACACGGGCACGACCTCGATGGAAGTGGGTATCCGCGTGGTGACGGAAAACATCCAGCAGCGCCTGGTGCGCCACGCCAACAGCTGCTATTTCACGATGGTGGCCGTGGACGCCAACCGCAAGCCCGTGGCCGTGCCGCCGCTGGTGCTGGAAACGCCGGAGCAGCAGGTGCGCTTCGAGCAAGCCAAGCTGCGCAAGCTGTCGCGCCAGAAGGTGTCGAAGAAATAAATGGGCGGACATGAAAAAACGGCCACCAGAGCGATCTGGTGGCCGTTTTTTTATTGCCTGCCGCCTGCTGGCGGCATGGCGCCGTGATTAACGGTCGCCGTAGCTGCGGCGTGCGCCGTCGGTGCTGCGCGGGTTGGAACCCTTGTAGCCGCCGCCGGTGCTAGGTGCGCCGTCTTTGCGTGGTGCGCCTGGCTTGCTGAACGTGCGTTGCGCCGGCTTCGCGCCGCCACGGTTGTCGCCTGGTTTCCAGCCGCCTGGACGGGCGCTCGAACGTGGTGCCGACGCCGTTTTCTTAGGCTCGAAACCTTCGATGACATTGACCGGGATCAATTGCTTGGTGAAGCGTTCGATGCGCTTGACGTTCATGCCTTCAGCGTGGTTCACCAGCGAGATGGCCAGGCCATTGCGGCCAGCGCGGCCGGTACGGCCGATGCGGTGGACGTAGTCTTCCGGGAACTTCGGCAGATCGTAGTTGAACACGTGGGTGATCGTCGGTACGTCGATGCCGCGGGCGGCAACGTCGGTGGCGACCAGCACTTTGACCTGGCCGCGGCGCATGCCGTCCAGGGTGCGGTTACGCGCGCCCTGATGCATGTCGCCGTGCAAGGCGGCAGCCGAGAAACCGGCGATGTTCAGACGGTCGGCGATGGTGTCGGCGTCACGCTTGGTGGCGGTAAACACAACAGCCTGGTCCAGGGTTTCGTCGCGCAGCAGGTGGTCCAGCAGGCGATTCTTGTGCGACAGATCGTCGACGAAGTGGACGCGCTGGGTGATGTTTTCATGCTTGTTCGACGAACCGGCGATCTGGATGACCAGCGGGTTTTTCGTGATGCGGCGGGCCATGTTGCCAACCACGCCGTCCAGCGTTGCCGAGAACAGCATGGTTTGACGGCCTTCTGGCGTCGCGTCCACGATTTTTTCGATGTCGTCGATGAAACCCATGTCCAGCATGCGGTCGGCTTCGTCCAGCACCAGGATTTCCAGTTGCGAGAAGTCGATCTTGCCCGAGTCCATGTGGTCGATCAGACGGCCAGGGGTGGCGACCAGAATCTCAGGATTCTTGGCCAGCAATTGCATCTGTTTAGGGTAAGGCATGCCACCCAGGATCGACACAGCCTTGATGCGGCGGATGCCGGTGCTGTACTTGTCGGTGTTGGTGGTCACTTGCAGGGCCAGTTCGCGCGTTGGCGTCAGCACCAGCATTTTTGGCTGGGCAGCCTTGAAGCGTGGACGCTCGCCGCGGGCGCGCGATGCTTGCATTTCCTGGTTCGGCGTCTTGCCGGCGGCGCTTTGTTCGGCGCTGGCCAGTTTGTGCAACGACGGCAGCATGAACGCTGCGGTCTTGCCCGAACCGGTCTGCGACGAGACCAGCAGGTCACGGCCTTCGATCGCGGCGGGAATCGCTTGCGACTGTACCGCGGTTGGCGCGGTGTAGCCCGATTCGGTCAGAGCGGCGATGATGGACGGATGCAGGCCTAAGGATTCAAATGTCATTCTTTTCTTTCGTAAAAATCAGCGTTCTTGCAAAAAGCAGAACGCAAAATAGCAACGCCAACCAAAACGAAATGACTCAACTAGAAAGAAATTTCGGCACAAAAGCTTTGCGCCGGGACGGTGTCAGGTGCGACACACAAGGCGGGAGGGCTTTATAAGCGGCATCCTGTGGATGCGCTAAGGCTTGCGAAGCTGCTAAGTTTGTAATTGCATGTTACTGCGGTGTTGCCATTGCTTCAAGCGAACATATTGCAGCGCACAACGACACTATACCGTATTTGCCGCCGTTTTGCACGGCCTAAATGGGAAGAAGCGACAGTCCTACCACGTTTTGAACATGTTTCCTATGCGAAATAAGTAAGAATACGTAGTTTTCCTTGATTTAATTGAGCATGGCCACGATGTCGGCCGGCAGTTGGGGGGCCTGTGCCGTTTCCCTGGCCAGGTTGATTTGCCGGGTTACCTGCGCCAGTTCGGCCAGGCCGGGTTCCAGCTGATATGTTCCCTTGGCATGCAGCCATGTCAGTACGTCGGCCAGGTGCCAGATGCTGGCGCTACCCTCATGCACGGGCACGGGGAAGCTGTGGCGGTGTTTGCTCATCAGCTTGTGCAGGTTTTGCCGGGACAGGCCCAGTACCTGCGCCACGTCCGTCAAGCCCACGAAGTCGGGCGCGGCCTCGACCAGCACGGCTTCAGGCACGATGGCTTTGACGTCGGCCAGGGCGCTCAGCAGCGCTTCGTTGGCATTGCTGGCCTCGCGCGTGAATTCCAGCGCCAGGCGTCCCGCTTGCCCGATGCCAGCCAAGGCGTCGTCGCAGCCGCCACTGCCCAGGCGCTCGGCCAGCGCGTCCAGGTTGTGTTCGTGGTCGGGCAGGCGGTATTTGAGGGTGAAGATGTAATCCATGATGGCTACCCCTTGGATTTGCGTTGCATGCAGTCGTGCATCAGTTTATTGAAAGTACAATTATCGACCACCCGCAAGATCGCCCGCGCGTGGTTGCCGGGATTTTTCGGCGTGCTCCAGATGCAGGCGATGCAAAACTCGCCGCAGCGGCAGCCGTCGTCATTGTAGGGGCAATAGATTTTCCCCCAGGCATGGCTGCCGCCCATTTCCACTCTCCAGCCCTGGCTTTCCGCGTGGCGCAGCGCTGCTTCGATGTCTTTCTTCGGGTGCGAGGAGCGCGCCATGCGATGTCTCCAATGTAGGTCGATATCAGCCGGTTGTCAAGTGACAACCGCGGAATATCGGCCATCACCGCATTACTCTACTTCGGGATTGACGGCCATCACTTGTGAAAAGCCGCCATCGACGTAGGTAATCTCGCCCGTGATGCCCGAGGCCAGGTCGGACAGCAAAAAGGCCGCCGTGTTGCCCACTTCCTCGATGGTGACGTTGCGTCGCAGCGGGGCGTGTTCCGCCACAAAGCCCAGCAGCTTGCTGAAATCCTTGATGCCGGAGGCGGCCAGGGTCTTGATGGGGCCGGCGGAGATGCCGTTGGCGCGGATGCCGCGCGGGCCCAGCGATTCGGCCAGGTAGCGCACGGACGCTTCCAGCGACGCCTTGGCCAGGCCCATGGTGTTGTAATAGGGCACGGCGCGCACGGCGCCCAGGTAAGTCAGGGTCAGGACCGAAGCGCCCGGATGCAGCAGGGGCAGCGCGGCCTTGGCCATGGCGGGAAAACTGTAGGCGGAAATATCGTGCGCGATGCGGAAGCTGTCGCGCGACAGGCCGTCGAGAAAGTCGCCGGCGATCGCCTCGCGCGGCGCAAAGCCGATGGCGTGCACCAGGCCATCCAAATGTTCCCAATGCTGCGCCAGGTTGCTGAAGACGGCGCTGATCTGTTCATCGCTGGACACGTCGCAGTCGAAGACCAGTTCGCTGCCGAATTCGGCCGCAAATTCCGTGATGCGTTCCTTGAAGCGCTCGCCCACATAGGTGAAGGCGAGGGTCGCGCCTTCGCGGTGGCACGCCTTGGCGATGCCGTAGGCGATGGAGCGGTTCGACAGCAGGCCCGTGATGAGGATTTTTTTGCCTTGCAAGAAAGCCATGACGACTCCTGTCTGGATGGGTGGGCGGATGTGCAACCGGCCGCGACAGCAAAGCTGTGGCGGCCGGTGAGGTGCGTCAATACAACTCAGGCGATCAGTGACGCGCTTTTGCCCGGCTGTTGCTGCCGCCGCGCTGGATGCGCGGTTTCACCAGGGAAATTGGCGCGGCTTGCACCTTGCCGCCCTTGGCGACGCGGCGCAGTGCCTTGGCGGCCCGTTCCGGACGGTCCGCTTCGAGCAGCATGGTGGCGCTGTCGGCGATTTCTTGCGTGATGTCCTTGTTCATCGTGGCCGAAGTCTTCGGCACGAGGATGGTGGAGCCCGCGCGCAGGCTGGTGCGCTGGGGAATGTTGTTAGCCTGGCGCAGCACGTCGGCCGTGGTGCCGAATTTCGACGCCAGCGTTTCGATGCGTTCGCGCGCATTGGTGATCTTGTGCGTGGTCCAGCTCGACAAGGCATGGCCCCATTGCGCCAGGTTGGTGGTGAACTTGGCGGCGTTTTCCTGCGGCAGCAGAATCTTGGTCTTTTCGCCGCCGATGATGACGGGGCGGTTGAATTGCGGGTTCAGCGCCTTGAATTCGTCGGTCGACAGTTCGGCCAGCTGGGCCGCGACGGTGATGTCGATGTCGCTGGTCTTGTCGATGGCCGTGAAATACGGCTGGTTGTCGACCACAGGCAGGGTCAGGCCGAACTGGGCCGGATTGGCGATGATGTTTTTCACCGCTTGCAGTTTCGGCACGTAATTGCGCGTTTCAGCCGGCATCAGATCGGCCAGGCTTTCGAAGTCGGTCGGCTTGCCCAGCGCCTGGTTTTTCTTGATGGCGCGCTGCACCGAGCCTTCGCCCCAGTTGTAGGCGGCCAGCGCCAGTTGCCAGTCGCCAAACATGTCATACAGGCGCTGCAGATACGTCAATGCCGCATCGGTCGAGGCCAGCACGCCGCGGCGGTCGTCCTTGAACATGGTTTGCTTGAGGTTGAAATCGCGTCCCGTGGCGGGCACGAATTGCCACAGGCCGGCCGCACTGGCGCTGGAGAAAGCCTGCGGGTTGAAGGCGGACTCGATAAACGGCAGCAAGGCCAGTTCCGTCGGCATGCCGCGCTTTTCCAGTTCCTGCACCACGTGGAAGATATAACGCGAGGCGCGCGCCGTGGTGCGCGCCAGGTGGTCGGGGCGGGTGGCATACCAGTTGACGTGGTTGGCCACCAGCTGGTTGTTGATGTCGGGAATCGCATAACCGCTGCGGATGCGGCCCCAGACGTCGGCTTCGCGCAGCGGATCGGAATTGTCGCTGAGGTTTTTCAGCAGACGGTCGGTCTTTTGCAGGCGGTTGTCGAGGGTGGGGAGTTTCGCCGTGACCTGGGCGGTCATCGGGATCAGGGCAGGTGTGGTTGCAGCGACTGGCGCGTTATCGCTCTCAACACCGGCTTCGTACGCCTGGCTGAGGGCGGGCGCAAGCGCCAGGGCCAACGCCGCCAGGACGGTAGATTTAAAGGAGTTTTCGTGCATAGTGTTCCATTGTTGTCGTCGGAGAAACATCGGACAGACCCATGATCAAGCTGCGAGTGTACGTATATCCACATGCCGGAGTCAAGAATTATGTCAGCATGATGACAGGAAATACGCGGCAATAAGTGGGAAACGACAAGGTTTCCATTCGCATATGCTGTCATTATTGCAAATTTAATTTGCCCGATGCGTGATTCGGCCGCTGTTATAGCATACATGGCGAGGAGGCTGGCGCAAGCCTGGCAGCCGTTCAGTATGAGACTGCGCAAAGAGTGCGTACAATTTGGCTTTGGCCGGCCATTGGGCTGCCGGCCGCCATATTGATAGAGAGTCATGCATATGAACACCCCGCCGCGCCACGACGACGACAACGCCGTCATCATCGCCAATACCGTTGCCTGGCTGGAAAAGGCCGTGATCGGCCTGAACCTGTGCCCGTTCGCCAAGGCCGTGCACGTCAAGAAGCAGATCCGCTATGTGGTGTGCGAGTCGAGCAATCCGGAAGATCTGCTGGCCATGCTGATGGACGAGCTGCAAACCCTGGCCGACACGGACCCCGAGCAGATCGACACGACCTTGCTGATCCATCCGTATACCCTCAACGATTTCCTCGACTACAACGAGTTTCTCGATGTGGCCGATGCGGCCGTGGAAGACATGCACCTGGCCGGCGAACTGCAAGTGGCCAGTTTCCATCCGAACTACCAGTTTGCCGAGACGTTCGAGGACGACATCAGCAATTACACCAACCGATCGCCGTACCCGACCCTGCACCTGCTGCGCGAAGACAGCATCGAGCGCGCCGTCGAGGCGTTCCCGGAAGCGTCGGACATCTTCGACAAGAATATCGCCACGCTGGAAGCGCTGGGTACCGAAGGCTGGGAAAAGCTCGGCTTGCCGAAGGTATCCTGATGGCTGACAAGGCATTGCCGCCGCGTCCCGATACGCCCTGCGTGGCCGTCTGCTCGACGACGTTCGATGAAATCTGCCGCGGCTGCGGCCGCAGCGTGGTGGAAGTGGCGCACTGGGTGTCGATGACGGATGAAGAGAAGGAAGTGGTGTGGGTGCGGATTCTGTCTCAAGGGTATCCGCGCCGGAATACTTAGCTAGCCCAAGGGCAACTGCTGGGGTCAGACCCCCTCACATGTCAGCGATGACTTTTGTGTGAGCGGCATTGAGGGTCTGACCCCGGTACTATTGGCGTCAACTATTAATAACTACCAATAAAATCTTTCTTGCCGACTTCGATGCCGTTATGGCGCAGGATGTCGTACGCCGTCGTCGCGTGGAAGAAGAAGTGCGGCAGCGCGTAGTGGAACAGATACGTCTGGCCCGTGAAGTGCTTGGTCTTTTCGCCGCTGCCGGTGGTGATGGCGCGCGTTTCGCTGCCGTCGATGTCCGCTTGCGGCAGGCTTTCCAGGAAGGCGATGGTTTTCACGATGCGCGCTTTCAGCTCTGTAAAGCTCTGTTCGCTGTCTTCATACGGTGGCACGGCCACGCCGGCCAGGCGTGCGCCGCAGCCCTTGGCGAAGTCGGTGGCGATCTGGATCTGGCGCACGAAGGGCAGCATGTCCGGGAACAAACGGAATTGCAGCAGGGCGTTCGGGTCGATTTTCTTGTCTTGCGCGTGCGTTTCCGCCTTGTCCAGGATGGCGGCCAGGCTGCCCAGGATCTGTTTGAAGACGGGGATGGAAGCGGAGTAGATGGAGAAGGTCATGGTGGTTCCTCTAGGTAAAGTGGCGCGATGATAGCAAGCTGCGCGTTTTTCTGCTGGCGCTGGCCCGGCGCGCCGGCCCGCGTGTGGTTTTTCAGCCCTGTGGATATGGCATGAGGTCGCCGTTGGCGCGTGTTTATTGGTGACTTACCCCGCTTTTTCCATGCATAATTGCTCCTGAAAAAGTTTCTTCCCGCCTTATCACCCGGATTCCCCTGTAAAGTTCCATGACCGCCTGCCTGATCCCTGTTGCCCTGTTGCCGCATGTTTAATTCGCCCTCTCAGCGCTTGCGCGCCAGCCTGCGTGTGCTGTACGGCTCGTCGATCTATGGCGCCTTGCTGCTGGTGGTGTTTGGCGGCCTGGTCGTGCCCGCCATCTTCGGCAGTTATCTGCTGGTCGGCGTGCATGAACGCCAGTCGGCGCGCACCAGCCTGAACGAAGCCTTGCAGCGCAATGCCGACATCCTGGCGCTGGGCATGCAGGAATCGCTGTGGAACATAAATGCGGAATCGGCCCATTCTCTGGTCGAGTCGGTGATGCGCGACCGTGCCGTACTGCTGGTGAAGGTGCTGGGGCAGGGCGACACGGAATTCATCCGCCTGCAGGCGCCGCAGCGGCCCGTGGGCAATCTGTACCGCGCCGAGCGCGACATCCTCGTGCGCGGCGAGCGCATCGGCCACATTGTCGTCGAGATGGACGATGCGCGCAGCCAGCAGGAGCTGCGCGAAAAGCAGAGGTCCTATATTTTCGTGCTGGGCGCTCAGCTGGCCGTGTCGATGGCGCTGATCGTGCTGTTCCTGAACCGCCGCCTGTTGAAACCCCTGCGCCGCCTGACGCGCTTTTCCGACCGCCTGTCGCACGGCGACTTTGACACGCCGCTGGCCTCGCACAGCAATGACGAGCTGGGTCGCTTGACGGCCCAGCTTGAGCAAATGCGCGCGGCCATTCGCCAGCTGTTCGAGGATGTTGGGCAGCGCGAAGAGCGTTTCCGCACCATCGTCACGCAGGTGCCGGGCGCCGTCTTCCGCTACCGGCCCGACGGGCCCATCGATTTCGTCAGCGATGCCATCGAAGACATCTCCGGCTATTCGGCGCGCCAGTTCATGCGCGGCAGCACGCACGCCTGGGCCGACCTGATCTGCCCGGAAGACCGCCGCGAGCACCGCCGCGCCGTGCGCCAGGCGGTGCTTGAGGTGCGCCCGTATGCGCTGGAATACCGCATCATTGACGCCTTCGGCATCGAGCGCTGGGTGTCCGAGAATGGCCAGCCGCAGGCCGGTGAACAGGGCGTCGTCTGGGTCGACGGCATCATTGCCGACATCAGCCAGCGCAAGCACCATGAGATGCGCATCGAGGCGCTGCTGACGGAGCAGAGCGCCATCCTCGACAATGTGATGTTCGGCGTGATGTTCGTGCGCCACCGCCGCATCATTTCCGTCAACCGCCGCTGCGAGGAGCTGTTCGGCTACGCTCACGCCGAAATGACGGGCAGTTCGACCGCCATCGTCTTCCCCACGCCCTTCGAGTTCGAGGCGGCGGGCGAGCGCCAGTATCCGGCCCTGGCGGCCGGCGGCGACTTCAGCGAGGAGCGCCACTACCTGCGCCAAGATGGCAGCCAGTTCTGGGCCCTGGTCAGCGGTTGCGCGCTCGATCCGCTGCACCCCAACGACGGCAGCATCTGGGTCTATGCCGACATCACCTCGCGCAAGGAAGCCGAGGAAAAGCTGCGCCTGTCGGCCACCGTGCTGGAACATATCGCCGACGGCGTGATGATGGTCGATCCCGCCGGCATCATCGTCGCCGTCAACCCGGCCTTCACGCAGATCACGGGCTACCAGGAGGCCGAGGCGCTGGGGCGGCACTCGTCGCTGACGCGTTCGCAGCGCCACGACGCGGCGTTTTACCAGGCCATGTGGGATGCATTGATCGCCTCGGGCTTCTGGCGCGGCGAGATCTGGCACCAGCGCAAGAACGGCGACATCTACCTGGAGTGGCTGACCATCAGCGCCGTGCGCGACACGCAGGGCGTCACCACGCAGTATGTGGGCGTGTTCAGCGATATCACCCTGCTCAAGGAATCGCAGGAAAAGCTCGACCACATGGCGCACCACGATCCGCTGACGGCGCTGCCGAACCGCCTGCTGTTCCACGACCGCCTGCAGCACGCCTTGCTGCGCGCCGCGCGCGACCAGGAGCAGCTGGCCATCCTGTTCATCGATCTGGACCGCTTCAAGAATGTCAACGATACGCTGGGTCACCATATCGGCGATGAATTGCTGCAAAAGGTGGCCAGCCAACTGGCGGCCCGCCTGCGCGAAGGCGACACCCTGGCGCGCCTGGGCGGCGATGAATTCATCGTGCTGCTCGAGCGCGTCGATGGCGAGTACGGCGCCACGCAGGTGGCCGAAAAGCTGATGACCATGTTCGAGCAGCCGTTCACGGTGGCCGACCATGAATTGTTCGTCACGTGCAGCGTGGGCATCAGCCTGTATCCGGATGATGCGCTGGACTTGAACATGCTGATCCGCAATGCCGACGTGGCCATGTACCAGGCCAAGGCGCGCGGGCGCAACGGCTACCGTTTCTATGCGCCGTCGATGACGGGCGAGGGCGTCGAGCGCCTGCGCCTGGAAACCTTCCTGCGCCGCTCGCTGGAAAAGAACGAGATGTTCCTGAATTACCAGCCGCAGGTGGAAATCGACACGGGCCGCCTGGTCGGCGTGGAGGCGCTGGTGCGCTGGAACCACCCGGAACTTGGCCTGGTGCCGCCGGTGCGCTTCATCCCGCTGGCCGAGGATAGCGGTTTCATCAACCAGCTGGGCAAATGGGTGCTCGACGAAGCGTGCCGCCAGATGATGCGCTGGCAGGCGCAGGGCTTGCGCGTGCCGAAGATGGCCGTCAACCTGTCCGTGAAACAGTTCGAGCGGGGCAGCATCGCCGGCATGGTGGCCGATATTTTGAAGGAAACGGGCCTGGAGCCGCAGCGCCTGCAGCTGGAAGTGACGGAATCGGTGATCATGAACACGGGCGACGCGCTCGGTTTCATCAACGATCTGCACGCCATCGGCGTGGGACTGGCCATCGACGACTTCGGCACCGGCTATTCCTCGCTCGCGTACCTGAAACAGCTGCCCGTGCAAACTTTGAAGATCGACCGCTCCTTCATCAAGGATATCTCGACGGACGTCAATGATGAAGCGATTGCGATTGCCATCATCCAGCTGGGCAAGAGCATGCACTTGTCGGTGATCGCCGAGGGCGTGGAGACGGAAGAGCAGGCCGCATTTCTGCTGCGCCATGGCTGCAAGCTGGCGCAAGGTTATTTGTATAGCCGCCCGGTGCTGGCAGAGGATATGCTGGAGCGCTGGCGCGACCCGCTGCAACCACCACTAACTAATTAAAGGGTATCCCATGGCCGCAGAAAAAAACACCTCGCGTCGCCGTTTCCTGCTCGGTGGCCTTGGCCTCGGCGTGGCCGGCGTGGGCGCCCTGGTGCTGGGCTGGGGCGTGCTGCCGCCGCGCCAGCGCCTGCACGGCAGCGCACCGCTGCCGCTGCAGGATGGCGCCGTGGCGCTGAACGGCTGGCTGGCGATTCAAGCCGACGGCACGGTGCTGCTGGCCATGCCGCGCAGCGAGATGGGGCAGGGCGTGCATACGGCCTTGCCGATGCTGGTGGCCGAGGAGCTCGACGTCCCCCTGGCCAGCGTCACATTGATCCAGGCGCCGATGGATAAAATCTTCGGCAATGTGGCCATGCTCAAGGATAGCCTGCCGTTCCACCCGGACGACCAGGGCCGCGTCAAGGCGTTGGCGCAATGGACGGTGGCCAAGGCGGCGCGCGAACTGGGTGTGATCGTCACGGGCGGCTCGTCGAGCGTGAAGGATGGCTGGGGGCCCATGCGCGAAGCGGGGGCCTCGGCGCGCGCCATGCTGGTGGCCGCCGCCGCCGCGCAGTGGCAGGTGCCGGCCGCGCAATGCCGCACGCACGATGGTGAAGTGCTGCACCCCGATGGCCGGCGCGCCAGCTACGCCAGCCTGGCGCAGCGCGCCGCGGCCATCGATCCGGGCACGCCCGTGCTGAAACGGCCCCAGGATTTCAAGCTGATCGGCCAGCCGGCGCCGCGCCGCGACACGCCGTCGAAAGTCAATGGCAGCGCGCGTTTCGGTATCGATGCGCGTCCGCCGGGCATGCTGTACGCGGCCCTGCATCTGCCGCCGCGCCTGGGCGACACCTTGGCCGCGTTCGACGCGGCACCCATCCTGGCCATGCCCGGCGTCAAAAAAGTGCTGGACCTGACGCCGCACCTGGCGCAGCGCAGCGTCTCGTGCGCCGCCGTGGTGGCCGACACCTGGTGGCGCGCGAAACAGGCGGCCGCCGCCTTGCCGACGCAGTGGAAGGCTGGTGCGCAAGCGAACCTGTCCAGTGCCGACGTGTATGCGCAGTTTGCCCGCCTGCTGGACACCGAAGCCGGTTATGCCTACCACGCCAGCGGCGAGGTCGAGGGCAAGGTCGCGCAGGGCTTGCGGCAGGTCAGTGCCGAGTACCGCGCGCCGTTCCTCGCGCACGCCGCCATGGAACCCGTCAACTGCACCGCGCAGGTCAAAAATGGCAAGGTGATGCTGTGGGTCTCGACGCAGGCGCCTGGCATCGCCGTCGACGTGGCGGCGAAGGTGGCCGGCGTCGACGCGAAGGAGGTGACGATCGAGGTGTTGCTGCTCGGCGGCGGTTTTGGCCGCCGCCTGGAAGTGGACATGGTGGCGCAAGCCGTGGCCATCGCGTTGCAGTGCGATGGCGCCCCGGTGCAGCTGGTGTGGACACGCGAGCAGGATACCCGGCACGATATGTACCGTCCCGCCGCGCTGGCGCGCTTTGCGGCGCGCCTCGACGAGCACGGCCGCATCGCGTCCTGGGACAACAAATCCGTCAGCGGTTCCATCACGCACCAGTTTTTGCAGCGCAACTTCGGCTTGCCTGGCGCGGGGCCGGACAAGACCACGGCCGAAGGCGAATTCGACATGCCGTATGAAATCGCCAACCAGCGCATCGCCCACGTGATCGCCGACAGCCCCGTTCCCATCGGCTACTGGCGCTCCGTGGGGCATTCGCACAATGCCTTCTTCAAGGAAAGTTTTATCGATGAGCTGGCGCATGCGGCCGGGCAGGATGGCATCGCCTTCCGCCGCGCCATGCTATTGAAGCATCCGCGCCACCTGGCCGTGCTCGATGCGGCAGTCGCCAGGGCGGGCAGTGCGCCGCCCGGCCATGCGCACGGCGTGGCCTTGCACCAGTCGTTCGGCAGCATCGTCGCGCAAGTGGCGCAGGTATCGGTGGAAAACGGCGAGATCCGCGTGCAGCGCGTGGTGTGCGCCATCGATTGCGGCATCGCCGTCAATCCGAACATCATCGCCCAGCAGATGGAGTCGGCCGTGCTGTTCGGCCTGTCGGCGGCGCTGGGCGGCGAGATCACCTTCAAGGATGGCAAGGTGGAACAGGGCAATTTCCACGACTATCCCGTGCTGCGCATGGGCCAGGCGCCCGAGGTGGAAACCATCATCATCGCCAGCGCCGAGCATCCGGAAGGCGTGGGTGAACCCGGTACGCCACCGATCGCGCCGGCCGTGGCCAACGCCGTGTTCAGTTTGACGGGAAAACGGCTGCGCAGCCTGCCGCTGCGCCTGGCCTGATGTTTACTGTGCCAGGGTAGCGGCCAGTAATTGACGCAGATTGCAGTCGCGCTGCCAGTCGCGCCGTTCCTGCGTGCTGCCAGCCAGCGCCGCCAGTTCCTCGGCGCTGAGCGCCTGCTGCGCCTGCACCATGCGGTGCGCCAGGCCGCCGTCGGGCAGCACCGTGCCGAAGAAGGCGACATGGTCCTCGCGCTGGATCAGCAGGGTGGGGAAGTTGTCGATGTCGAGGTCGCCCACCACGTCGGCCTGGTCTTCGATGTCGATCCAGACGAAGAGCGTGTCCGGGTGGCGCGCGGCCAGTTCCTCGAACGTGGCGCGGTAGCTGCCGCAGGTGCCGCACCACAGCGCGCACAGGCAGGCCACGGTCCAGCGTGGGCCGGCCAGGGCTGCCGCGACGTCGGCGCGGTTATCGGTCGTGAGGGTCAGGCTGTGCATGCTCGTATCTATTCGTGGACGGATGGGCGCGGGGCGCCCGATGCGCGTATTCTACCGCGCCCGGCCCCCTCGGTCCTGAGAATGCATGCGCTTGTTTAGCGGTGTTTTTTGATGCAATCGCCCTTTCTGGTGGATAATGCTGATAATTGCGCGCTGATTACGCTGGTCCATGCTGTTTCCTGGCCCCGCAGCCTGACCCCTCCAGTCTGTTTTCATGCCCTGCCCGGTGTCAGCGCTCCCGCCTTTGTTTATTTTTATTATGGAATTAGCCAGCTTATGTTGAGTTACCGCCACGCCTTTCACGCGGGTAATCACGCCGATGTGTTGAAGCATTATGTGCAGATTCAGTTGTTGCAATATCTGAATCAAAAAGATACCGCCTATAGTTATATCGATACCCACTCCGGCGCGGGTGTGTATGCGCTCGACGGTGGTTATGCCGCGAAAAACGCGGAATACGAAACGGGCATCGCGCCCCTGTGGGACCGCACGGACTTGCCAGCCTCGCTGGCCGAGTACATGAAGCTGATCAAGGAAATGAATCCGAGCGGCAAGATGCGCTACTACCCGGGTTCGCCGTACTGCGCCGACAAGGTCAGCCGTGAGCAGGATCGGTTGCGCCTGTTCGAGCTGCATCCCGCTGATGCAAAAATTCTGGCCGACAACTTCCGCAAGGTCGAGGCGCATGCGCTGGCCCAGGGCGAGCGTCCGACCGTGCGCGGCAAGCGCGTGCTCATCACCAAGGCCGACGGCTTCCAGAGCCTGAAAGCGCTGCTGCCGCCGCCATCGCGCCGCGCGCTGGTGCTGATCGACCCGCCATATGAAGACAAGATGGATTACCGCAAGGTCAAGGACACCCTGGCCGACGCGCTCGTGCGCTTCCCGTCGGGCATCTACGCCGTCTGGTACCCGGTGCTGCAGCGCATGGAATCGCGCCAGTTCGCCGACAAGCTCAAGCAACTGCCCAGCTCGGACTGGCTGCACGTGACCTTGACGGTCAACACGCCGTCGCCGGACGGCTTCGGCTTGCACAGCAGCGGCATGTTCATCTTGAACCCGCCGTACACCCTGGAGCCAATGTTGCGCGAAGTCATGCCGTACCTGGTGAAGGTATTGGGTCGCGACGATGGCGCCAAGTTCGTATTGGAAACGGGCAAGGGCGGACAGAAAAATACCGGAACAAGAAGAGTCTGAGGACACCTGACCAAACCTACTGCGCGTCGGTATAGGCGGCCTGCGATGCTCACCGGCTCGGCGCCCCCGTACTGAGTACGGTTGCGCTTCTTAGCCACCTCTCCCTTCCGCTCGCTACGGTTTTGTCAGGTGTCGTAACTATCGTAGTTGAACAAAGTAAACGCCACGGCAAATATGTCCGTGGCGTTTGTCGTTTACTGTCCCAATAACAGGAACACGGTCGGTTTCTTGTGGAAGTCCGGCGCCTTGCCGGCGGCCAATTGTTTCTTCCACTGCCCGCCATTCCACGTTTGTACGCTTTCCGTGTCCAGGCTCAGGTCGGTGGCGACGCAGATCAGGGTCGACGGCGCGCATTGCGCCACCAGCGCTTCGAGCATGGCGGCGTTGCGGTACGGCGTTTCGATGAACAGCTGGGTCTGCTTTTCCGTGCGCGAGCGCACTTCCAGTTCCTTGATGCGCTTGGCGCGCAGGGCCGCATCGGTGGGCAGGTAGCCGTTGAAGGCGAAGCTCTGGCCATTCAAGCCGCTGGCCATCACGGCCAGCAGGATCGACGACGGACCTACCAGCGGACGCACTTTAATGCCGTGCTGATGCGCCAGGCGCACCAGGTCGGCGCCGGGGTCGGCCACGGCGGGCACGCCCGCTTCCGAGACGAGGCCCGCATCGCGTCCCGCCAGCAGCGGCGCCAGCAAGCCGGCCAGCGCTTGCGCCGGGGTATTGACGTTGAGTTCGGAAATCGTGATTTCCTGCAGCGGCTTGGCCAGCGGATGCTGGTTGCCGATCAATTTCAAAAAGGCGCGCGCCGTCTTGGCGTTTTCCGCAACGAAATAATCGAGCTGCGAGGTGATCTGCCGTACTTGCTCGGGAATGAGGTGGGCCAGCGGGTCGATGGCGCCGTCGGACAGGCCGAGGTGATTGGGGATCAGGTACAGGGTGCCGGTCATATTCTTCTTGTCGGTAAATTAAATGGTAAAAAACGTCACGCCCGCCTTGCGCAGCATGCCGGTCAGGGCGATCAGCGGCAAGCCGGTGAGGGCGGTCGGGTCGGTGGTGGCGACGCCTTCGAGCAGGGCGATGCCCAGGCCCTCGTTCTTGGCGCTGCCGGCGCAATCATACGGCTGCTCGATGCGCAGGTAGGCGTCCAGCTCGGCATCGGGCAAATCGCGCACGGTGACGAGGGTCTGGACATCTTCCACCTGCGCCACGGGCGGATTCTGGCGGCCGTCGAGCAGGCACAGGGCCGTATGGAACACGGTCTGGCGCCCGCGCATGGTTTGCAGCTGCTGCAGGGCATAGGCATGGTTGCCCGGCTTGCCGATCTGTGCGCCATCCAGAGTGGCGACCTGGTCGGAGCCGATGACGAGGCTGCCGGGATGGCGATCGAGCACGGCTTGCGCCTTGGCCTGGGCCAGGCGCAGGGCCGTGGCGCTGGGGCTTTCGCCTGGCAGGGGGCTTTCGTCGAGATCGGGCACGGCCACCTCGAAAGGCAGGCGCAAGCGTTGCAGCAATTCCTTGCGGTAGGTCGAACTCGATGCAAGAATCAAGCGCAATGGGGCGGAAGTTGGTATCATTCGGTAGTGGATGGCGGCCGGCATGGCCGCGCTGGTCGATGTCAGTGGAATGTCACGTGATTCCAGGGCGCAGAGCCCATAACTGAGGCCCCATGCGGCATGACGGTGTTGATGAAGTTGTCATGTTTATGGCAAAGATTGCGTCAAAAAAGATGCTTAGCCTTTGACTCCGTGCTCAAAACCCTGTTATTATCGCAGGTTTTCCGGGGAAATTTTCTACCAATGAATGCTTTTGTGATCGACGCCTTTGATTTTTGTCGTATCAGCGGGAGCCGCGAGGGTGTAACTCCTGTCGCTGAAATGACCCGGTTGACCAAGGATTGTGCAGATGCTTCCGGCGACATCGCCTGGAAGATCGTCGGCGGCACCAGCAAGCTGGGCTACCCACAACTGACCTTGTCGGTCAACGGCACCGTTCAGCTGGTTTGCCAGCGCTGCCTGACTCCGTATGCTTACGCAATTGATTCGACGACTACTCTGATGCTGGGCAAGGATGACGAGCAGGCCGACGAGATCGAAGAAATCATCAACGATGAATCGATCGACGTGATCGTCGGCAGCCGCAGCATGGATGCCGCAGCCCTGATCGAAGATGAAGCCTTGCTGGCCCTGCCGCAGGTACCCAAACACGACGTCTGCCCCGATACGGCGCAGCTCGATGCTCTCAAGACTGAAAAGCAGTCGCCGTTTGCGGCACTGAAGGGCTTGAAGCCAGAATAAAGCGGTAAAGGGGTTTTCCCCATCAAAGAACGTGTCAAACGCGTGTTGTAATCGAGTATGGCAAGTGTAGTGAAATGTAATTGTAATAAACGATGTCGGTCCGGGCTATTTTCGGGTAGTCTTTGCCGCTGGGATACTCGATTCGCATGTATTTGCCAATCGATTGTGCTAAAATTTTAGAACTTATGTATTAGGAGTCATCATGGCAGTTCAACAGAACAAGAAAACCCCTTCCAAGCGCGGCATGCACCGTTCGCACGACTTCCTGGTCGCGCCGCAATTGAGCGTCGAGCCAGTTACCGGCGAAACACACCTGCGTCACCATATCAGCCCTAACGGCTTCTATCGTGGCCGTAAAGTGTTGAAGACCAAAAACGACGAGTAATCGACGTTTTTGTTGGGTAAGATGAAAGCGGTGTTGCGTGGTTATTCGGCGTGGCGCCGCTTCTTCTTTTTTATCGGCTGCAATTCATCTTGCGCACCCGTCATTTTGAATCACGCTGTCCAGGTCTGTGCATGACATGCTGCGCCCTGCATATGCTCCAGTCCGATTCACATCTTGCCGCACGCCCGCAGCGGTATTGAATCAACACAAATGACAATCAAAATTTCTATCGACTGCATGGGCGGAGATCATGGTCCCTCAGTCACTATCCCTGCAGCAATTTCCTTCGTAAAACATGAGCCTGAAGCCGAACTGATCCTTGTTGGATTGGAAGACGTGATCCGTGCCGAACTGAAAAAACATAAAGCCGACACGCATCCGCGTTTGTCGGTATTGCATGCCTCCGAACAAGTTACCATGGACGATCCCCTGGAAGTGGCTTTGCGCCGCAAGAAGGATTCCTCCATGCGCGTGGCCATCGAACAGGTCAAGAGCGGCGCGGCGCAAGCCTCCGTTTCCGCCGGTAATACGGCAGCCCTGATGGCCGTGTCGCGCTATGTCTTGAAAACCATGTCCGGCGTCGACCGCCCGGCCATCTGCAGCATCTTGCCGAATCAAAAGAATGGCCCGACCTACATGCTGGACCTGGGGGCCAATGTCGATTGCGAACCGCATCACTTGCACCAGTTCGCCATCATGGGGTCCGTGCTGGTGTCCGCCATGGAAGGCATCGCCCGCCCGACGATCGGCTTGCTGAACGTGGGCACGGAAGATATCAAGGGCAATGAAGTGGTGAAACTCACTTCGAAGCTGCTGCAGGCCGACCACGAGCGTGGCGCGCTGAACTTCTACGGCAACGTGGAAGGCAACGATATCTTCAAGGGCACCACCGATATCGTCGTCTGTGACGGTTTTGTCGGCAATGTCACCCTGAAAGCCATCGAGGGTCTGGCGCGCCTCATGAAGGACGTGCTGACTACCGAATTCAAGCGCAACCCGATCACCATGCTGGGCGCGCTGATCGCCCGCGGCGCCCTGAAAGCCATCGGTAATCGCCTGAATCCTTCGCGTTACAACGGCGCCAGCCTGCTGGGCTTGCGTGGCCTTGTCTTCAAGAGCCATGGCAGCGCCGATGCCTATTCGTTTGAATGGGCCTTGCGCCGCGCCTTTGATGCGGCAAAAAATGACGTGCAAGCGCACCTGGCCAGCCTGATCGCCGAGCTGATGCCGCGCACGCCAGTACCGGACGAACCTACTTCAACAAGCTCTACCATTTAGTGGACGGGTACTTGCATGACTGTTTTTAGCAAAACTTACAGCAAAATTATCGGCACCGGCAGCTACCTGCCGGAGAAGCGCGTCACCAACCAGGACTTGACCGAGCAGCTCGCCGCCAAGGGCATCGAGACCTCGGATGAATGGATCGTCTCGCGCAGCGGCATCTCGGCGCGCCATTACGCGGCGCCAATGCAAAACTCCTCGGACCTGGGCGTGGAAGCGGCCAAGAAGGCGCTGGAGATGGCGGGCCTGAGCGGCAACGACCTGGACCTGATCATCGTCGCCAGCTCGACCCCCGATTTCTTCGGCAGCTTCCCCAGCACCGCCTGCATCGTGCAGAGCAAGCTGGGCATCACGAACAACTGCGCCGCCGTCGACGTGCAAGCCGTCTGCAGCGGCTTCGTGTATGCGGTCGCCACGGCCGACAGTTTTATTCAGTCGGGCATGCACAAGAACGTGCTGGTGATCGGCGCCGAAGTGTTTTCGCGCATCCTCAATTTCGACGACCGCGGCACTTGCGTGCTGTTCGGTGACGGCGCCGGCGCCATCGTCATGACGGCCTCCACCGAGCCGGGCATCCTGGCCACCAAGCTGCACGCGGACGGCCGCCATTCGAACATCTTGAGCGTACCTGGCAGTCTGGCTGGCGGCGCGCTGGCCGGCAGTGCCTTCCTGTACATGGATGGCCCGGCCGTGTTCAAGCTGGCCGTCTCCGTGCTGGAAAAGGTCGCGCACGAAGCATTGGCGCACGCCAACATGACTTCGGACCAGATCGACTGGCTGATCCCGCACCAGGCGAACATCCGCATCATGAACAGCACGGCCAAGAAACTCGGCTTGCCACTGGAAAAGATGGTCGTCACCGTCGACCAGCATGGCAACACCTCGGCCGCGTCGATCCCGCTGGCGCTCGACATCGCCGTGCGCGATGGCAGGGTCAAGAAGGGCGACAACGTCATGATGGAAGGCGTGGGCGGCGGCTTTACCTGGGGCGCCGTGCTGGCGCGCATGTAATCCCGCAACACTATTAAAAAACGGAGTCGACATGACACAATTTGCATTTGTTTTCCCAGGCCAAGGCTCGCAAGCGATTGCGATGCTCGACGGCTTCGCCGGCAACCGCGTGGTGGCCGATACGGTGGCCGAAGCGTCGGACGCCCTGCAATTTGACCTGGGCAAGCTGATCGCCGAAGGTCCGAAGGAAGAACTGGATCTGACCACCAACACGCAACCGGTGATGCTGACGGCGGCCGTGGCCTTCTACCGCGCCTGGCTGGCAGCGGGCGGCCCCGTGCCGAACGTCGTGGCCGGCCATAGCCTCGGTGAATACTCGGCGCTGGTCGCCGCCGGCGTCATTGCGTTCAAGGATGCCGTGCCGCTCGTGCGCTTCCGCGCGCAAGCGATGCAGGAAGCCGTGCCCGTGGGGCAGGGCACGATGGCTGTCGTGCTGGGCCTGTCGGATGACGACGTGCGCGCCGCCTGTGCGGAAGCGGTGGCGGAAAACCCGGCCCTGGTGGTCGAGCCTGTCAATTTCAATGCACCTGCACAAGTGGTCATCGCCGGCCATACGGCGGCCGTCGAGCGCGCCTGTGAACTGGCCAAGGCCAAGGGCGCCAAGCGCGCCATGAAGCTGCCCGTCTCGGCGCCATTCCACTCGTCGCTGCTGAAACCTGCCTCGGACCGCTTGCGCGAGTACATGGCCGGCCTGACGTTCGCCGCGCCACAGATCGCCCTGATCAACAACGTCGACGTGGCCATCGTCAACGATGTCGCCGGCATCAAGGATGCGCTGGTGCGCCAGGCAGCGAGTCCTGTACGCTGGGTAGAAACGATGCAGAAAGTGGCGCTTGAGGGCATCACGCAAGTGATCGAATGCGGTCCGGGCAAGGTCCTGATGGGCCTGGCCAAGCGCATCGATCCCGTGCTGGTGGGCGACGCCATCGTCGACCAGGCCTCGCTGGAACGCATTTTGACGCAGCTCAAATAAACATCAGATCGCGGCAGCCTGCCTGCCGCGCTTGCTTTTAAGGATACTCATGAATTTAGCAAATCAAGTCGTGCTGGTCACGGGCGCCTCGCGCGGCATCGGCCGCGCCATCGCCACCGAACTGGGCAAGCAGGGCGCCACCGTGGTTGGCACCGCCACCTCGGAAAGCGGCGCGCAAGCCATCACCGATTACCTGGCCGCCGCAGGCGTGGCGGGCAAGGGCCTGGTGCTGAACGTGACGGATGCGGCGCGCTGCGCGGCCGTCGTCGATGAAGTGCAGAAAACCTACGGCAGCCTGTCGATCCTGGTCAACAATGCGGGCATCACGCAAGACCAGCTGGCCATGCGCATGAAGGATGAAGAGTGGGACAGCGTCATTTCCACCAACCTGTCGGCCGTCGGCCGCCTGTCGCGCGCCGTATTGCGCGGCATGATGAAAGCCAAGGCAGGGCGTATCATCAATATCACCTCGGTGGTGGCTTCGTCGGGTAATCCGGGACAAATGAATTACGCGGCGGCCAAGGCCGGCGTGGAAGGCATGAGCCGTGCCCTGGCGCGCGAAATCGGCAGCCGCAACATTACCGTGAACTGCATCGCTCCCGGCTTCATCGATACCGACATGACCAAGGCCCTGAGCGAAGAACAGCACGCGGCCCTGTTGACGCAAATTCCCCTGTCCCGCCTGGGCAAACCGGAAGACGTGGCAGCGGCGGTGGCCTTTCTGGCCTCGCCGCAAGCGGCGTATATCACGGGCACGACCCTGCACGTGAACGGCGGAATGTACATGAATTGATGTGAAAGCTAGACAGGGCGGGCGTTTGTGGCATGATTCAACGGTCGTTTTTGTCTATAATCGCATCTTTTAGCAGCAGCTTCGGTCGAATTAGCAGCAGACACCGAAATTAGTATTCGGACGCGCAAACCTGATAAAATGCGCGCACTTTCCGTAACACACACTTTGGAGCCATAACATGTCGGATATCGAACAACGCGTTAAGAAAATCGTCGCTGAGCAACTGGGCGTTGCAGAAGCAGACATCAAAATCGAATCCTCCTTCGTCGACGATCTCGGCGCCGATTCCCTGGACACCGTGGAACTGGTCATGGCCCTGGAAGACGAATTCGAAATGGAAATCCCTGACGAACAAGCTGAAAAAATCACCACCGTGCAACAGGCGATCGACTACGCCACCGCACACGTCAAGGCCTAAGCCTGTTTGACCGACTTCAGGAGAATCGCTTGAGCCGTTCTAAAAACCGTCGTGTTGTTGTAACCGGCCTGGGCTGTGTTTCACCTGTCGGCAATACTATTGCCGAGGCGTGGAGCGCAATTACCGAAGGTAAATCCGGCATTGCCACGATTACCAAGTTTGATGCATTGCCCTTCACCACGCATTTTGCCGGTGAAGTCAAAGGTTTCAATATCGAAGAGTACATCTCCGGTAAGGAAGCCCGCCACATGGATACCTTTATCCATTACGGCATGGCTGCAGGCATCCAGGCGATGCAGGACTCCGGTCTGGAAGTGACCGAGGAAAACGCCGAGCGCATCGGTGTGATCATCGGTTCCGGTATCGGTGGCTTGCCGCTGATCGAGGAAACCAAATCCGAGTACGAAAAGCGCGGTCCGCGCCGTATCTCGCCATTTTTCGTGCCTGCCTCGATCATTAACATGATTTCTGGCAATCTTTCGATCAAATATGGTCTGAAGGGCCCGAACCTGGCGATCGTGACGGCGTGTACCACCGGTTTGCACAGCATTGGCGCTGCCGCGCGCATGATCGAGTACGGCGATGCCGACGTCATGATTGCCGGCGGTGCGGAATCGACCGTGTCGCCGCTGGGCCTGGGCGGTTTCGCTTCGGCACGTGCCTTGTCGACCCGCAACGACGATCCGGCAACGGCATCGCGTCCGTGGGATACCGACCGCGACGGCTTCGTGCTGGGCGAGGGTGCTGGTGTCATGGTGCTGGAAGAGTACGAGCACGCGGTGGCCCGTGGTGCCAAGATCTATGCCGAAGTGCATGGTTTCGGGATGAGCGCAGATGCTTATCACATGACCTCGCCGCTGGAAGATGGTAGCGGCGGCAGCAAGTCGGTGATCGCGGCCCTCAACAACGCAGGCTTGAATCCGGATCAGATTCAGTACCTGAACGCGCACGGCACGTCGACTCCGCAAGGCGACGTGGCGGAAGTGATGGGCATCAAACGCACCTTCGGCGAGCATGCCAAGCATATGGTCGTCAACTCGACGAAGTCGATGACGGGCCATTTGCTGGGCGGCGCGGGCGGTCTGGAAGCGGTGTTTACGGTCCTGGCATTGCACCATCAGGTGTCGCCACCGACCATCAACATCTTCAACCAGGATCCCGCTTGCGATCTCGATTTCTGTGCCAACACGGCGCGGGACATGAAGATCGATTATGCAGTGAAGAATTCGTTCGGCTTCGGCGGAACGAATGGCACGCTGATTTTCGGTAAAGCGAAATAAGCAGGAACTTTCAAGCGCTCACTACGGTCAAATCGTAGTGAGCGCTGATTCGGTGCCAACGTTCGTTGGTGCCTGAATTTGCCCGGCATGGTGCCGGCGCGCCTGATGTTTTTCCCTTTGAGTTGGCAATATGTCGATCGCGGTAGCGGCTGTCATTCGCACGCCTGTCTGTTTGCGCCTGCTGCAAGCGCTACTGGCGCTGTGCGCGCTGCTGGCCGCCTGGCCCTTGAGCGGCGCGTGGCACGTTGCGGCCCTGTCTGGCTCTGGCCTCGGCCCCGCCCCGCCGGTGGGCGGCTATGCGCTGGGCTGGCCCGGGGCACTGGCGAGTGCGACTGGCGGCGTGTTTTTGCTGGCTTTGCTGTGCCAGCGCAGAAAGCCGCAGGTGCTTGATATTTCGCCGGTCGGCCAGTTGCGGCTGGCGGTATATCTGGAGCATGGCGGGGCGCCGTCCAGCGCGGGGCCGTTGGTGCCGCCAGTGCTGCGCCTGTTGCCGGGCTCGACCCTGTGGCCATCGCTGCTGGTGCTGTGCCTGGCCGATGTTGCGGGGCGGCGCACGCAGGTGCTGGCGCAGCGAGGCAGCGCTTGCGCCGCCTTCCGTCCGCTGGCTGTGGCGTGCCGGGCCATCGCGGCGCGCAGCGGGGAAGAATAAAAGTGGGGCGAACACTGAACTTCTTGCAGCGGGCCAACTCTATATCCATACAGGCGCCCACGCTGCATGCGAACAGGGGCATCGGGCGTGAGGACAGAGCGCGAGTATGATCAGTTACTGGTCGAGCGGGTGCAGGCTGGCGACAAACGGGCATTCGATGTGCTGGTATCGAAATATCAGCGCCGCTTGATGCGCCTGGTATCGCGACTTGTGCATGACCCGGCGGAGGCCGAAGATGTGGTGCAGGAAACCTTTATCAAGGCATACCGGGCGCTGCGCCATTTTCGCGGCGATGCCGCCTTTTATACCTGGTTGTATCGCATCGGCATCAATACGGCCAAGAATTATCTCGTCACGCAGGGGCGGCGCGCCGCCACATCCAGCGATGCCGACGCCGAGCAGGCGGAGTCCTTCGATGATGGCAATAAATTGCGTGACAACAATACGCCCGAATCGGTGCTGGCCAGCAAGCAGATTGCCGCCACCGTCAACGCGGCCATGGAGGTGCTGCCCATCGAGCTGCGCACGGCCATCGTGCTGCGCGAGATCGAGGGCCTCAGCTATGAAGAGATCTCGGAGATCATGGCGTGCCCCATCGGCACCGTGCGCAGCCGCATTTTTCGCGCGCGCGAAGTGATCGCAGAGAAATTGAAACCGTTGTTGGATATGCCGATTGACAAGCGCTGGTAATCTGGGGAGTATGAGCTTGGCATGGCTGCGTTCGGTTTCGCACCGACCCTCTTGAAATGGCAGGACCCATCATGGATACCCATACACGATTGCACGAGACGATTTCCGCCCTGGCCGATGGCGAGCTGGCGGCGAGCGAACTCGAACTGGCTTTTGCCGCCCTCGACACGGATGAGGGGCGGCAAGCCTGGGATGCCTATCGCCTGATCGGCGACGTGCTGCGCTCGGAGCAGTGCGGCCATGCCCTGAGTGCCCAATTCGACGCGCGCCTGGCCAGCCGGCTGGCCGCCGAGGCGGCGCCTGACGAGCCGCTTATCCGCGCGGAGCCCTTGCTGCCCATCGTGCCGCCGGGCGCTGCCGAGCCGCTGGAGGCGGGGCCGCTGGGGCAACGCTAGCGCTGCCGCATCCGCGGCATCTTATGCCGGCGGGTCTTGATACTTAGAGCCTATCCCAGTAGGGAGCGTCTTCTGCTGGCAGTTCATCAGGAGCGCGGACAAGGCGTGAGGAGGACGCGTGGCGAGCCACGCGACGACGAGCAACGCCGTCCCCGCTTCTGAGGGGCGCCAGCAGGGGATGTATTCATCTACTGGGATAGGCTCTTAAGCTGCTCCTGGCCCTCTTGACACGGGACTTCGCTACGATTGACACTGTGTGCAGGCAATATCTTGCTTTTGCGATATATTGTTGCTGCCATGCGCGCTGCCAGGTGTGTTTTCCCCCGGGATGCCGTCATCACGGCCAATCATGCACGCAGGCAATCGCCGATCCGCGTTTTGATCCGTTTATATACTCGAAAAGATCCTTTCCATGAAAAAAAACATATGTGCCGCCAGCAAGTCATTTTCAGTGAAGACGCTTTCCGCCTTATTGTTCGGTACGGCTGGCGTCTTTTTCGCCCCGACCGTGCTGGGCCTGGCGCCACAGGCGCAGGCCGCCGTGCCGGCCGTGAAACTGCCTGATTTCTCCGACCTGGTCGACGCCGTAGGCCCGGCCGTGGTAAATATCCGCACCACCGAGCGCCTGAAGATGGCTGCGCCCGGCGCGGGCGGCCAGGATGAGCAGGAAATGCAGGAATTCCTGCGCCGCTTCTTTGGCGGCGCCATGCCCACGCCGCGCCAGCAGGGACCGCGTGGCGGCCGTCGCGCCGTGCCGCAGGAGCAGGAAGTGCAGCGCGGTGTCGGTTCCGGCTTCATCATTTCGGCGGATGGCTACGTGCTGAGCAATGCCCACGTGGTCGACGGCGCCGATGAAGTCTATGTGACCCTGACGGACAAGCGCGAATTCAAGGCCAAGGTCATCGGCGCTGACGCCCGCACCGACGTGGCTCTGCTGAAAATCGAGGGCGCCAACCTGCCGCGCTTGACCATCGGCGACTCGAACAAGATCCGCGTGGGCGAGTGGGTGATCGCCATCGGCTCGCCATTCAACCTGGAAAACACGGTGACGGCCGGCATTATTTCCGCCAAGTCCCGCGACACGGGCGACTACTTGCCACTGATTCAGAGCGACGTGGCCGTCAATCCTGGCAACTCGGGCGGTCCCCTGATCAATATGCGCGGCGAAGTGATCGGCATCAATTCGCAGATCGCCACCTTGTCCGGCGCCTACAATGGCATTTCGTTTGCCGTGCCCATCGATGAAGCCATGCGCGTGGGCGAGCAGCTGAAAAAGACGGGTAAAGTGGTGCGCGGCCGTATCGGCGTGCAGATCGGCGAAGTGAGCAAGGATGTGGCGCAATCGCTGGGCTTGCCCAACGCCAAGGGCGCGCAAGTGTCGATGGTGGAAGAGGGCGGCCCGGCCGACAAGGCGGGCATCAAGCCGGGCGACATCATCCTGAAGTTCAATGGCGCGCAGATCGAGCGTTCGTCCGACCTGCCGCGCCTGGTAGGCGGCGCCGCCGTCAACGGCAAGTCCACGGTCACCGTCTGGCGCAAGGGCGCGCAGCAGGACATTCCCGTCACCGTCGTCGAGCTGGAAAGCGAGAAAACGGCGAAGAAGGGCGCCAAGGAGCCGGAAGCGCAAGCCGTCAATGCACTGGGCCTGAAAGTGAGCGACGTGCCGGCCGCGAAGAAGCAGGAACTGAAGATCGACGCGGGCGTGCTGGTCGACGATGCCGATGGCGTGGCGGCCCTGGCCGGCCTGCAGCCTGGCGATGTGATCTTGCAGTTGAACAACGTTGCCGTGAAAGACGCCAAGCAGTTCAATGCCCTGGTGGCCAAGCTCGATCCGAAGAAGTCGTCGGCCGTGCTGGTGCGCCGTGGCGACGTGGCGCAATTCGTTTCGCTGCGTCCGTCGGCGAAGTAACTATGTGATCATCCCGCATTCCGGCCACAGCCGGGATGCGGTATCCTGCTCGCCATGCACTTCACCCTCTATTCCCGCAGTTACTGCCACCTTTGCCAAGACATGCTCGACGCCTTGCTCCTGCTGCAGCCGCCCGCCACTCCCTTCACGGTCGAGGTGATCGATATCGATACGTCGCCCGACACATCGCTGCTGGCGCGTTTCGATGAGCTGGTGCCGGTGCTGTTTGGCGACCTGGCGCAACCCGAGCTATGCCATTATTTTCTGGACGAGGCGGCCGTGCGGCGCTGTCTGTTATAGTCTAAACGACAACGTTGACACTGCATTGCACCATTCTGGTGCCAAAAACAGCTGAAAATGTCGGCTTGCCCGCTGCCGGCCTCTGAAAGACGGGCTTTCCGCTCTGAAATCCGGTAAAATGGGGAGGTCGAAAAAGCTACTGTCCGAGGCAGCAGCTTCTGTCGCTTCAAAAGCGCTCGCCTGGGCATGCAGATGTCCTGCTCGGAGCGCTTTTTTCATCATGAGTGGGGCGCCTGGTTTCGGCCCTGTTTGGCCCGGACATGATCCCCTTGATTCCTGTTAAAGCAGTGTTGTCACTCGCACATATATTAGTTAATGAATAACATACGCAACTTCTCCATCATCGCCCATATTGACCACGGTAAATCGACCCTGGCTGACCGCATCATTCAATTGTGCGGCGGCTTGTCCGACCGCGAGATGGAGGCGCAGGTGCTCGATTCGATGGATCTGGAGCGCGAGCGCGGCATTACCATCAAGGCGCAAACGGCGGCCCTGCACTACAAGGCGCGCAATGGCCAGATCTACAACCTGAACCTGATCGATACGCCAGGCCACGTCGACTTCAGCTATGAAGTGTCGCGCTCGCTGTCGGCCTGCGAAGGCGCGCTGCTGGTGGTGGACGCATCGCAAGGCGTGGAAGCGCAAACGGTCGCCAACTGCTACACGGCGCTGGACCTGGGCGTGGAAGTGGTGCCCGTCCTGAACAAGATCGACTTGCCGAACGCGGACCCACCGAACGCCATTGCCGAGATCGAAGACGTGATCGGCATCGACGCGGCCGACGCCGTGCATTGCTCGGCCAAGACGGGCCTCGGCGTGCTGGACGTGCTTGAACAACTGATCGTCAAGGTGCCGCCACCGAAGGGCGACCCCGATGCGCCGCTGCAGGCGCTGATCGTCGACTCCTGGTATGACGCCTATGTGGGCGTAGTGATGCTGGTGCGCGTGGTCAACGGCACCCTGAAGCCGAAAGACAAGATCCGCCTGATGGCCACCGATTCGGTGCAGTTGGTGGAAGACATCGGCGTATTTTCGCCCCGTTCGCAATCGCTGCCGCAATTGTCGGCAGGCCAGGTGGGCTTCATCATCGCCGGCATCAAGGAATTGAAAGCGGCGAAAGTGGGCGACACCGTCACCCTGGTCAGCCGTCCTGCCGCCGCGCCATTGCCCGGCTTCAAGGAAGTGCAGCCGCAAGTGTTCGCCGGCCTGTTCCCGGTCGAAGCGAACCAGTACGACGCGCTGCGCGACTCGCTGGAAAAGCTGAAACTGAACGACGCGGCCCTGATGTACGAGCCGGAAGTGTCGCAGGCGCTGGGCTTCGGCTTCCGCTGCGGCTTCCTGGGCTTGCTGCACATGGAAATCGTGCAGGAACGCCTCGAGCGCGAATTCGACATGGACCTGATCACCACGGCGCCCACCGTGGTGTACGAAGTGATCCAGCGCGACGGCACCATGATCAACGTCGACAATCCATCGAAGATGCCCGATCCGTCGCGCATCGAGGAAGTGCGCGAGCCTATCGTCACGGTCAATCTGTACATGCCGCAGGAATACGTGGGCTCCGTGATTACCCTGTGTATCGGCAAGCGCGGCATCCAGATGGACATGAGCTACCACGGCCGCCAGGTCAAGCTGGTCTACGAAATGCCGATGGCCGAGATCGTGCTGGACTTCTTCGATCGCCTGAAATCGACGTCGCGCGGCTATGCCTCGATGGATTACGAGTTCAAGGAATACCGCGCGGCCGACGTGGTCAAGGTCGACATGCTGATCAACAGCGAAAAAGTCGATGCGCTGGCCATCATCGTCCACCGTTCGAACAGCCAGTACCGTGGCCGCCAGGTGGCCGCCAAGATGCGTGAACTGATCCCGCGTCAGATGTTCGACGTGGCCATCCAGGCGACCATCGGCGCGAACATCATTTCGCGCGAGAACGTCAAAGCCTTGCGCAAGAACGTGCTGGCCAAGTGCTATGGCGGCGATATCAGCCGCAAGAAAAAATTGCTGGAAAAACAAAAAGCGGGTAAGAAACGCATGAAGCAAGTGGGTTCCGTGGAGATCCCGCAAGAGGCATTCCTGGCAATTTTACAAGTGGATGGTTGATCAATGAACCTGCAAGTGATTTTAGGAAATTTCGCTTTAATCCTGTTCGTGCTGATGGTGTTGACGGGCCTGGTCTGGTGCCTGGATGTGTTTTATCTGTCCAAGCAGCGCCGCAAGGCGGCCGACCTTGCCCTGGCCGAGTTCGATGCGCGCCAGTCCAAGTTGGCCGCCGAGGGCATCAAGTCCGATGCGGGCGGCAGCCGCGCCACCATCGAGGCGGCGCTGCTGCGCCAGCCGACCTGGGTCGAGTATTCGGGCAGCTTCTTCCCCGTCATCGCCCTGGTGTTCTGCCTGCGCTCGTTCCTGTACGAGCCCTTCAAGATCCCGTCGAGCTCGATGGTGCCGACCTTGCTGGTGGGCGATCTGATCCTGGTCAACAAGTTCACCTATGGCATCCGTTTGCCGATCATCAACAAGCGCATCATTGAAGTCAACGATCCGCAGCGCGGCGACGTGATGGTGTTCAAGTATCCGAAAGATATGTCGCAAGACTACATCAAGCGCGTGATCGGTGTGCCCGGTGATAAAATCACCTATGAAAACAAGCGCTTGACGGTCAACGGCAAGGAAGTGCAGTACACCCCGCTGGACGACTACCTCGATGACGAAAGCACGGTGTACCACAAGCAGCTGGAAGAAAATCTGACGGGCGTGAGCCACCGCATCCTCAACGACGAGCCTGCTCCTACGTTGAACTTGCGCGAAGTGAAGGATTTCCCGCACAAGGATGCGTGCAACTACAACGAAGATGGTTTTACGTGTGTGGTGCCACAAGGCAATTACTTCATGATGGGCGATAACCGCGACAATAGCGCGGACAGCCGCTACTGGGGCTTCGTGCCGAACGAGAACATCGTCGGCAAGGCTTTCCTGGTGTGGATGAACTTCAGCAACCCGAAACGCGTGGGCGGCATCCACTAGGCCGCTCCTATGGCTGCCGCGCCGACTCCCCGCGCGGCGGCCAGCCGAATTACTCAGATGACACAGAAACAACAATGAATCTTCAGCTATTGCAAACCCGTTTAGGCTATACGTTCCAGGATGCTGGCCTGTTGCAGCAAGCCTTGACGCATCGTAGCCACAGCAGTTTGCATAATGAGCGGCTGGAATTCCTCGGCGACTCCATTCTCAACTGCGTGGTCGCTTCCATCCTGTATGAACGCTTCAAGACCATCGACGAGGGCGACCTGTCGCGCCTGCGCGCGAATTTGGTGAAACAGCAGTCGCTGTATGAAATCGCGCAAAAGCTGGAATTGTCGCAATTCCTGCGCCTCGGTGAAGGCGAGCTCAAATCGGGCGGTTTCCGCCGTCCCTCGATCCTTGCCGATACCTTGGAAGCCTTGCTGGGCGCGATTTTCCTCGATACGGGTTTTGACGCGGCCAGCACGGTGATCCGCGCCTTCTACATCCCCATCCTCGACTCGGTCGATCCGCAAACCCTGGGCAAGGATGCCAAGACCCTGCTGCAGGAGTTTTTGCAAAGCAAGAAAATTTCGCTGCCACAGTACAACGTGGTGGCCACCCATGGCGCCGCCCACAGCCAGGAATTCGAAATCGAATGCCTGGTGCCGAAATTGAATATCCAGGTCTACGGCCGTGGCGGAAGCCGCCGCGCCGGTGAGCAAGCCGCCGCCAAACTGGCGCTGGACGTGGCCGAGCAGGCACTGTTGAAATCGCCTGCCGCCAGCCGCAAGCCCAAACCGCGCGCCGCCCAGCTCAAGCTGGCCGGCATTGCCACCATCCAGAGCGACGACGCGCAAGCTCCTGCAGCCCCGGCGATCGCCGCTCACACTAAACAGAATCGACACTAGCATGACAGCCACCAAAATGCCCGACAACTTCCGCTGTGGCTATATCGCCATCGTGGGCCGCCCCAACGTGGGCAAATCGACCCTGATGAACGTGCTGATCGGCGCGAAGGTCAGCATCACTTCGCGCAAGGCGCAAACCACGCGCCACCGCATCACGGGCATCCAGACGGTGCCGGACGCGCAATTCATCTACGTCGACACGCCTGGCTTCCAGACGCGCCACTCGAACGCGCTGAACAAGACGTTGAACAAGACCGTCACGAACACCCTGATTTCCTCGGACGTGATTTTGTACGTCATCGAGGCGGGCACCTTCGGCCCGGCCGACCAGCAAGTGATGGACCTGCTGCCGAAGGAAGTGCCATGCATCCTGGTCATCAACAAATCCGACCGCGTCAAGGACAAGGCCGTATTGTTGCCGTTCGCGCAAAAGATCGCCGCCATGCGCGACTTTGCCGCCATCGTGCCCGTCTCGGCCAAGCTGCATTTCCAGCTGGAAGGCTTGCAGAACGAAATCAAGCGCTTCTTGCCGGAAAACCAGCCGATTTTTGGCCCGGACGACATCACGGATCGCAGCGAAAAATTCCTCGCCTCGGAAATCGTGCGCGAAAAACTCTTCCGCTTCGTCGGTGACGAACTGCCGTACACGAGCACCGTGCTGATCGAGAAGTTCGAGCAGGAAGGCGATCTGCGCCGCGTGTTCGCCGCCATCCTGGTCGAGCGCGATACGCATAAATCCATGGTCATCGGCAACAAGGGCGCGCGCCTGAAGGAAGTCTCCACCCAGGCCCGCCTGGACATGGAAAAGCTGTTCGGCGGCCCCGTGTACCTGGAAATCTGGATCAAGGTCAAGTCGGGCTGGGCCGACAACGAGGCGGGCTTGCGCGCCTACGGCTACGAGTAATCCGCAACCCGGGGGCGACGCTACACGCATGAGCACCACCACGCCAGCGCAGCCTGACATCGCGCCAGCCTCGCCTGCTGCATCTGCTGCATCTGCACCTGTCCCCGCGCCGGTGGCCATCGCGCCGCCAGCCGCACCTTCCGCAGCGCCCACCTCGGCAGCCCCCCGGCGCAGCCGTCCGCCCGCGCGCGACGGCCGCATCACGGGCCAGCCAGCCTTCGTGCTGCACAGCTACCCGCATAAAGAAACCAGCCTCATCGTCGACGTGTTTACACGCGAATACGGCCGCATCGCGCTCGTCGCCAAGGGCGCCAAGCGGCCCCATTCGCAGTTGCGCGGCGTGCTGCAGACGTTTCAACCGCTGCAGGCGGGCTGGACGGGCAAATCCGAGCTGCGCATCTTGACTGGCGCCGAATGGGTGGGCGGCATGTTGCCGCTGGAAAAGACGGCCCTGCTGTGCGGCTTTTATCTGAACGAATTGCTGGTCAAACTGCTGGCGCGCGACGACCCGCATCCCGTCCTGTTCGACCACTACGTTGCTACCTTGAATCAGCTGGCGCACAATGAGCCGCCACCCATCGTGCTGCGCAAGTTCGAGCGTGCCCTGCTCAAGGAAACGGGCGTGGCGGCCGACCTGACGCGCTGCACGGGCACGCGCCAGGCCGTCGAGGCGGGGCAGGTCTACGTGGTCGACCCGGAACGGGGACCGCGCCCGGCGCGCGCGGCCGATGCCTGGCCGAAGATCACGGGCAAGACCCTGCTCGACATGGAGCGCGAAGATTATCTCGATGTGGCCACGCAGGCGCAAAGCAAGCTGCTGATGCGCTTTTTGCTGGCCCATCAACTGGGGGGCGCCACCTTGAACACGCGCCAGATACTGATCGATTTAATGCAGCTGTAGCGGCGGTTTGCCGCACAACAGCACTTTACGGATACCATCACTATGAGCTTTTTGCAGCCTTCCGGCCCCGTCATCGACCTGGGCGTCAATATCGACCACGTGGCCACCCTGCGCAATGCGCGCGGCACCGCCTATCCGGACCCGATCCGCGCGGCCCTGCTGGCCGAGCAGGCGGGCGCCGACGCCATCACCCTGCATTTGCGCGAAGACCGCCGCCACATCAAGGATGCGGACGTGATCGCCATCGCGCCGCAATTGCTCACGCGCATGAACCTGGAAGCGGCCGTGACGCAGGAAATGATCGATTTCGCCTGCCGCATCAAGCCTGCCGACGTCTGCCTGGTACCGGAAAAACGCACGGAAGTGACGACCGAAGGGGGGCTGGACGTGGTGCGCTACTTCAAGGAAGTGCAATCGGCGGTCCAGCAATTGCAGGGCGAGGGCATCCGCGTGAGCCTGTTCATCGATGCGGACGAGCAACAGATCGCCGCCGCTGCCGAACTCGGTGCGCCCGTGATCGAGCTGCACACGGGCCGCTACGCCGATACGGCAGGCGCCGAGCAGTTGGCCGAGCTGGAACGCATCAAGGCGGGCGTGCTGTTCGGCGTGGGCCGCGGCTTGAAGGTCAATGCGGGCCACGGCTTGCATTACACCAATGTGCAGGCGATTGCTGCCATTCCCGATATTACTGAACTGAACATCGGCCACGCCATCGTCGCGCATGCGGTGTTTGTCGGCTGGGAAAACGCCGTGCGCGAAATGAAGGCCATCATGGTGGCCACGCGCCTGGGCCACAGGGCCTGACCAGGGAGCGCAGCATGATCTACGGCATCGGTACCGATATCTGCAAGATTCCGCGCATCGAGGCGGCGCTGGCGCGCCATGGCGAGCGTTTCGCGCAGAAAATACTGGGGCCGCAGGAGCTGGAGAAATTCCGCGCCCGCAGCGCGAAAAACGCCGTGCGCGGCGTGCGCTTCCTGGCCACGCGCTTTGCGGCCAAGGAGGCGTTTTCCAAGGCCATCGGCCTGGGCTTGCGCATGCCGATGACGTGGCCTGCCGCGCAGATGCTGAATCACCCCAGCGGCAAGCCGATGATCGTCTGCAGCGGCGTGCTGGCGGAGTTCATGGAGAAAAACCGGCTGAGCGCGCAAGTGACGATCAGCGATGAAGAAGAGTATGCGGTCGCGTTCGTGATCGTGGAACAAGCAGGGTAACTATAAGTGCGCCATACGTGCGCAATGAGCCAGCAATGACCGAAGCAAGCCCAGAACCATCCTTGGCGGAAACGCCGCCCGATCCGCGCGCGCAGGTGCTGGCCACCGTCGCCAAGCTGCCGAATTTGCCCGGCGTGTACCGCTATTTCGACGCCGCCGACAAGGTGCTGTACGTCGGCAAGGCGCGCGACCTGAAAAAGCGCGTCTCCAGCTATTTCCAGAAGAACCTGGCCAGCCCCCGCATCGCCATGATGGTCGAGCGCATCGCGCGCCTGGAAACCACCGTCACGCACAGCGAAGCGGAAGCGCTGATCCTGGAAAACAACCTGATCAAGGCGCTGCAGCCGCGCTACAACATCCTGTTCCGCGACGACAAGTCGTACCCGTATTTGAAAATCACGCATGGCGACGCGCCGCGCATGGTGTATTACCGGGGCGCGGTGGACAAGAAAAACCAGTATTTCGGGCCGTTCCCCAGTTCCTGGGCCGTCAAGGAATCGATGCAGATCCTGCAGAAGGTGTTCCTGATCCGCACCTGCGAGGACAGCGTGTACGCCAACCGCACGCGGCCGTGCCTGCTGCACCAGATCGGCCGCTGCAGCGCGCCGTGCGTGGACCTGATCAGCAAGGAAGACTATAAAAACGACGTGGAAAACGCGGCGCGCTTCCTGCGCGGGCGCCAGAGCGAAGTGATGGCCGACCTGGAAAAGAAGATGCACGCGTTTGCCGCCGAGCTGAAATTCGAGCAGGCGGTGGTGGTGCGCAACCAGATCGCCTCGCTGTCGCGCGTGCTGCATCAGCAAAGCATGGAAACGACGGGCGACGCCGACGTCGACATCCTCGCCGTGCTGGTGCAGGGCGGGCGCGCCTGCGTCAACCTGGCCATGGTGCGCGGCGGGCGCCACCTGGGCGACCGCGCCTATTTCCCCAGCCAGCTCAGCGATGCGGCGGCGATTGCCGAAGAGCCGATCGAGGTGGAAGTGCTGGCCGCCTTCCTGGCGCAGCATTACACGGAAAAGTTCATCCCCGGCACGCTGATCCTGAATATCGAATTCGACCAGCCGGCGCTGATGGTGGCGCTGATGGAGCAGTGCGGCCACCGCATCAATCTGATCTTCCAGCCGCAGGGGCAGCGCCGCCAGTGGCTGGAGCTGGCGCAAAAGGGCGCCGAGATTTCGCTGGCGCGCCTGTTGTCCGAGCAGGGTTCGCAGCAGTCGCGCACGCGCGCGCTGGCCGAAGCGCTGCGCCTGGAAACGGAAGACCTCGACAGCCTGCGCGTGGAGTGTTTCGACATCAGCCACACGCAGGGCGAGGCGACGCAGGCCTCGTGCGTGGTGTTCCACCATCACGCCATGCAGAATGGCGAATACCGGCGCTACAACATCAACGACATCACGCCCGGCGACGATTACGCGGCCATGCGCCAGGTGCTGATGCGCCGCTACGAAAAGGTCGCCAATGGCGATGGCGTGATGCCGGACGTGGTGCTGATCGACGGCGGCAAGGGGCAGATCGAAATGGCGCGCCAGGTGTTTGCCGAGCTGGGACTCGATATCAGCTTGATTGTCGGCGTGGCCAAGGGGGAAGGGCGCAAGGTGGGCCTGGAAACGCTGCTGTTCGTCGACGGCCGCGCGGCGCAGGAACTGGGCAAGGAATCGGCGGCGCTGATGCTGATCGCGCAGATCCGCGACGAGGCGCACCGCTTCGCCATTACCGGCATGCGCGCCAAGCGCGCCAAGACGCGCCAGACTTCGCGCCTGGAAGAGATAGAAGGCATCGGCGCCAAGCGGAGGCAGAAGCTGCTGTCGCGCTTTGGCGGCTTGCGCGGCGTGGTCGATGCCAGCGTCGAGGATCTGATGTCGGTGGAGGGGATTTCCACGCAACTGGCAGAGGAAATTTACAAGCAGCTGCATTAGAACGCCCCACCAAACCTACTGCGCGTCGCGACTTGCGGCCTGCGATGCTCACTGGCTCGGCGCCCCCGTGTCAAGCACAGTTGCGCTTCTCGGTCGCAATTCGCTGCCGCTCGCTACGGTTTTGTGAGGGTTCTATGACGGCCTGGTCCGGCGCTGCGGCAACCGGACTAGGCTAATACCCCGGGGCCATGTAGACTAGTGGCGCTTTCTTCACGCTTTCTTCATGTTCAATTTACCCGTCGGCCGATTGCTTCCTTATGCCTTTTAATATTCCCATTTTTTTGACCTGGCTGCGCGTGGCGCTGATCCCGCTTGTCGTCGGCGTGTTTTACCTGCCGCCGTCGATGCTGCTGCATGGCGACCAGAACCTGGTTGCCACCCTGGTCTTCATTGTTGCGGCCGTCACCGACTGGTTCGATGGTTTTCTGGCGCGGCGCTGGAACCAGACCTCGGCCTTTGGCGCCTTCCTCGACCCGGTCGCTGACAAGTTGATGGTGGCGGGCGCCCTGCTGGTGCTGGTGCAGCTGGACCGTGTCAATGCCGTGCTGGCCTTCATCATCATCGGCCGCGAAATCACGATTTCCGCACTGCGCGAATGGATGGCGCAGATCGGCGCATCGAAATCGGTGGCCGTCAGCTCGATCGGCAAGATCAAGACGGCCGCGCAGATGACGGCCATTCCCTTGCTGCTGTACCACGAAGTGATCTTCGGCGCGATCGATACGCATGTGTGGGGCGAGAAGCTGCTGTGGATCGCCTGCGTGCTGACGGTGTGGTCGATGTTCTATTACCTGCGCCTGGCATGGCCCCTGATTAAGGAAAAGGCCGGAAATCTGCATTAAGGCCGCTCCGCCTAGCTACTGCGCAGCGCACTCTCGCGTCTCCGTTGCTCGCTGTACCTTCGTACAGCTCCGCTACTCAACACGATATTGCGCTTGCTCGCTACGCTATTCGGAGGACCTTAAGACTGCATTTGCTGCTGTATGCGGAATATTTTGCAAAACACCAGATATTGCCCGTTGACAGCCCCTGTAATCCCTCTATAATGCTGGCCTGTTGTTGATGACGCGGGAGTAGCTCAGTTGGTAGAGCGCAACCTTGCCAAGGTTGAGGTCGAGAGTTCGAGACTCTTCTCCCGCTCCAGTTTTCTGGATCGTGTCATAGGTAAAAACAGCAGATGCAGTAAAAAGTAGTACTGGCGATGTAGTAGAGCTTCTGATACAATGTTGTCCACTGCGGGAGTAGCTCAGTTGGTAGAGCGCAACCTTGCCAAGGTTGAGGTCGAGAGTTCGAGACTCTTCTCCCGCTCCAGTGAACACTGGATCAGCAGTAAAGCAGCACTGGTAAACGGTAGTAAAAAGCAGTAAAATAGCGGTTCGTATGCGGGAGTAGCTCAGTTGGTAGAGCGCAACCTTGCCAAGGTTGAGGTCGAGAGTTCGAGACTCTTCTCCCGCTCCAGCGCAAGCTGGAAACAGTACAGTAAGATGGCAGTAGCAGAAAATAGAAGCTCCAATGCGGGAGTAGCTCAGTTGGTAGAGCGCAACCTTGCCAAGGTTGAGGTCGAGAGTTCGAGACTCTTCTCCCGCTCCAGAATTCTAAAGGGAAGCTAAGCTGGCTTCCTTTTTTTATCCGCCGCAAAGCGGTTGGCGCGGCCCGATTAAGTGGTAAACAAGCTCCAATGCGGGAGTAGCTCAGTTGGTAGAGCGCAACCTTGCCAAGGTTGAGGTCGAGAGTTCGAGACTCTTCTCCCGCTCCAGTTTTCAAGGTGTGCCGCAAGGCGCATCCAAGCAGTTCCTCTGGCGAGGTAGCAAAGAGGTTATGCAGCGGCCTGCAAAGCCGTTTAGACGGGTTCGATTCCCGTCCTCGCCTCCAGATGAAAAAAATAGCCCGCTTTCGAGTGGGCTATTTTTTTGTGCGCGCTTTCACCCGACTTTTTGCCTGCGGCGCATCTTGTATAATGCCGGCAGGCTCAGCCGCGTCGCACGGCGCGCTGATGATGCTTCCCCTATCCGCCAACCCCATGCAGTCACTGACGATTTCCTCTCCGTTCAACTGCGGCACGGCTTTTTTCTGACGCCCGCTGGCATGGCTGCGCCTGAGGATGCTTGCTCAGGCGCACATTTCCCTGTTCCAACCCTGGATTTGAATCAATGATCAACACGACTTGTCGGGATGAGTGGTTCTCGAACGTACAAAAAAACATCCTGGCGGGCCTGACTACCTCGTTTGCCCTGGTGCCCGAATGCATCGCCTTCGCCCTGGTGGCGCAACTCAATCCCCTGATGGGCCTGTATGGCGCCTGCATCATTTGCGCATTGACGGCGATCTTTGGCGGGCGCCCCGGCATGATTTCGGGCGCGGCCGGGTCCATGGCCGTCGTCATCGTGGCGCTGGTGGCCCAGCATGGCGTGCAATATCTGCTGGCCACCGTGGTGCTCAGCGGCATCCTGATGGCGCTGTTCGGCATCTTGCGCCTTGGGAAATTGATCCGCATGGTGCCCTACCCGGTGATGCTGGGCTTTGTGAATGGCCTGGCCATCGTCATCGCCATGGCGCAGCTGGAACACTTTCGCCAGGCCACGCCGCAGGGCGAAACCTGGCTGCAAGGCACGCCCTTGCTTGTGATGGGCGCGCTGGTGGTGCTGACCATGACCATCGTCTACGTGCTGCCGCGCATCACGAAGGCTGTGCCGCCCGCGCTGGTGGCCATCCTGGGCGTGGGCGTGCTCAGCCATGTCTTGCACTTGCCGACGCGCACCCTGGGCGACCTTGCGCATATCGCCGGCGGCTTGCCGGCCCTGCATTGGCCCACCGTGCCGCTGGACCTGGCCACCTTGCACATCATCTTCCCGTATGCGGCGCTGATGGCCATGGTGGGCTTGCTGGAAACCTTGCTCACTTTCAATCTCACCGATGAGATGACGGAAACGCGGGGCCTGCCCAACCGCGAATGCATCGCCCTCGGTGCATCGAATGTCGTGTCGGGCCTGTTTGGCGGCATGGGCGGCTGCGCCATGATCGGGCAGACCATGATCAACCTGAGTTCGGGCGGCCGTTCGCGCCTGTCTGGCGTGACGGCCGGCGTGATGATTTTATTGTTCATCCTGTTCCTGTCGCCCTTGATCGAGCGCATCCCGCTGGCCGCCCTGGTCGGCGTGATGTTCGTCGTGGCGCAGCAGACATTTGCCTGGGGTTCCTTGCGCGTGCTGGGCAAGGTGCCGCGCAACGACGCGCTGGTGATCGTCGCCGTGACGGTCATCACGGTGTTCACGGACCTGGCGACGGCCGTGCTGTGCGGCATCGTCATCGCCGCCTTGAATTTTGCCTGGCAACATGCACGCGACATGCGTGCCGACGTCGATGACAGCCGCCCCGGCATGCGCGTGTACCTGCCGCACGGCACCCTGTTTTTCGCCTCGGCCACGCATTTCCAGGAGCTGTTCCAGTTGGCGTCGGACCCGGCGCGCGTGACGCTCGACTGCCGCCACCTGCACATGGCCGATCACTCGGCCATCGCCGCCATCGAAGCCCTGTATGCACGCTATGAAAAGGCGGGCAAGCACCTGCAGGTGACGCAGTTGTCCGCTCGCAATGAGGCCTTGCTGCAGCGGGCCGGAGTGGATGTGAGCGTGGCGTAAAATACGGGATTGTTGAATGCCTGTGGAGTGTGAATGCTGTCGAACGAACAAGAACAATTATTGCAACAAAGCCAGACGGCTTTTGACGCCTACTATGACGCGCTGGGCGCCTCGCTGGTGAACTTTGTCGAGCGCCTGGGCATCCAGCCGGCGCACGAAGTGTTGACGAACGCAGCCGAATACCTGCCGTACATCGATGCGGCCATGCGCACCATCGTCATCCGCGACGAGAGCTGGCAGTGGGTGAAAACCATGCTCGGCTACTTTATCGGCGAATATTTCGTGCAGGGCCATGCGGGCTGCTGGTATGTGGAAACGCGGGCCGAATCGCCGCATTTCTGCCGCATCATGGTGGGCGGCTTCGAGCATGGCTTGCCGCCGGATGCCGCCATCGATCCGGAACAACTGGCGCTGGAATTTCTGGGGCAATCCGTGCCGCGCGAGCTGGCGGCACTGATCGCCAAAGCGCAAGCCCGCCTGAGCTGAATGGCTGTCGATAAGGATGCTCGATGAAATGGATACCCTGTCTGAGACTGGCGCGCTGGTGCATGCCAGCCATTGCCATTGTGCTCGTCGGTACGGCACCCTTGGCTTTTTCGCAGGATGGCCGCCACACCGCGTTTGAAACCAATCACGCATTCGATGCCGGCTCGCGCATCGCGCTCGATACCGTGACGCCGGTGCAAGTCGACAATCTCGCCGTGCTCGGCAAGGTATGGGGGTTCCTGAAATACCATCACCCCTTGATCACTGCAGGCGGACGGCAATGGGACTACGAACTCTTGCGTGTCATGCCCCGCATGCTGGCCGCACCTGACAGGGCGGCGGGCGATGCCGTGCTGCGGGAATGGATCGCCGGTCTTGGGACACTTGCCGGTTGCGACCCTTGTGCCGTCCCGGCGCAGGGCGAGCTGCATCTGCGTCCCGCACTGCAATGGCTGGACGATGCGAGCTTGCTCGGCGCCGGCCTGCGCGCCGATCTGCGGCACATTTATCTGCGTCGGCCGGCGTCGGCCAGCCAGTTTTATCTGCGCTTGCACGAGCAGGTGGGCAATCCCGTCTTTGAGCATGAGATCGCCTACGAGAATATTGCACTGCCCGATGCCGGCTTTCAGTTGCTGGCCTTGCTTCGCTTCTGGAATATCATCGAATACTGGTCGCCCTACCGCGCTACGGCAGGTGAAAACTGGGATGAGGTCCTGCGCCAGTCGCTGCCGCGCATCGCGCTGGCCAGGGATCGTGCCAGCTATCAGCTGGAAATGATGGCCGTGATCGCACGCCTGAACGATTCCCACACTAATCTGTGGAGTTCGCTGCACGTGCGTCCGCCCGTGGGGCAATGTCGGTTGCCAGTCAAGCTCCGCTTCATCGGCAATAGCGCCGTGGTGGTCGGCTACCGTGAGGCCGAAGCCGAAGCGGCGACGCGATTGCAGGTCGGCGATGTCATCGCCAGCATCGATGGCGTGCCGGTGGCGCAACTGGTCGCCGCCTGGCGGCCCTACTATGCGGCATCGAATGAAGCGGCGCGGCTGCGCGACATGGCGGGCAAGCTGACCACTGGCGCTTGCGGTGCAACCCGGCTGCAGGTACGCCGCGAGCAGGGGGACGTGGAAATGACGGCGCAGCGTGTGCCAGCCGTGCGGCAAGCGGGGCGGCAAGCGGTGCAGGACACGCATGACAGGGAAGGGGAAGCGTTCCAGCGCCTGGGCGACGATGTCGCCTACCTCAAGCTGTCGAGCCTCAAGCGGGCTGACGTGGCGGCGCATATGGCAGCGGCGGCGGGTAGCCGCGGCCTGATTATCGATATACGCAACTACCCGCGCGAGTTTGTCGTCTTTGCCCTGGGGTCTTACCTGGTCGACCGGCCTACGGAGTTTGCCCGCTTTACCAAGGGCGACCTTGGCAACCCCGGCGCCTTCCATTGGACCAATGCCATGGCCTTGTACCCGCAAGCGCTGCGCTATGCGGGCAAGGTCATGCTGCTGGTCGATGAAGTCAGCCAGAGCCAGGCCGAATACACGGCCATGGCCTTGCGCGTGGCGCCGCGCGCGAAGGTGATCGGCAGCACCACGGCTGGCGCGGATGGGAATATCTCGCCGTTTGCGCTGCCGGGCGGCTTGAGTACCCTGATCAGCGGCATCGGCGTGTTTTATCCGGACCGGCGCCCCACGCAGCGCGTGGGCATCATCCCCGATATCGAGGTCAGGCCTACGCTTGCCGGCATACGGGCCGGGCGCGACGAGGTGCTGGAGGCGGCTATTGCCGAGATACGCCGGCAATAGCTGTTCTTGCTGTTGCTGCGGACTTAAAACTCTTCCCACTCGCCTTCGGCCGGCGCCGGCGCTTTGCCGCTCTTGCGCGTCACGGGCAGGCGCAGGGCAGGGGCCGGGGTCTTGCGGGCAGGCGTGGCCGGGGTTGCCGGCGCGGCCGGGGCGTTGCGCTGTGCCGCTTTCATGCTGAAACGGTCGGTCGCCGCCGCATTCGCGTCCAGGCGGAACACGCTGACCACCTGCGCCAGTTCGCTCGCCTGCTCCTGCATCGCTTCGGCTGCGGCCGAGGCTTCTTCCACCAGGGCTGCATTTTGCTGCGTCACCTGGTCCATTTCGGAAATGGCCTGGTTGACTTGCTCGATGCCGGCGCTCTGCTCTTCGCTGGCGTTGCTGATCTCGCTCATGATGGAGGTGACGAAGCCGATGCTTTGCACGATTTCTTCCATCGTCTTGCCGGCCTTGTCGACCAGATCCGTGCCCACGTCGACCTTTTGCACGGAGTCGTCGATCAGTCCCTTGATTTCCTTGGCCGCCGCTGCCGAGCGCTGTGCCAGGTTGCGCACCTCTGTTGCCACCACGGCGAAGCCGCGACCCTGTTCGCCGGCGCGTGCCGCTTCCACGGCCGCGTTCAGGGCCAGGATGTTGGTCTGGAAGGCGATGCCGTCGATGACGGAAATGATATCGACGATTTTCTTCGACGAGGTATTGATCTCGCCCATGGTGGCCACCACTTCGGCCACCACGGCGCCGCCGCGGCTGGCGATGCCGGCCGCGTCGCCGGCCAGTTTATTGGCCTGGCGCGCATTGTCCGCATTCTGCTTCACGGTACTGGTCAATTCTTCCATCGACGACGCGGTTTCTTCCAGCGAGCTGGCTTGCTGTTCCGTGCGCGACGACAGGTCCTGGTTGCCGGCGGCAATTTCTGCCGATGCCGTGGCGATGGTGTCGGTGCCGCTGCGTACCTGGCCGACGATGCCGACCAGGCTGTCGTTCATGGTTTTCAGTGCATGCATCAGCTGGCCCGTTTCATCGCGGCCTTGCACCGTGATGACGCTGCTCAGGTCGCCTGCTGCCACGGTTTCCGCCACTTTCACGGCATCGCGGATGGGGCCGGTGATCGAACGCGTGATCCACCAGGCGAAACCGATGCCCATCAGCACGGCCAGCACGCCCATGGTGATGAGGAAGATGCGGGTGCTGCTGTAGGCTTCGATGATGCTGGCGCCGACGCCGTCGGCGGCCTTGATCTGCATGCCGGCAAAATGCTTCACTTCGGCCAGGTAAGCCGTAGTGATCGGCGTGACTTCCTTGTCGAACACTTCCTTGGCGCCCGCCACGTCGCCGTCGGCCTTCATCTTGAAGGCGCGCGCGCGCGTCGTCACGTAGTCGGTGCGCACCTTGCGCACGACCTTGAACTGTTCGATCACGGCCGGGTTGCGCAGCGAGGCGATGATGTCGTCCTGCAGCTTGCTGGAACGCTCGGCATCGACTTTCAAGTCTTGCTCGATCTTGGCGCGCACGACGGGATCGGGGATCTCGAACGAGGCCACGCCGCGCACGCTGTTCAATTCAATGATCTTCGACCATTCGGCCACCATGCGCTGGTTCTTGATGCTGGTATTGATGAGGCGGTAGGTCAGGTCGCTGGCCGTTTGCATGCGCACCAGGGCGGTGATGGTCAAGGCGGCAAGCAACAGCAATACGACGGCAAAGCCGACGCCAAGGCGGCTGCCGATGTTCAGGTTTTTCATGTAGTTCCTAACAGTTTAATAGTCATGATCGCCGCCGCCAGCAGGGGCGGACAGGCGCCGCAAGGCGCAGGGGATCGGGGTCTTCGGGTGCCGCGTGATGGCTGTGCGGCGCGCCACGCTGAGCGTGACGATGGAGGTAAAGCAAGGGGTGTGGCGGCGTTGGGGGCCGCTGACCAGCAACCGCAAGTATAGCATTGACGCACGGAAATAGTTTTTCAAAGCAATTTTAATTACTTATTAGCATTAACTCATTGTTGCTTTTTTACATCAAGTACCTGGTTCATAAGTACTATCACTTACATTTCGCCTTACTTTTCGCCGCGCCGGCTGATAAAATACTAATGATAATCATTCGTATTAAATAATCGACCAGGGAATTGTATGCAGCAACAGCGCAAGCCAGGATGTAAACCGATCACGCTCGCCGTACTGGGCGCCCTGACCTTTGGCGCCACGCCATTGGCGGGGTGGGCACAGGAAAGCTTGCCCGCCGTCACCGTGACGGCATCGAAGGACAAGGATGGCTATGTCGCCGCCACCTCCGCCAGCGGTACCAAGACGGAAATGGCCCTGCGCGACGTGCCGCAGACGATCAACGTGGTGCCGGCCGCCGTTATCCGCGACCAGAACGCCATGTCGATCCAGGACATCATGAAGAACATCCCCGGCGTGGGCTTGTCCACGGGCGATGGCCAGCGCGACCAGGTGTTCATCCGCGGCTTCACGGCCATCGGCGACCAGTTCGTCGACGGCTTCCGCGATGACGCCCTGTATTTCCGCGACCTGTCGAATGTGGAGCGCCTGGAAGTGATCAAGGGGCCGGCCGCCGTGCTGTACGGTCGCGGTTCCTCGGGCGGCCTGGTCAACCGCATCACCAAAAAACCGGGTATCGATATCACCGACGTGGCCCTGAGCCTGACGAACACACAAGGGCGCCGCGGCGAAGTCGACGTGGGCAGGGTGGGCGAGACGGTGGACTGGCGCGTCACGGGCGCGCGCGAAGTGTCCGACAGCTACCGCGAGCAGCAATTCATCAACCGCACGGCGCTGGCGCCCTCCGTGGCCATCCGCCTCTCTGGCGCGACCAAGCTGCTGCTGCAGGGCGACTACCTGGAAGACCGCCGCCTGACGGACTTCGGCATCCCGTCCTGGCACGGCCGTCCCGTCGCCGTCGCTGCGGGCACCTATTATGGCGCCGCCAACGCCCGCGATGCGGACTTCAGCCAGTCGCGCGTGGTCTCCACGGCCGCGACGCTGACGCACAAGTTCAGCGATAGCTTGTTGCTGCGCAATGCCTTCCGCTATTACGATTACCACCTGGACCGCAATAACACGAATATTTCCGGCAACGTCAATGAAGTCAAGGGCACGATGAGCCTCGGTCACGCCAAGCTGAACCGCGACGAGAGCGGCTGGTTCAACCAGACGGAACTGACGCAAAAGCTGGTCACGGGCACCATGCGCCACGAAGTGCTGTATGGCGCCGAGTTCGGCAAGCAAAACAAGGATGCCAGCAACTGGGCCTCGACCGTGGTGGCGACGAATGTGTCGATCTTCCAACCCGTCCTGCCTGTGGTCAACCGTAGCAAGCTGGGCGCGCGCAGCGATACCTTCGGCACCTATGACACGGCCGCCGCCTACGTGCAGGATGCCATCGCGTTCAGCGACGAATGGAAGGCGCTGGCCGGCCTGCGCTATGACCGTTATAAACAGCAGTCGCGCCTGGCCAATGCGCTTGGCGTGACGACGGCGGACCTGTCGCGCACGGATGCGGCCTACAGCCCGCGCGCCGGCCTCGTCTGGCAACCGGGCGCGGCGCAGTCCTACTATGCGTCGTGGAGCCGCTCGTTCCAGCCCAGCGGCGAGAACTTCGCCCTGGCCGCGAACAACGCCGAGCTGGCGCCGGAAACCACGCGCAACACGGAAGTGGGCGCCAAGTACGAGCTGTGGGGCGGCCGCGCCAATGCCACCGTGTCGCTGTTCCGCCTGGAGCGCGACAACATCAAGACCAGCGATCCGATCACGAACCGCATCGTGCCCGTCGGCACGCAGCGCACGGACGGCCTGGAACTGACCTTCAACGCGGACTTGCACGATGGCTGGAAGATGATGGCCGGCTACGCGTATCTGGACGCCACGATCACCGATTCCATCGCCGTCGACAGGAGCGTGAATGCGCCGGGCACGACGACGGCCAATTCGGTGGCCATCAAGGGCAAGCGCGCCACCCTGACCGCGCGCAACACGGCCAATCTGTGGCTGACGAAAGAGCTGGGCCACGGCTTCACGGTGGGCGCCGGCGCGAATGCCGTCGGCAGCCGTTTCGCCAATCCCGGCAACACGGTGGTCTTGCCCGGCTACGTGACGGCCGACGCCATGGCCGCATACCGCACGGGCCGCTATGAAGTGCAGCTGAACGTCAACAATATCGGCGATACGCGCTACATCGTCTCGGGCCACGGTTCCAGCCCGAACCTGAGCTTGCCGGGCGCGCCGCGCAACGTGGCGCTGACCTTGCGCTACAGCCTGTAAATCAGCTTGTAGTAAGTTCGGTCCCATCCCAAAAACCCGCTCACGAGCGGGTTTTTTCATGGGCGGAGCGGCGTCAGGCGGGCTGCCATTGTTTAGAGGAACTATTCGGTACCGGTCAAATAATGTTGACTATGTGCAATTTTCTCCGGCGGACTGAGCCTTGACGGGGTTTGAGGGGTAAAATACTGTCATACGGCACAGGCATGGTGCTTATATCTTGGTGATATGACACCACCACGACGTTGTATGACTTTTTATTTACTCACATCATAGAGGCCTGAATATGGTTCAGATGTCCAGGCGCCAGTTCCTTCGGGTAACTGGCGCGACCATTGCTGGTTCCAGCCTCGCCCTGCTCGGTTTCGCACCGGGCCAGGCGATGGCGGAAGTGCGGCAATACAAGCTGTCTCGCACCACCGAGACACGCAATACCTGTCCTTACTGTTCAGTAGGATGTGGCGTCCTGCTGTATGGTCTGGGCGACGGCGCAAAAAATGCCGTCTCCAGCATCATCCACGTGGAAGGCGATGCCGATCACCCGGTGAACCGCGGCACCCTGTGTCCGAAAGGCGCCAGTCTGGTCGACTTCATCCACAGCCCGAACCGCCTGAAAGTGCCCGAATACCGCGCACCGGGCGGCACGGAATGGCAACCGATCTCCTGGGATGTGGCGCTCGACAAGATCGCGCGCCTGATGAAGGATGACCGCGATGCCAACCTGATCGAAAAGAATGCCGACGGCAAGACCGTCAACCGCTGGCTCTCCACCGGCATGCTGGCCGCGTCCGCCGGCAGCAATGAGGTCGGTTATCTGACCCACAAGACAGTGCGCAGCATGGGGATGCTGACCTTTGATAATCAGGCGCGTGTATGACACGGACCGACGGTGGCAGGTCTTGCCCCGACGTTTGGCCGTGGCGCGATGACGAATCATTGGGTCGATATCAAGAATGCCGATGTGATTTTGGTCATGGGCGGCAATGCAGCAGAAGCACATCCTTGCGGATTCAAATGGGTTACGGAAGCGAAGGCGCATAACAAGGCCAAGCTGATCGTTGTCGATCCGCGTTTTACCCGTACCGCATCCGTGGCAGATTACTACTGCGCCACGCGTACCGGCACGGACATCGTCTTTCTCGGCGCGATCATCAATTATCTGCTGACGAACGACAAGATCCAGCATGAGTACGTGCGCAACTACACGGACATGCCTTTCATCGTGCGCGAAGACTATGCGTTCGAGGACGGCCTGTTCTCGGGTTACGACAAGGAAAAAGGCAAGTACACCAACAAGGCCACCTGGGATTACGAGATCGGCGACGATGGCTACGCCAAGGTCGACCCGACCCTGGAACACCCGCGCTGCGTCTACCAGATGATGAAGAAGCACTACGCGCGTTACACGACCGAGATGGTCGAACGCACGTGCGGCGTGTCGCCCGACAAGTTCCACAAGGTGGCCGAAGCCCTGGCTTCGACCGCCGTGCCGGGACGCGCCGGTACCATCCTGTACGCGCTGGGCTGGACGCACCACTCGACGGGCGCGCAAACCATCCGCACGGGCGCCATGGTGCAGTTGTTGCTGGGTAATATGGGTATCGCCGGCGGCGGCATGAACGCCTTGCGCGGGCACTCGAACATCCAGGGCTTGACCGATCTGGGCCTGATGTCGAATCTGTTGCCAGGTTATATGACCCTGCCGAACGAAGCCGAGCAGGACTTCGATGCGTATATCGGCGCGCGCGCCACCAAGCCGCTGCGGCCGAACCAGCTCAGCTACTGGAGCAATTACCGCAAGTTCCACGTCAGCTTCATGAAGACGTGGTGGGGTGATTTCGCCACGGCCGAGAACAATTACGCGTTCGACTACCTGCCGAAACTCGACAAGCCGTATGACTTGATGCAAGCCATCGAGAACATGCACCAAGGCAAGATGACGGGCTATATCTGCCAGGGCTTCAATGTGCTGGCGTCCGCGCCGAACAAGCAGAAGGTCACGGAAGCGCTGTCGAAGCTGAAGTTCCTCGTCATCATGGACCCGCTGGCCGTGGAAACGGGCGAATTCTGGAAGCCGCATGGCCAATACCACGAAGTCGATCCCACCAAGATCATGACGGAAGTGTTCCGCTTGCCGACCAGCTGCTTCGCCGAAGAGCGCGGTTCGCTGGTGAGTTCCTCGCGCGTGCTGCAGTGGCACTGGCAGGCGGCCGAACCGCCGGGCCAAGCGCGCAGCGACCTGGAGATCATGTCGGGCCTGTTCTTGCGCATGCGTAGCCTGTACCAGAAAGAGGGCGGCAAGTTCCCCGATCCTATTCTCAACCTGACGTGGAATTATGCGCAGCCGCATAACCCGCAGCCGGAAGAAATCGCCCGCGAATTCAACGGCAAGGCATTGGCCGACTTGTACGATCTGAAGGATCCGAGCAAGCTGCTGGTGAAAAAAGGCGAGCAGCTGGCCTCGTTTGCGCAATTGCGCGACGACGGCACGACGTCGAGCGGTTGCTGGATCTTCGCCGGCAGCTGGACGCAGGCGGGCAACCAGATGGGACGGCGCGACAATAGCGACCCGACCGGCATCGGCCAGACGCTGGGCTGGGCCTGGGCATGGCCGGCCAACCGCCGCGTGCTGTACAACCGCGCTTCGTGCGACTTGAAGGGCAAGCCTTTCGACCCGACGCGCAAGTTGATCGAGTGGAATGGCAGCAATTGGAGCGGGGCCGATATTCCCGACTTCAAGGTCGACGAACCGCCGGAAAACGGCATGGGTCCGTTCATCATGCTGGGCGAGGGCGTGGCGCGCTTCTTTGCGCGCGGCGCCATGGCCGAGGGACCGTTCCCCGAGCATTACGAGCCGTTCGAAAATCCGCTGGGCTACAACCCCATGCATCCGAAAAACCCGCAAGCGACCAGCAATCCGGCCGCGCGCGTGTTCGCCGATGACCGGAAGCTGTTCGGCACGCACGAGGAATATCCGCATGTGGCGACCAGCTACCGCCTGACCGAGCATTTCCATTACTGGACCAAGCATGCGCGCCTGAACGCCATCATCCAGCCGCAGCAATTCGTTGAAATCGGCGAAGAGCTGGCCAAGAGCATCGGCGTCATTGCCGGTGGTGAAGTGCGCGTCAGTTCCAAACGGGGCCACATCATCGCCAAGGCCGTGGTCACCAAGCGCATCAAGGCTTTGATGATCGAGGGCAAGCAGGTGCATACCGTGGGCCTGCCGCTGCACTGGGGCTTTACGGGCGTGGCCAAGCCGGGGTATCTGATCAATACCCTGACACCGGGCGTGGGGGATGCGAATTCGCAAACGCCGGAATTCAAGTCCTTCCTCGTGAAGGTGGAAAAAGCATGATGGGAGCTCAATAATGGCACTGCAATCCTTAGATATCCGGCGCCTGTCGGCTACCACGGTGACGCCGCCGCAAGCGCGCAGCCCGGTGACGGGTACCGTGGCCAAGCTGATCGATGTGTCGAAATGCATCGGCTGCAAGGCTTGCCAGACGGCGTGCATGGAATGGAACGACTTGCGCGATGAAGTCGGCGAAAACCATGGCACCTATGACAATCCGACGGACTTGACGCCGCAATCGTGGACGGTGATGCGTTTTGCCGAACACGAAAACAACGACGGCAACCTCGAGTGGCTGATCCGCAAGGATGGCTGCATGCACTGCGAGGACCCGGGCTGTTTGAAAGCCTGTCCGGCGCCGGGCGCCATCGTGCAATACACGAACGGCATCGTTGATTTCCACCAGGAAAACTGCATCGGTTGCGGCTACTGCGTGGCCGGCTGTCCTTTCGACGTGCCCCGCATTTCGAAAAAGGACGACCGCGCCTACAAGTGCACCTTGTGCTCGGACCGCGTCGCCGTGGGCCAGGAACCGGCCTGCGTGAAAACCTGCCCGACGGGCGCCATCGTCTTCGGCACCAAGGAAGACATGAAGGTGCATGCGGAAGAGCGCATCGTCGACCTGAAGTCGCGCGGTTTCGAGAACGCGGGCCTGTACGATCCGCTGGGCGTGGGCGGCACGCACGTGATGTACGTACTGCACCATGCCGACAAGCCGAAGCTGTATTCGAACTTGCCGGAACGCCCGCGCATCAGCCCGATGGTGGGCTTCTGGAAGGGCTGGTCCAAGCCGCTGGCAGTAGCCGGCATGGCTGCCACGGCGCTGGCAGGCTTCTTCCATTACACGCGTGTCGGTCCGAACGAAGTGAGCAAGGACGAAGAGCACGAAGCCTTGGAAGAGGCCAAGCGCATCCGGGAGGAACAGCATGAAGCATAGTGAACACCACGATGGCAGGCTGCGCGACAAGGATGGCAATCCCTTGATCCAGCGTTACGACTCGAACGAGCGCACGAATCACTGGGTCACCGCGATCACTTTCGTCATGCTGGCCCTGTCCGGCCTGGCCATGTTCCATCCCTCGATGGCGTGGCTGGCGAATCTGTTCGGCGGCGGGCAATGGACGCGCATCTTGCATCCGTTTGCCGGCCTGGTGATGTTTGTCTCGTTCGCGATCCTGGTGGTGCGCTTCTGGCACCACAACAAGTTCGAGGACGGCGACAAGCAGTGGCTCAAGCAAATGGACGACGTGCTCCACAACCGCGAGGAAAAGCTTCCGAAGATCGGCAAATACAATGCCGGCCAGAAGATCCTGTTCTTCGTGTTGCTGGTCAGCATGATCGGCTTGCTGCTGTCGGGCATCGTGATCTGGCGCGCGTATTTCGCGTTCTACTTCCCGATCGACGTGGTGCGCTTTGCCGCCTTGCTGCATGCCGGTTGCGCTTTTGCCATCATCTGCGCCATCATCGTGCATATCTATGCGGCGATCTGGGTCAAGGGCTCGGTCGGCGCCATGGTGCGCGGCACCGTCACCTACGGCTGGGCGCGCAAGCACCATCCGAAGTGGTTTGAAGCGGTGATGCGAAACAGCAAGGACTGACGGTTTTTTGCTTAAGTAGCCCAAGTGCAAGAGCTGGGGTCAGACCCGCCGGGGGAATGCGTTCCAATGGAACGCGTTCCGATCCCGAAGGGACTGACCCCTGTTTTCCTTTGCGGCTTGCGATGACTGTATCGATTAAAATACTTTTACATCCCCTTTTTTGATGGGAACTCCATTGGTACAACGCATTCTTCAGCCAGGCGAAATCGAAGGCCTGGACCACAACGCGATTCCGCGCCTGCTGCTGCCGCAGCCTGACAGCCTGTTTACGGCGCGCGCCTTGCGCTTGCGCGAACTGGCGCAGGGCAATATCAAGGGCATCCCCGTCGACGCGGGCATGCAGGGTTACCTGGTGCTGATGGCCGCGCTGGCCGATGCGCAGGCCGCCGTGGTGGGAACACTGGCGCCCGGCGCCGTGCCTGCCGCCGACCCCGACGCGCTGCGCCGCGCGATGCAGCACCGCATGCCGGTGCTGCCCGTGAATGGCGCCCGTCCGCCCGTCTGGCGCGCCATCTTTGCCAGCCTGCTCGATGAATTGGCCGCCACGGCTGCCAGCCAGCCGGCACTATCGGGCGGTCTGACCCAGGTGCTGGCCCAGTTGCGCGCGCTCGACGCGCCAGCGCTGGACGCCTGCGCCGATGCCGTGCTCGATGAAAACGGCGACAATGTGAATCCCATGCACGCGCCGTTCGTCGCCGCCGCGCTGCAGATTTTATGGTCGGTGTCGGCCAGCCAGTTGCGCGCCGCGCGCGTGCCGGACCTGGAAACGGGCACCCTGTGCCCCGTCTGCGGGTCGCACCCCGTCGCCAGCGTGATCCGCATCGGCGGCGGATCGCAGGGCTACCGTTACCTGCACTGCGGCATTTGCGAAAGCGAATGGCATATGGTGCGCGTGAAGTGCTCGACCTGCGAACAGAATGGCAAGATCGCCTACCAGGGCCTGGACGCGGCCGATGCGGCGCCGTTCGACCCCGTGGCGGCCAAGGACGACAAATTGCCCAACAAGGCGAATGATCCGAAGAAGGTGGCGCGCGCGGAAACCTGCGACGACTGCCATACCTATCGCAAAGTCTTCAATCAGGAACACGATTACAACGTCGAACCGCTGGCCGACGACCTCGCCAGCCTGATGCTCGACCTGCTGGTGGGCGAAGCGGGCTACCAGCGCGCCAGCGGCAATCCGCTGCTGTGGCTGGGGAAGAACGACAGCGGCGAGGGCCAGCCAGCATGACGACAGGGCAAACCGTGCGCCTGCCGTCGGTCGACCGCATCCTGGGCGACGCGGCTTGCCTTGAGCTGATTGCACGTTACGGCCGCGTGCAGACCCTGGCCTGCGCGCGCGCCGTGCTGGCCGAACTGCGTACGGCCATGCTGGCGGGCGCAGTGTGCGAGGAGGGCGCATCGATCGCCGCCATCGTCGCGCACATGGGCGAGCGGCTGCAGGCCCAATCGCGCTCGCAGCTGCGCGCCGTGTTCAACCTGACGGGCACCGTGCTGCACACGAATCTGGGCCGCGCGCTGCTGCCCGACGCGGCCGTGCAAGCCGTGGTGGAAGCGCTGCAGTGGCCGATGAACCTGGAATTCGATCTGGAGACGGGCAAGCGCGGCGACCGCGACGACCTGGTCGAGGAATTGCTGCGCGAACTGACGGGCGCCGAAGCGGCCACCATCGTCAACAACAATGCGGCCGCCGTGCTGCTGATGCTCAATACCCTGGCGCAGAATAAAGAGGTCGTCGTCTCGCGCGGCGAACTGGTGGAAATCGGCGGCGCCTTCCGCATCCCCGACGTGATGACGCGCGCCGGCGCCGTGCTGCGCGAAGTGGGCAGCACCAACCGCACCCACCTGGCCGATTACGCCAATGGCGTGAATGAACACACGGCCCTCTTGATGAAGGTCCATTGCAGCAATTACGCGATCACCGGTTTCACGAAAAGCGTGGAACTCGACGAACTGGTGCCGCTGGCGGCGCAACGCGGCGTGCCGACGGCCGTGGACCTGGGCAGCGGCACCCTGGTCGACCTGGCCCAGTATGGCTTGCCACATGAAACGACGGTGCGCGAAACCATCGAAGCGGGTGCCGACCTGGTGACCTTCAGCGGTGATAAATTGCTGGGCGGGCCGCAGTGCGGCGTCATCGTCGGACGCGCCGATTTGATCGCGAAGATCAAGCGCAACCCCCTGAAACGCGCGCTGCGCGTGGGCAAACTGACCCTGGCGGCATTGGCCCCGGTGCTGCAGCTGTACCGCGCGCCGGACTTGCTGGCCGAACGTCTGACCACCTTGCGCCTGTTGACACGCCCTGCGGGCGCCATGCGTGCGCAGGCGCACACCCTGCTGCCGCTGCTGCAAGGCGCGCTGGGCATGCAGTACGTGGTCACGGCCGAAGCCATGCAAAGCCAGATCGGCAGCGGCGCTTTGCCCGTCGACCAGCTGCCCAGCTTTGGCCTGGCCATCCGCAGTACACCCGGTTCGCGCCTGAGCAACCCATTGGGCGTGCTGGAACAGCGTTTGCGCGCCTTGCCGTGCCCCGTGATCGGGCGCATCGGGCAAGACACGCTGTGGCTCGATTTGCGCTGCCTGGAAGCGGCGCACGAGACGGCCTTCATCGCGCAGCTCGGCGAGTTGTCCGCATGATCGTCGGCACCGCAGGCCATATCGACCATGGCAAGACGACGCTCACGCGCGCGCTGACGGGCGTGCACACGGACCGCCTGAAGGAAGAGCAGGCGCGCGGCATCTCGATTGAACTCGGCTACGCCTATCTGCCGCTGGCGGACGGCACGGTGCTGGGCGTGATCGACGTGCCGGGCCACGAAAAATTCATCCGCACCATGGCGTCCGGCGTGACGGGCATCGACTTCGCCCTGCTGGTGGTGGCGGCCGACGACGGCATCATGCCGCAGACGCACGAGCACCTGGCGATTTTGCAGCTGCTGGGCGTGACGCGCGGCGCCGTGGCGCTGACCAAGATCGACCGCGCCGACGGCGCCCGCGTGGCGCAGGTGGAGGCGGACATCGAGGCGCTGCTGGCCGGCACGCCGCTGGCGGGCAGTCCCATCTTCCCCACGGCCGCCAGCCGCGACAACGATGCCGGCGTGGCGGCCTTGCTGGCGCACCTGACGCAGGTGGCGCGCAGCCTGCCGCAGCGCGATGAACGGCGCTTGTTCCGCCTCGGCGTGGACCGCGTGTTTACCTTGTCGGGGCAGGGCACCATCGTCACCGGCACGGCGCTGGCCGGCATGGCCAGGGTGGGCGACACGCTGCAGCTGGCGCCCGGCGGCGCAGGCGCGCGCGTGCGCAGCATCCATGCGCAGAACCGCGCGGCCGAGACGGGCGTGGCGGGCCAGCGCCTGGCGCTGAACCTGGCCGGCATCGAGCGCGAACGCATCGAACGGGGCAACTGGATCGTCGCGCCGGAGCTGGCGCAGTGTTCCGAGCGCCTCGACGTGCAACTGACCCTGCTGCCCGACGCCGGCGTGCAATTGAAAGCCTGGTCGCCGCTGCACGTGCACCTGGGCGCGGCGCACCAGCTGGCGCGCGCCGTCATGCTCGATGGCGAAACCCTGTCGCCGGGGCAGACGGGCAGAGTACAACTGGTGTTCGAGTCGCCCATGCACGGCGTGCCGGGCGACCGCTTCGTCGTGCGCAATGCGCAAGCGACGCAGACGGTGGGCGGCGGCATGGTGCTCGACCCGTTCGGCCCCGCGCGCAAGCGGCGCAGCCAGGCCAGGCTGGCCTGGCTGGACGCGCTGGCCGCCTTTGTCGCACACGGCGATATCGCCGCCTTGCTGGCGCAAAGCCCGCTGGGGCTGCGCGAGTCGCTGCTGGTGCGCCTGTCGCTGCTGCCGGCGAACGCCATCGCGCTGCCGGCCGAGACGCGGCGCATCGCCCTGCGCGGTGGCGACGCCCTGCTGCTGGCACCGCCAGCGTTGCTGGCGCTGGAAGAGCGGGTGCTGGCCGCCCTGGCGGTGTTCCACGCGCGCGCGCCCGATGAAGCAGGGCCGGAACTGTGGCGCCTGAAGCGCATCGTCGACGCGGAGATGGAAGACGCCTTGTGGAGCCATCTGGTCGAAGGCTTGCTGGCGCGCGGCGAGGTGCTGGCGCGCGGCGCCAGCCTGCATCTGCCGACCCACAGCGTGGAACTGACGCCACAGGAGCAGGCGCTGGCCGAGCCCTTGCTGGCGGCGTTGGAGCAGGGGCGCTTCGAGCCGCCGTGGACGCGCGACCTGGCGCGCGACTTCGGCCTGGCCGAGGACGACACGCGCAGGCTGCTGCGCAAACTGGCCAAGGCAGGGCAGATCAGCCAGGTGGTGCACGACCTGTTTTATCACCAGGCGGCGCTGGCCGAGCTGGCGCAACTGGTGCGCAGCCTGACCGAAAAAGCGGAGTTGGACGAGAATCTGGCGCCCGGTTCCGGCGCCGTGGGCGCGGCCACCTTCCGCGATGCCAGTGGTCTGGGCCGCAAGCGAGCGATCCAGGTCTTGGAATTCTTTGACCGCGTCGGTTATACTCGCCGTGTTGGCAATGGGCATCTATTACGCCCGCAAGCGCTGTGGTCCTATACCGCAGCCTTGGCCAGCAGCTAGCTCAGGCACCGCGGAAAGCACACTCATCCGGTGATGTGGCCGGGCTTCAAACCCGGTGGAGGGCGTCAGACGTTCTCCCGTAGGTTCGACTCCTACTGTTTTCCGCCAGATATTCTTCCTTTCCCCTGCATGCTGATCGTCCCGGCGTTGGCCTGTTGCCACGTTGCGGAAAATAAATGGTGTAATTGATAATATGCGGCGCTGCCGGCACGGGGCGATGGTAACATCGGCGGCAATCCCCTGTAGCAGATGAAAGCAAGCATGAAACAAGCAAGCATGGCGCGGCTGCTGGCAGTGGCGCTGCTGATGCCGGTGCTGGCCGCAGCGGCTGGCCTGCGCATCGTTGGCGAGCACTTGCCGCCATCGAGCATGATGGAAGGCAATGTCGTTGTCGGACGCGAAACGACGAAGGTGCGCGACATCATGGCGCGCGCCGGCATCGCCTACCGCATCGAGTTGTTGCCGTGGAAGCGCGCGTATGCGCAGGCGCTGCGCGAGCCTGATACCTGCATCTTTTCCACCAGCCGCACGCAAGAGCGCGAAGCGCAATTTCGCTGGATCGGCCCCCTCAACGAAGCGGAGTGGGTACTGTATGGCCTGGCCGAGCGGCATCTGACGCTGCGCACGCTGGCCGATGCGCGCGGCCTGGTGATCGGCACGGTGCTCGGTGACGCGCGCGACGACTACCTGCGCCAGCATGGCCTGAACGTGGCGCCCGTGACGCAGGAGTGGCTCAATCCGCAAAAGCTGCTGCTGGGGCGCATCGACCTGTGGGCGGTGGGCATGGCGGTGGGCAGCAAGCCGTTTGCCGGCAAGCAGTGGGAGGGCAAGGTGGAACCGCTGCTGACCTTTAATCGCGTGCAGACTTACCTGGCCTGTAACCTCAAGGTGCCCGAGGCGCAGGTGGCTGCCATGCAGCGCGCCGCTGCCGCCATGCGCCGCGACGGCAGCATGGCGCGCGAACAGCTGCGCTGATGCAGTGCATTGAGTCAGCTTTCCAGCCACTGGCGCACGCAGTTGCGTCCTTCGCGCTTGGCCTGGTACAGGGCCTGGTCCGCATGGCTGTAGGCCGTCTCGAACGGCGTGCCGGCGCGGTTCCAGCTCAGGCCCACGCTGACGGTGATGGCGCGCGTGATGGGCGCCGCATGGCGCTGGCGGCCGACGCTCTCGCAGATTCGCTGCGCGATTTGCGCCGCCTCGTCGCGCGAAGAGGTGGGCCAGACCACGGAAAACTCTTCACCGCCGACCCGGCCGATGGCCGTCTCCTGTCCCAATAATCCCTTCAGGCAGTCGACCACGGCCTGGATCACGCCGTCGCCGGCCGGGTGGCCGAAATCGTCGTTGACCTGCTTGAACAGGTCGATGTCGAGCACGATCAGGGCCATGTCGCCCTGCGCCAGGCAGTGCGAGGCATGCTCGATCACGGCGCCGCGGTTCAGGGCGCCCGTCAGCGGGTCGTGCGTGGCGCGGTATTCGAGCTGGCCGGCCAGGGTTTGCAATTGCCGGTTCAGCAAATGCATGTCGCGCTCGGCGCGGTCGCTGCGGCCGATCAGGCGCCGCGTCTCGCGCATCAGCCGTTCGTAGTGATTGATCAGTTCACCGAGCACGCGGCGCTGCGCCTCGCCGCTGGCATGGACGTCGGCGTGCATGCGCCGCGCGGCAGCCAGCGCCGCCGCTTCCACGGTGAACAGGTCGGGTTCCAGGCCGGACTCGGAGATGGCGGCGTGCATGCTCTAGCTGCCTCGCACGGGATGGTCGCGGAAATCGAGCGCCGTGAAATCCTGCTGCAGCTCCTGGCCGAACTCCAGGATGGTGTCGTCGTCTTCGTCGTGATACCAGTTCAGGCGCACCTGGTTGCCATCGATGGCCGCCTGGTTCAGGGTGTCGAACAGGGTAAACAGCATCTTCGTGCTGGAGCTGTTGAAGTAGGCCAGCGAGACGTTGACGGTGATGGCGCTCTCGCGGCAGGCGTCCAGGTAGGCGCGCACGGTGGCGATCAGCGGGCCATAGAAGGCGGCCGCGTTTTCCGGATAGGACTCGCCCTTGATCGACAGGGTGTGCTGCTCGAAACGGAAGTCGATTTCGGGCGAACACGGGGTCGCGGCGATGAACAGTGGTGACGGTAATTGCATATGCTTTCCTGAGTCGGCTCTTTCAAATGATGGCTTTGATGCAGAAGATGGTGTGCCCCGGCTCCTGTGGGTCCTGGACGAATTCGAATTCCAGCGGCTCGCTGGCGTCGCGCGCCATGGTGAGAAAACCCAGGCCGGCGCCCTTGCTGTCGGCCGGCGCTTCCTCGCGCAGGGCCTTCTTGTAGGCGAGGCGGATTTCTTCCATCGTCATCGTGTGCAGCGGCTCCAGGCGGGCGCGGATCTGCGCCACGTTGTCCGTCGAGACGGGGTTGGCGCACAGCAGAAAAAAGCTGTCGCCGCGCGTGCCGATGCAAAACGAGCCGCGCCGCATCTGCTGGTCCAGCTGCGCATCGGGCGTCAGGCTGTCGGCGGAGTAGTGCATGATGTTTTGCGACATCTCGATGAACGAGGAAAAGATGCGCCGCCGCGTGGGTCCGGCCGCGCCGGCCGTGTCGAGGCGCGCCTTGATGGTTTCGGAAATGGCGCTCACCACGTGCTGCGAGAAATAGCCCACGTAAAAAAAGATGATGTTGCGCTTGCGCGCCACATCCCAAAACTCGTTGAATTCTTCGTACAGCACGTCCGTGCTCCTGGCTAGCCGGTGACCCGGTTTCTTGTTGATAAGGTGCTTCGATGGCGCCAAAACTACAGGCGGAAACAGAAAAAGGTCAGGTCGTCGCGGCGCGGTTGCTTGCCTTGCCAGGCGGCGCTGTCCTGCAGCAGCGCCGCCGCCACGTCGCCGGCGGGAGCGGCGCGCTGCGCCAGCAACTGCTCGCGCATGCGCCGCTTGCCATAGGCGATGTCGCGCGCGCCGCCGATCTGGTCGAGCAAGCCGTCGGTGGTGATGAACAGCAGGCTGCCGGCGGGTATGGCGAGCGTCTCGTTGTGCCAGCAGTAGCCGGGCGGCGTGTCGACATAGCCCACGCCCATGCGCGCGCCGTCGATGGCGCGCACGGCCTCTTCGCCCGGCGCCACCACGTACAGCGCCAGTTTCGCCCCCGCGAAACGCAGGCTGGCGCTGGCGTCGTCGTAACACAGGAAGGCGCAATCCATGCCGTCGTTCGAACCGGCGTGGCCTGCGTTGTCGCTGGCGGCGCCGTCCTGGCCCAGCAAGGTCTTGATGGAGCGGCTGACGGCGCCGATCAGGGCGGCCGGATCGCGCGGCCCCAGTTCGCGCAGTGCCTGGCTCAGGGCCGACGAGGCGATCAGGGTCATGAAGGCGCCCGGAACGCCGTGCCCGGTGCAGTCGGCGATGGCGGCAAACCAGCCGCCCGCGTGGCGCTCGAAGAAGTAAAAATCGCCGCCGACGACGTCGCGCGGCTGCCATTCCAGGTGCGCGTCGGGCAGGGTGGCGCGCAATTCCGCGCTTGATGTGCGCAGCAGTGCGCGCTGGATCACGCTGGCGTAATCGATGCTGTGCATGATTTGCCGGTTTTTTTCCGCCTGCATGGTGGCCACCACGTTCATCAGCTGCAAGCCGAAGCCCACGCCGGCCAGCGCGCCACCCTCGGTGATGATGAAGCCGTCGGCCAGCGCCTTTTCGCCCGCTTCCACGGCGCGGAAGGTGAGGTCTTCGATGCTCATGGCGCCATCGACGATCAGCGGTTCCTTGTCCATGAAGGCGATGCAGCTCTTCTTGCCGTACACCTCGTGATAGAAGGGCTTGGACATCTGCGACATGAAGATGTTGCGGCTGATCAAACCGATGGGCTTCTGCTGCTCCGTGACTGGCAGGCTCATCATGTCTCGCCGTTCCGTGAACAGCTCCAGCACGGCGAAATTGCTGGCGTCGGCCTGCACCGATTCCGTGGGGATGCACAGATCGAACGCCACGGAGGTGCGATAACGGGGAAGATGCAATCGAGAAGCGTTGAACTCCACAGCGGCTACCTTTACATGACGAGCGGACCCTTGTTGTCGCGACGGCAAGGCGACTGACAAACAGGCAATATCATCATGGTAGCCGTGGAATGTGACGGCTTGATTACCAGCTTGTCAAAACCGTATGCAAGATGGCTGCATGGCAATCCGTTCCGGCCCTACAGGCGCCGCGCCAGCGCCTGCGCCTGTTCCAGCCAGCGCGCGCGCTGCACTTCGGTGGAATTGAGGATGGGGCCGAAGCTGGCCACCTTGACGGGCTTGATGCCGCAAAATTCCAGCGTCGTCTTGCGCAGCTGGTGGATGCCGGGCATGTGGTAGACCCAGCGGAAATACCAGGGCGGCGTGTCCATCGTCACCAGGAGCTGGGCCGTGCGGCCCTTCAGCAGCTGGGCCGGGAAAGCCTTGCCCGGGCGGTACTTGAAGGCAAAGCCGGGCAGGAAGACGCGGTCGACAAAGCCTTTCAGCAGGGCCGGCGCGCCGCCCCACCAGATGGGGTAGGCGAACACCAGGTGTTCGGCCCAGCTGATGGCTTCCTGCGCGGCCAGCAAGTCCGCTTCCAGCGGCTGCACCTGGCGGTAGCCTTCGTGCAGGATGGGATCGAAGTCCAGCTGGCCCAGGCGCAGCTCGCGCACGGTGTGGCCTTCGCTGCGGGCCGTGGCGGCATAGGCCTCGGCCAGGGCGGCGCAGAAACTGTCGCTGGACGGGTGGCCGAGGATGATCAAGACGCGTTTGGGGGCTATTTTTGGCATGCTGCAGGCTTTCCGTTAAAGAACAGCCTGCATGCTAAAGCCTGCCCCTAGTGGCAGAGTCAAGCGGCCGCTGAAAGGTGCTGGCGCGCCAGGCAGTCGTGAATTTCCGTGTCGATGTCGGCCAGTTGCGCGTCGAGCTGGCGCAGGCGGGCGAACTCCTGCTGTATCTGCGCGCGCTTGGCGGCGATGTGCCGCGACAGGGCGGCCCAGTCGGTCTCGTCGCCGGCCAGGACGGGCAACAGTTCGGCCAGGCGGAAGCCCAGCGCCTGCGCCTGGCGTATCAGTCTCACTTGCGCCAGGTCTTGCTGCGTGTAGACGCGGTAGGCGCCCGAGCGGCGTACGTCGCCCAGCAAGCCCAGCGTTTCATAGTGGCGCAAGGCCTTGGGCGAGGTGCCCGCCAGGCGGGCGATTTCTCCGATGTACATGGGTGATCCTTTCTCAAGCGTGAGCGAATCTTACCGCAAGGCAGCGGCGCCCTGGCGGCCCAGGCAGCTTCAGGCCCGGCGCGGCGGAATTTTCTTCGCCGTGCACTCGGCGCAGGTGCCGTACAGCGACAGCGCGTGCTCGTGCAGCACGAAGCCCCGCTCGGTGGCAATCTCATTCTGGCGCAATTCGATGCCTTCGTCGACGAATTCATCGACCTTGCCGCAACCGGTGCAGACCAGGTGATCGTGGTGCTGGCCTTCATTGAGTTCGAAGACGGCGTGGCCCGATTCGAAATGCCGGCGAAACAAGATGCCCGCCTCGGCAAACTGCATCAGCACGCGGTAGATGGTGGCCAGGCCCACGTCGATCTTTTCAGCCAGCAAGAGTTTGTAGACATCGTCCGCACTCAGGTGCTTGATGCCGCCTTCTTGAAACAGCTGCAGAATCCGCAAGCGGGGGATGGTCACTTTCAAGCCCGATTCACGCAGTTCCCTCAATATATCCATGTCTCCCATTCCTTTTTATGATCGCCTGAGCGAGCGCTTAAGCGTGAACCTGCATTATATCGCAAATGATAATCATTACCATTCGCATGTGCGCACTGGAAATAGGATGCGGTGTAGCCCGTTGGGAAACCAGTGACATCGGCGCAAGTGCCCATTGCGTGGCGGGCAAGTTGTAGCAGCACTATCGTTCAAGATGGAAAAATGGCGCTCGAATCGCTACACTGTGCAGCAGGCAATAACAATGGAGGGGGCATGGACCGATTTGATGCGATGCGTCTGTTTACCCGCATCGTCGAGCTGCGCAGTTTCACGCAGGCGGCGCATGACCTCGGCTACCCGAAGGCGACCGTCACGCATGCGATCAAGCAACTCGAAGCACGGCTGCGCGTACGCCTGCTGCAGCGGACGACGCGGCAAGTGACGCCCACGCCCGATGGCCAGGCGTATTACCAGCGCTGCGCGCGCCTGCTGGCGGACCTGGAAGAAACGGAAGCCGTGTTTTCCTCGGCGATGCAGCAGCCGGCCGGCAAGCTGCGCATCGACCTGCACGCGACCCTGGCCATGCATTTCGTCCTGCCCGTGCTGGACCGGTTCTGCGCCCGCTACCCTTTGATCGAACTGGAAATCGGCATGGGCGACCGCCTCGTCGACCTGGTGCGCGAAGGCGTCGACTGCGTGCTGCGCGTGGGCGAATTGAGCGACTCGTCGATGGTGGCGCGCCGGCTGGCGCTGCTGGAACAGGTAACATGCGCCAGCCCCGCCTACCTGGCCGCGCACGGCACGCCGAAGAATCTGGCGCAGCTCGATGGCCACCGCGCCGTCAATTTCTTTTCCGCCCAGACGGGCAAGGTCTGGCCCTTCGATTTCAAGGTGGATGGCCAGCGACACAGCGTGGCCTTGCCGGGCACCGTCTCCGTCAACAATGCCGACGCGTATCACGCCTGCTGCCGCGCGGGCCTGGGCTTGATCCAGGCGCCGCGCTACCACCTGGAGCGGGCGCTGGCCGCCGGTGAGCTGGTGGAAGTGTTGTCGGCCATGCGTCCCGACCCGCTGCCCGTGTCCGTGCTGTATCCCCATCAGCGGCAACTGTCGCCGCGCGTGCGCGTGTTTGCCGACTGGCTCGCCAGCCTGTTTGCCGAGGTGGTTTGATTTTGCAATGCCGCATTTTCTTGACCTGGGTAAAGAAAAAAATCCCTCTGATGATGCCATCTAGCACTATTTGATGTGGATCAAAGTTTTTGTTGCACTGCACTCTTAGACTTCGCAGCGTTACTTAACGACAAAAAGAGGGAACTAGAATGAAGAAGTCCGCAACTGCAGCAGCAATCGTCCTGGCCGCCATCGGCGCATTCGCCGGCAATGCAATGGCGCAGGAAAGCCCATGGCTGGTGCGCGCGCGCGCCGTGCACATCGATCCTGCCAACAAATCCACGCCGGTGTTGGGCGTCGGTGCATCGGACACGATCCACGTCAGCAGCAAGACGATTCCTGAAATCGATATTTCGTATTTCTTCACGCCAAACATCGCTGCCGAGCTGATCCTGACGTATCCGCAAAAGCATGACGTCACCCTGGGTGGCCAAAATATCGGTACGTTCAAGCATTTGCCGCCGACCTTGTCGCTGCAATACCACTTCATGCCTGAAAAACAGTTCAGCCCATACGTCGGTGCAGGCGTGAACTATACGAACATTTCGAGCGTGAAACTGCTGAATGGCGCTGGCCGCCTGGAGCATGACAGCTGGGGCTTCTCGCTGCAAGCCGGCGTCGACTACAAGCTGGACAAAAACTGGTCGCTGAACTTTGACATCAAAAAAGTCCAGATCCGCAGCGACGTCTTCGTCGGTGCCGCCAAGGCCAGCGAAGTCAAGATCGACCCTGTCCTGATCGGCGTAGGCGTCGGCTACCGCTTCTAAATAGCGATGGCGCCCGCGTGGCGCAGACAATAAAAAAGGACGGCCGGGTTTGCACCTGGCCGTCCTTTTTTGCATTGCCTGCGCCGGTTTATTTTTTCAGCGTCTTTTCCAGCGCCAGCTGGTAGTCCGTCTTTTCGTAGCCGGCCAGGTATTTGTTCGTCGCGTCGAGGAAGGCGCGCGAGCGGTAGGCCGCTTCCAGGTCCTTGACCCATGGCTTGGCCTTGTCGGCCGTGCGGATGGCCACCAGGTTGATATAGCTGTCCGAGATCTTTTCCACGCTAAGGGCCGAGGTCAGTTTCATGCCGGCGGCCAGGGCGAAGTTACCATTGACGAAAGCGTAGTCGGCGTCGGCCAGCGAACGCGGCAGCTGCGCCGCTTCCAGCGGCACCAGTTTCAGCTTCTTCGGGTTTTCCAGCACGTCGCGCTCGGAAGCGCGCAGCGGGTCGACGTTCGGTTTGAGCTTGATCCAGCCCATCTTGGCCAGCATCACCAGCGCGCGCGCCTGGTTGGTCGGGTCGTTCGGCATGGTGATGGTGGCGCCGTTTTTGACTTCCGCCAGGGTTTTTTGCTTGCCGCCGTACAGGCCGATCGGCATGGTCGGCACGGTGATGAGGGAACTCAAGGGCAGCTTGTTATCGGTGGCGAACTTGGTCAGATAGACGATGTGCTGGAACACGTTGGCGTCGAGCGAGCCTTCGGCCAGCGCGTAGTTCGGCTGCACATAATCGTTGAATTCGACGATTCGGACCTTGTAGCCCTGTTTTTCCAGGATCGGCTTGATGCCCAGCTTCAGCTGGTCCGAATACGGGCCGGAGCTGGTGCCGATGACGAGTTCTTTCGGGTCCTTGGCGTGGGCGGCGGTGGCGAAGGCCAGGCTGGCGGCTGCCAGGAGCAGATTGCGGCGAAGATGGTTCATGCTTTTCCTTGTACTGAAATACTGAAGATGAATTAACGTTTGTCGAGGCGCTTGGCGATGCGCGTGCCGGCGAACTGGATGGTTTGCACCAGCACGATCAGGATGGCCACGGTGACGACCATGATGTCCGTCTCGAAGCGGTAGTAGCCGTAGCGGATGGCCAGGTCGCCGATGCCGCCGCCGCCCACCACGCCGGCCACGGCCGAATACGACAGGAAGCTGATCGACAGCACGGTCAGCGCCAGCACCAGGCCGGAGCGCGCTTCGACCAGCAGCACGCGGAAAATGATCTGCATTTCCGACGCGCCCATGGCGTGCGCCGCCTCGATCACGCCGCGCGGCACTTCGCGCAGGTTCTGTTCCACCAGGCGTGCCAGGTAGGGGATGGCGGCGAACGACAGGGGTACGGCAGCTGCCAGCGGGCCGATCGAGGTGCCCGCGATGATGCGCGTAAACGGCGTCAGGGCGACCAGCAGGATGATGAAGGGGAAGCTGCGCACGGTATTGACCAGCCAGCCCAGGACCATCGACAGCGGGCGGTTTTCCAGCGACTGGCCTTCCGAGACGAGGAACAGCACAATGCCCAGCGGGCCGCCGATCAGGATCGCGGCCGTGAGACCGATACCCAGCATGGTCATGGTCTGGCCCAGCGCGACCCAGATTTCCGGCAGCAGGTTGACGACGTTATTGATCGATTCTTCAAACATGTGTTGCATCCTTCCATGCGGTGGCTTCAAACGCCTCGGTGCCGTAATACGCCAGCTCGCGTCCCAGCGCCGTCTTGCGCGGGGTGGCCGTGTCGCTCAACTCGAATTGTTCGGCGATGGCGCCGTTTTCCACGACGGCGACCCTGTTGCAGATGGCGCCCAGCACCGACAGCTCATGGCTGACGATGACGATGGTCACGCCAAGGCGCGCATTGATGTCGCGCAGCGTGTCGAGCAGGGCGCGCGTGGTTTCCGCGTCCAGCGCGGACGTCGGCTCGTCGCACAGCAGCACGTCGGGGTGGCTGGCCAGGGCGCGGGCAATCGCCACGCGCTGTTTCTGCCCGCCGGACAATTGCGCCGGATAGCTGTGCAGCTTGTCGGACAAGCCGACGAGCGCCAGGCATTCCTCGACCCTGGCGGCGATCTGCTCGCCCTTGGTCGTGCCATGGATTTTCAAGGGGAAGGCGACGTTGTCGAAGACGCTGGCGTTTTGCAGCAGATTGAATTGCTGGAAAATCATGCCGATATTCTGGCGCGCGTCGCGCAGCTCGCTCTTGCTCAGGCTCGTCAGTTCGCGCCCGGCCACGGTAATGGTGCCGCTGTCGGGACGCTCGAGCAGGTTAATCAGGCGCAGCAAGGTGGATTTGCCGGCGCCGCTCTTGCCGATCAGGCCGAAAATATCACCGGGATAGACGTCCAGCGTGACCGATTTGACCGCGTGGAATTGTTCGCCCTTGGGCAGCGCGAAGGTCTTGTTCGCGCCATCGATGCGAATCACCGGCGTACGGGGTGGTGTGGTCATGCAGTGTTTCCTTTTTTATTGGACCGTGACAGGCTTGCTTGCAGGGGCCAAATCGCCCGGCCTGCTACGTCGGTTGCGTAGTATACCTCCGATCGTGTTATTACTCCTACGACAGAATCTTGCTTTGAATATGCAAATAATGTCTATGCGCCCGTTTTCAAGTTGAAAAAGCGGGAAATTGGCGCTCCTGCCGAATTTAATCGCGTGGACGGGCGCAGTGGAGCCGCATCCTGGTGAAAAGTTCGACGCGCGCCGCGTGGGCGTCGCGGTGTTTTTATGTGCAGTTCGGCTGATTTGCCGTTTTTTTGATGTGGGCGCGGCCGTTTACTGCCCGCCGCTACCGTCTTCGCGGGCAGATTCTGCTCCGCTGGCGGCAGGGCCTTCGGGACGCCGCAACAGGTAGACGAGGACGGCGATTTCCATGGCGCCCACCATGGCGATGACCCACCACGGCGGATGGCCCAGGCACATGGCGACAAAGCCGATGGCCATGCCCAGGCAAGCCATGGCCTTGCCGCGCCGCGAGACGGCGCGGTGTTCGCGCCACTGGCGCAGCGGCGGGCCGAAGCGGGGATGCTGCAGCAGCCAGTGCTCGAGGCGCGGCGAGGCGCGGCTGAAGCAGGCCAGGGCGAGGATCAGGAAAATCGTCGTCGGCATGACGGGCAGCATGGCGCCGATGATGCCCAGCAGCACCATCAAGGCGCCAGCGGCGGTCCAGGCCCAGCGGCGCAGGCGCACGCCGTGCGCTTCGCGCAATGGCATCCGGGCGTGCGGCTCCTGCATCAGGCGAAGGCGCCGGCTGTCATGCCCTGGCTGCGGGACGGGGAGGTGGTGGGGTGCGAGTTCACTGTGCTCGTATCGTGGCGGGTGGCCGTCATGTTTTTCTGCTCTGGGTTCGGCTCTGTTTTTGGCTCTATTATGGAGGAATCAAGGCGACGCTGCATGCACGCCAGGGCCGCGATGATACCTAGCCTAAAGAATAATAACAAGAATCATTCTCATTTGATGCATGCTGCGGCGCCGGATAACGCTGGATATTTTGGGCAATGCAGACAATAATCGGCAGCAGTAGGCGCTGTCGTGGACATCATCATCGTTATTATCGATTTTATCGATGCTAACTAGGTATATTTTGCGTTTTACATCGATCTTCATGCCATGCATAATCTGTTGTAACTGAAGCCAGACAATCAGCCGCATGCGTTGCTCGCCTGCAGCTGCTTGCGGTTTTGACATCCTCCACTTTTTATCAGGAATCCACAATGAAAAAACTGCTCGCTTTTATCGCCGCCGCCGGCTTCTCGCTGTCCGCCGTTGCCGCGCCTGAAGTCTATGTCATCGATGGCAGCCACACTTTCCCCCGTTTCGAGTACACCCACATGGGCTTCTCGACGCAGCAAAGCCGTTTCAATAACACCACCGGCAAGGTCACGCTGGACCGCGCCGCCAAGACGGGCGCCGTCGAAGTGCTGATCGACACCAAGTCCGTCGATACGGGTTCGACCCTGTTCAACTCGCACATCCAGGGCGAAGACTTCCTCGACACGGCCAAGTACCCGGTCGCCACCTACAAATCGACCAAGTTCAATTTCGACGGCGACAAGCTGGCCTCCGTGGAAGGCAACCTGACCCTGAAAGGCGTGACCAAGCCAGTGACCTTGACCGTCACCTCGTTCGCCTGCGCACCGCACCCGATGCTGAAAAAAGACGCTTGCGGCGCCAACGCCACGGCCAAGATCAAGCGCTCGGAATTCAACGCCGGCAAATATGCGCCAGCTGTCAGCGATGACGTGACCCTGACGTTTGCCATCGAAGCTATTAAACAGTAATTGTTGGCTGCATGATGCAAAATGGCGGCGGACTTCGGTCCGCCGCCATTTTTTTTGGGGTGGCGGTAGGTCGGATTAGTGCGGCAAAGCCGCGCGTAATCCGACATGAGCCGGCATGCAAGACGATCACGCCAGGTGATGCACCTCCTGCTGTCCATACACGGGCGTGTTCAACCCCTCCATGCGCGCCTTCAACTGCAGCGACAGGTACTGCGAATAGTGGCGCGACTGGTGCAGGTTACCGCCGTGGAACCACAGCGCTTGCTGCTGCGTGGGCTTCCACATATTGCGCTGTTCGCCCTCCCACGGGCCAGGGTCCTTGGTGGTGTCGGAACCGAGGCCCCACACCTTGCCCACTTTATTCGCCACCTCGGGCGAGATCAGGTCGGCCGCCCAGCCGTTCATGGAGCCGTAGCCGGTGGCGTACACCACCAGGTCGGCCGGCAGTTCCGTGCCGTCGGACAGCACGATGGAATGACTTTTCAGCTCCTGCACGCCGACGCCGCTTTTCAGCTTGATCTTGCCGTCGGCGACCAGCTCGGAGGCGCCCACGTCGATGTAGTAGCCGGAGCCGCGGCGCAGGTATTTCATGAACAGGCCGGAATCGTCGTCGCCGAAATCGAGCATGAAGCCGCGCTCTTCCAGGCGCGCATAAAAATCCGCGTCGCGTTCGCGGATGGCCTTGAAGACGGGCTTCTGGAAGTCGGCCAGTATCTTGTACGGAATCGAGGCGAACGTCAGATCGGCCTTGTTTGTGGTCATGCCGGCCGCCAGCGCGCGTTCCGAATACAGGTCGCCCAGCGCCAGGTCCATCAGGGAATCGGACTTGACGATGTGCGTCGACGAGCGCTGCACCATGGTCACGTCCACGCCCGCTTCCCACAGGGCGGCGCAGATATCGTGCGCGGAATTGTTCGCGCCGATGACCACCACCTTCTTGCCCGCATACGCGTCCGGCCCCGGATGCTGCGACGAGTGCTGCTGTTCGCCCTGGAACACGTCCATGCCCTTGAACTTCGGCATGTTCGCCTTGCCCGACATGCCCGTGGCCAGCACCAGCTGCTTCGGCTTCAGGGTGACGGGCTGGCCGTCGCGCAGCACCTGCACCGTCCACTCGCCGGACGCTGCATCGAAGCTGGCCGATTCGCATGACGTTGAACCCCAGTAGTTCAGCTCCATCACCTTGGTGTACATTTCCAGCCAGTCGCCGACCTTGTCCTTCGGCGTGAAGACGGGCCAGTTGTCGGGAAAGGGGATATACGGCATGTGGTCGTACCAGACCGGGTCGTGCAGGCACAAGGACTTGTAGCGCTTGCGCCAGCTGTCGCCCGGGCGCGCGTTTTTCTCGATGATGATGGTGGGGACGTTCAACTGGCGCAGCCGCGCACCCAGCGCGATGCCGCCCTGGCCGCCGCCGATGATGACGCAATAGGGCTGGCGCGCGTAGCCCAGTTCCGTCGCTTCCTGTTCGCGCTGCTCCAGCCAGCTGCTGCGGTCCGTGCGCGCGCCGTGCTCCGCGCCCATGGGCCGGCGTCCGCCCTTGGCTTCCTCAAAACCCTTCAATTCGCTCATGGTGGTGAGCAGGGTCCAGATCTTGCCGTCGCGGATGCGGATGAAGCCCACGCCGCGCGCCACGTTCGTCTCCACCGTGATCCAGCTTTGCAGCACGCCGCCCGCTTCCACCGCATGTTCGCCGTCGGCGATGCGGATGGCAACGGGCTGCACGGCGCCCAGCTGGGCGGCCAGCATGGCGGCGATCTGCTCGCGGCCTTCCAGGGTTTTCAGGTTCCAGGTAAACAGCACCAGGTCGCGCCAGTAGCCGTCCTGTTCGAACAGTTGCGCGGCGCCCGTATTATCGTTGGCGCGAAGAGAGCCTTCGAGCTGCTCCAGGATGCCGGCCACGGCCAGGTCGTGCGGGTTGTTATCGGTTTGCATCGTGTCTCCTCCAAGTCTGCTGACTTTATGATGGGATGCGGCTGTGTTGCCGCTGACGATGTTGTAACACTGGCGTTTTGGCGCCGCATCCTGCAGCGCAGCATGGCGGCGATTGAGACGGAAATCTCAGCGCCTTTATCGCGTCATTGCCGGTGCGGCGGCGCGATGTGCAATTGCTTGAGGCGCCGGTACAGGGTGGCGCGCGAGATGCCCAGCATGGCCGCGGCCTGCAGCGGGCGCCATTTGGCGCTGTTCATGGCATGGATGATGCGCGTGCGCTCGGCCTGTTCCTGCGGCGTGCAGGCCGCCACGCCATCCGTCACGGGGGCCGTGTCCTTGACGCGTGCGCGCGGGCTGGTCTGGCGCAGCGGCGCGCGCACGCGGGCGTGCAGCCAGGTGCTGCCGCCGGCCAGGCGCAAGGACAGCAGATTGTGTCCGGCGCGCGCGTCGAACAGCCGCTCGGCGCGCACGTCCAGCACCTCGCCGACGGGGCGCGGCAGGGTGTCGAGACCCCCGATGACGTCGCGCGCGCAGCCGTTGGCGGCGACGACGTTGCCATGTTCGTCGATGGCGAGCAGCATCTCCGGCTGCACCTCCACGAAGTGGCGGTTGCGGTGCGCCAGCAGGATGCAGCAATGGCTGTAGGACTTGAGAAAGAAGCCGTCCTCGATCAGGGTGGCACCCTGTCGCACCAGCTGCCTGACTAGCCGCTGGCTGTCGCGCGCGTCGGGCGAATTCAGGGCCGATGCATCGAGCACGCCGATCAAGTCGCCGTGCGGCGAAAAAATCGGCGCGGCGCTGCAGGTCAGGCCCGTGAACGCGGCGCGGAAATGGTCGGTCTTGTGCACGGTGATGGCTTCCTGGTCGAGCAGCACGGAGGCGATGCCGCACGTGCCTTCCTCTTCTTCCGACCAGCACGAACCCGGGTACAGGCCCGCCTTCTTGAAGTCCTTGCGCTGGTCCGTGTCGACCACGTAGTCGATCGTCACGCCGCGCGCGTTGGCGAGGATGACGCAGTAGCCCGCTTCGCGCACCATGGCGTGCAGGCGCGGCAGGCACTGGCCCGTGGAACGCAGAAAGCCTTCCTCGGATTGCTGGATGGCGCGCAGTTCGGCGCCCGTCAGGATGCGCGGCCCCGTGGTGGAGGCGGGGTCGAGCCGGTAGTCGTCCAGCGAGCGCCGGTACGACGACGCCAGCCTGGCCGTCTCGGCCCCTGGGTTGACGATACGCCCGGCGATCAGGTCGCGCACGCGGTCGATATGGCTGGTCTGGCGGACGTAGGGCATGGCGCTCTCCGGTGTCTCGGTTGCTGGTGTTTGGATGGTTTTCCGTTTGTAGCACGAAGCGCAGGCACATGCATGTCGCATTGCAGCATGGAACTGTCGTGAGACGATCGTCTCAGCCCCTGGCCCCGCACAATTGGATGCTTTACAACAATAAAAAAGAGCATCTCTGATAACATCCGCTCAAATTGACAGTCGGTAATCGCAAGGGATATCTATGGCAATGCAAGTGATGTTCCTGATACGCAGAACGATGGTGCCAGCCTTGCTGGGAGCGAGCGCCGCCTGCGGCGCCGCCGGCCAGCTCGATCCCGATGGGCAGAGCAGCATGGAAAAAGAGGTGGCCCGGCGCGCCGCCGTAGAACTGGCCATCGGCGCCGACTGGCACATGACGCGTTCCGTGGAAGCGGGCGTGCAGGTGGCCGGCGAGAGCAATCTGTTCTGGAAGCTGTCGAATACGCCGGCGCGCAATCCCGACTTCGATTTCCATCCCTACTGGTACGAGTTCTATGTCAAGCCTGCGCTCGGCTTCAAGCGCAACCTGAGCGACGGCAGGCAGCTGTATGCACGCGTGTCTGCCGTCGGATCGGGCACCTTGCGCCACGACCCTTTCGGCGCGGGCGACACGGGCCGCATCTCGATCGAGGAATTCGTCGCCGGCATCCGCATGCCGCTCGGCGGCACGCGCGCCATGCTCGACCTGTCGGCCGGCGCGCAGAATTTTACGCTGGGCACCGGCATGCTGATCGCCAATGGCGGCTCGAACGGCTTTGACCGCGGCGCGCTGAAGCTCGGCCCGCGCAAGTCCTTCCAGAATTCCGTGGTGGCCAAGATAAGCCAGGATGCGTTCAGCGCCCAGGCGTTTTACCTCGACCCGAATGAAAACCCCGACAACGATAGCGGCACGCGCGTCGTCGGTGTCGACGTCAGCTACGCGCCCGCGAACGACCGCAAGGCCGGCATCGCGTATGGCAAGGTACCGCGTTCGCATGCCGCGTATCCGCAGGCGGCGCCGGGCGGCATCGGCGCACCGCTGGCCGTGCCCGATGGCCGCAAGGATCTGCAGTTCGTGTATGGCTACGCGCGCGTTCCCGTGCTGCCCAGCGTGTTGTCGAAAGGCTGGTTCGGCTTTGACGCGGCGCGCGAATGGAATACGCGCGAGCCGATGCGGGGCTGGGGTTGGCGTACGGAAGGGGGCTTTTCGCTGCCCGACGTGGCCTGGACACCGAAGTTCACGCTTGGCTACCAGAGTTTTTCAGGCGACGATCCGCGTACGGCGCGCAACGAGCGCTTCGACCCGCTGTTCTTCGAAGGCACGCCGGGCGCCTGGGCTTCGGGCAGCAAGGCCACCTGGGTTTTTGTGAATGCCAACGTGAACGCGCTGCAGGCCACCATCGAGCTGCACCCGACGCCAAAAGACACCGTGACCGCCTACCTGGCCCAGGTGCGGGCCAATCAGATGGGCAGCCCGCTGCAGTTCGGCCAGGCCACGCGCCTCGACGTGCCGGGCGACGCGCCCGTGGTGATCGCCGGCGTATTGCGCCCGATGCTGGCCAACGATGTCTTCGTCAAGTATGTGCGCGTGGTGAACCCGAATACCTATCTGACCCTGGGTTTCAGCGCCTCGTTCGCACAGTCGGGCGTCAACCAGCTGGTGAACGGGCAGGCCAGGACGTGGACGGGCTGGCTGGCCAACGTCGTATGGGTCTATTGAATATTCTGACAATCAAGGAGAGCATCGCATGAACGATTTCCCCAGCATGAAACGCCTGGCCCTGGCCGCCGCCTGCCTGGCGCTGGCCGCCGGCGCCCACGCGGCAGAGACGGACAAGGTAGCCGCCGCGCCGCTGTCGGCCGCCGCCAGCGATCCGGCCGCATTGCAATGGATGGTGGGCGCGCCGCCACCGCCCGATAAAATCATCCGCTTCGACGATGGCAGCTATTTCACGTTCCCGCAGTTGCGCTGGAGCGTGTCGCACTTCCGCCAGTTGATGCCGACGGTGAATGTGTCGCGCGGCCTGGGGGCGCCGCAGCCCCTGCAGCGCGCGCTGCGCAAGGATATCGACAGCCTGCGCTTCACGCCGCTGGGCAGCAAGGACAGCATGACCTGGGAGCAGTCGCTGGGCGCCAACTACACGGATGGCATCGTGGTGCTGCACCGCGGCCGCATCGTGTACGAACGTTATTTCGGCGTGCTGAAGGACAGCGGCCAGCATGGCGCCATGTCGGTGACGAAGTCCGTGATGGGCACCCTGGGTGCGGCGCTGGTGGCCGAAGGCAAGCTCGATCCGGACAAGCTGGTGGCCGACTACATCCCGGAACTGGCCAAGTCGGCGTTTGGCGACGCCACCGTGCGCCAGGTGCTCGACATGACCACGGGGCTGAAATTCAGCGAAGACTACGCCGACCCGAAGGCGGAGGTGTGGCAGCACGCGGCGGCCGGCAATCCGCTGCCCAAGCCCAAGGATTACACGGGGCCGCGCAGCTATTTCGAGTACCTGCAGACGGTGCAGCACCAGGGCAGGCATGGCGAGGCGTTCGGCTACCGCACGGTCAATGCCGACGTGCTGGGCTGGCTCATCGCCCGGGTCACGGGACAGAACGTCAACGAGTATCTGTCCGAGCACGTCTGGCGCAAGCTGGGCGCCGAGCAGGATGCCTACATGTCGGACGATTCGACGGGCACGCCGTTTGCCGGCGGCGGCTTGAGCGCGGGCTTGCGCGACCTGGCCCGCTTTGGCGAGATGCTGCGCAACGACGGCCGCTACAACGGCCAGCAGATCATTCCGAAGGCGGCGGTCGCGGACATCCGCCGCGGCGGCGACAAGCAGCTGTTCGCCAAGGGCGGCTACGATTTGCTCAAGGGCTGGAGCTACCGCGACATGTGGTGGGTCACGCATAACGACCATGGCGCCTACATGGCGCGCGGCGTGTACGGCCAGCGCATCTATGTCGATCCGAAGGCGGAAATGGTGATCGTGCGTTTTGCGTCCACGCCGACGGCGGCCAATGCGGCGAACGACCCGACCACCACGCCGGCCTTCGAGGCGCTGGGCAAGCTGCTGCTGGCCAAGCCGAAGTAGGCTGCCAGCCGTGCGGCGGACTGGGCATAACTACAATATACTGTCCTTCCGTCATCACTTGTTGCTTAAGTGATAATTTATTCGCCGCACGCAAGGAGTACGCCCAGTGGAAACCAGCCAGCCAGATCAACCGCGCCCGCCGCTCTGGCGGCGCCTGCTGTGGCCAATCGTCCAGCTGGGCTCGGCCTTCAAGCTGACCGGCACGCATCTGCTGCACCACGTGATCGGCGCCAGCCTGATCGCCGCGCTGATGCTGGTGCTGGAAGGTTTTCACGTGCTCGAATGGCTCGATGCGGCCATGCTGCGCGCCAGCGCGGAACAGGGGCAGCTGCTGGAGCGGGGCAAGGACCCGGGCGCCGCCTACCGGCCCGGCATCATCGAAATCGACCAGCCAGCGTTCGAACAGGTCTTCGACGAGCGTGAACCGTTGGAGCGCACGCGCCTGGAGCAATTGCTCGCCAGCGCCGCCGCGCGCGGCAGCAAGGTCTTGGCCATCGACCTGGACCTGGCGCCAGCCGTGTATGAACAGCACCAGGCGGGCGAACGGCCGCTGGACCGCCTGCTCGACCAGTTGGCCGCCGATGGCCGGCAACTGGTGCTGATCCTGCCCGAACAATCGGACCGGAATGCGAACCTGCCGTGGATACGCGCGCGCTGCGCGGCCGGCATTCACTTCGCCAGCCCGCGGATCCGCGAGCGCATGGGCGCCGTCACGCGCATCGAGCTGAAAAGCCCCGTGCTGGCGGCCGTGGCCTTCGAACTGGCGCATGGCGCCGATGAACAGGAACAGCAGCAACCGATGCCGGCCGTCTTGTCCGAGCAAAAGCAAGGGCTGGCGCTGGCCGGCCGCGTGTGCCAGCTGGCGCGGCGCACGGGCAGCGAAAAGGAATTGGCGCGCTGGGCGTTCGAGCCCGTCATCCACGGCGACGCCAAGGCGGCGTCCGAACAGAACGCCGTCACCGCGCCGTTTCACCCGGCCGCCGTGGCACCCCAGTTCCTGAACCCCACGCGCACGCGCGTCCAACTGATCGATGGCCAGGCCGGCGTGGCGGCGAATGCACTACGCAAGAACGTCGTGTATATCGGCAGCACCTATGATGTGCGCGACCGCTATACGACGGCCGAAGGCGAGCAGGCCAGCCTGCACCTGCACGCGGCGGCCCACACCTCGCTGGGCATCGGCACGGCCGACGTCAACAAATATGCGGTATTCGTGGCCGATATCGTCATCGGCGTGCTGCTGGGCTGCCTGTTCGGCGGCCTGTGGACCCTGTACGGCCGCGCCGAACTGGCCATCGACAAGCGCATGGAAGACCACGATTTCAGCCGCCTGCACCGCCTGGGTACCCTGTTCGAATTCTATGGCATCCGCCTGATGCTGGCGCTGGTGTGGGCTTCGCCGTTCGTCATCGGCGCGCTGGCCATCTACCTGTCGCGCGGCTTGCTCGAACAGGGCTGGTGGGTCAATCCCGGCCCCCTGATCGCCGGCATGTTCCTGCACGCGATGTCGCTGCGCGACGAAGCCCACCATCCGCACGAGGAAGTCGCTGGTCTGTCCGTGTGGGCCCAGCTGCGCCGCACGCACCCCGGCATCGTGCTGGTGCAGGCGCCGCTGGCGGTGGTGCTGTTGATCATCGCCGTGATTTAGCGCAGGGCGGCGTGCCGCAATGGCCTGGGTATGGCTGGCCGATAGTTTGCCGCGGTATTGCGGCGCGCGCAGCGAAGGGTAGGTCGGATCAGGCCGCAGGCCGTCATCCGACAACATTGTTGGCGATGCCTGTCGGATTACGCTACGCTAATCCGACCTACGTGACCCATGGTTTCAGCCGATCAGTTTCAAGCCCGGCGGCAGCGCCTCGCCCAGCATGCGTTTCGTGTTCGTTTCGTCCAGTTGCGTCACTTCGCTGACCATCGCCTGCCACAGGGGCGGGGCGCCCACGGCTTTCAGGCGGGCCAGGATGGTGGATCGCAGCTCGTCGGCGATGTCGCGCGAGCGGTCGCCCGTCATGCGCGCCAGGTGGGTGGCGGCAAACGCTGCCGGCTCCACCTTTTTCCAGTCCAGCGCCAGCAGCATGGTGAGCCATTCGGCCACGGTGGCGCTGTCGACCACTTCGTGCGCGCTGCCGTGGAAGGGCTGGCGCGCGCCGACCCTGGCCAGCGCCCACAGGGTATTCGTATCCGCCGCTTCGCTATCAGCCTTCTGCAGACGCTTGATCAGCCAGGCGCCCACTTCGGCCTTGTAGGCGCCGGGGATGCGCTCGAGCGAGGCGCCCAGGCGCAGCATGTCGTCGTCGCTGCCGTTCACCAGGGTCACGGGGCGGCTGCCGCGCTGGGCCGCATCGGCTTGCAGGTTGAAGGCGAAGTCGTCGAGCAGCCGCAATTGCTGCTGCGTGCTCAAGCCGCCGGCGACCCGGCGCCACAGGGTCCACCATTCGGCGCAGACCTGGTTGTCCTTGTGATGCTGGATGCCCGTGTCGAACAGGGCCCACAGCTGTTCGATGCGCCACGGGTCGAGCGCGTCGCCATAGCCGGGACGCAAACAGTAGCCTGCCAGGTTCAGCCAGACACGTTCGTGCTCGGCGGAGCGGCGCCGGCCACGCGCGCGTTGTAGCAAGGCGTCGAACAGCTGGCGCAGCAGCGGCGTGTCCCAGCTTTCGCGTCCGCCCAGCCCCCGTTCCAGGTGCTGGCGCAGCTGGCGCACTTCTTTGGCGTCGACCTTTTGCGCCTTGCCGCCGAAGATGCGCTCGATTTTTTCGATGGCTTCCTTCACGCGCGGCGAGGCAGTGGACGTTACGGCGTGGTTTTCCTCATCGCCCCGTAGCTGGAATTCCAGCAGCCAGCGCTGGCCGGCATCGGCTTCGGCCACGCAGTGCACTTCCAGCGTGCCCACTTCCGTCATGACGGTGGCCAGCTGCACGGTGATGTCGCGCTTGTCGCTGGCATCCTGTTTATCATGCAGCACGCTGGCCAGCGGCGGCAGGCGCAGGTATTCGCCGGCATCGAGGTCGACGAGCTCGCCCAGCTTGGGCGGCGTGCCCGCCTCAAAGAGGGAAGTGGCCAGGTGAAAGCGCACGGGCCGGCCCAGGCGCAGCGCGAACAGGCGCTCCGTCAGGCGGATTTCTTCGCCGCTGGCGCTGCCACGGGGCAGGATACAGACGGCGCGGTTGTCTTTGCCCGCTTCGCCCAGCACGAGAAAATAGCTGCGCGGCGAGCCGCCGCCGATGCGCGGCGCCTGGCCACGCCGGGCCAGCGCGTAGGCGACGGCGCCACGCGCCACGGCCACGTCGGGATTATCGTTGTGCAGGATGGTCAGGGGCTGACCCCTCCAGTGTTCCAGGGTGGCGGCCAGGCGGCGCGCCAATGCGTCGGCGCGGAACACGCCGCCGTTCAGCAGCAGGGTGTCGGGCAGCGCGCCCTGTTGCTGGTGCAAAAAGCTGGCCAGGTGGCGGGTGATGGCCGCGTCCTGCGCATACGGCAGGCCGAATTCGACGATGCCGGCGCGGCTTTTTTTCGCCGTCTCGCTCAGTTCCACCTTCGGGAAGAAGCCATCGACCACCAGGGCCGCCACTTCCTCGCGCGTGACGTCGGCGGAACGGCTGGCGCCGATCAGGCGCGATCCCGCGCCCAATAACGTCACGGTGGCGCTCTCGGGCGCGTCGTTCGACAGCAGCAATTCCTTGGCGGCGCGGCAGCGCTCCATCAGCTGCGACAATCGCGCGGCGGACAGCTTCATGCCACCTTCGACGCCTGCCGCCATGCGCGTTTCCACCAGGTGGGCCAGCGCCAGGTCCATATTGTCGCCGCCGAGTATCAAATGGTTGCCCACGCTGCTGCGCGTGAGCTGTGGTTCGCCATCGTCGTCGAAGGCCACGTCGATCAGGCTGAAATCGGTGGTGCCGCCGCCCACGTCGCACACTAAAATGCGGCGCGTGTTGGCCAGGTCGTCGCGCAGGGTGGCGCGCCGGCGCTGCAGATAATCATAAAAGGCCGCCTGCGGTTCTTCCACCAGACGCAAGGTGGGCAGACCCGCCAGGCGCGCCGCCTCCAGTGTGAGTGCGCGCGCACCCTCGTCGAACGAGGCGGGGATGGTCAGCACCAGTTCCTGGTTTTCGAGGAGAGCCTGCGGGAAGCGGTGATTCCAGGCTGCGCGCACATACGCGAGATAGCTGGCGCTGGCCGCCACGGGCGATACCTTGGCCACGTCGGCATCGGCGCCCCACGGCAAAATCGGCGCCTGGCGGTCCACGTTCGCATGCGACAGCCAGCTCTTCGCGCTGGAAACGAGGCGGCCCGGTACTTGCGCGCCGAGCTGGCGCGCCAGGGCGCCCAGCACGGGGTGTTGCGCGCTGGTGACATCGTCCTGTGGCCACGGCAGCGTCAAGTCGCCCGCCGCCAGCTCGCCGGGGGCAGGGTGGTAACGCACGGAAGGCAGCAGGGGGCATGCGCCCACTTCGCCGGGAGCGAGCAGCTGCTCGATGGCGAACAGCTGGATTGACGCCTGCGCATCGGCCGCATTGGCATAGGCGACCACCGTGTTGGTGGTGCCCAGGTCGATGCCGACCAGGAAGGCCGGCTTGCCCGCAGCGCTGCGCATGCTTATGGCTGCGGCGTGCCGCGCACGTCGAATTCCACCTTCCAGCGCTCGGCGCCGTCAGGGGAAACGGCCAGCAGTTCCAGCGTGCCCGCTTCCGTGACTCTGGCGTGCAGTTTGACTTGCACCACGTCGCCGGCCGAGCGGCCTTCGGCGGACAGCGTCGCCTGGATTTCGCTCAGCTCCTGCAATTCATCGGGACCCCAGAAGTCGAGCAAGTCGCCGATCTGGTCATTGCGGCGCGTGGACGAGGCGAAGAAGCGGAAGTGCACGGGTTCACCGACAACCAGGCCGAATTGCTGGCCTGGCAGTTCCAGTTCGCTGCCTTCTTCCATGCCGAACGGCGCCACGCACAGGGCCTGGATAGGCGGTTCCATGCCGGGGATGGCCGGCATGGCCGATTCGATGGCGACGTAGAAGGCGCTGGCCGTGCCGCCGCGAATGCGCACGCCATGGCCGCGCCGCACGTAGCTGTAGTAGGCGGCGCCGCGCGCCACGGCCAGGTCCAGGTCGGCCCCGGCCAGCATGCGCGCCGGTTCCGCGCCTTCCAGGTACAGCCAGTCATTGACGGTGGCCATGATGCGCTGCACCAGCAAGTCCGACTTGAAGACGCCGCCGTTGAACAGCACGGCCGTCGGGTGCAAGAAACTGGCGTCTTGTGACTGGCGGCCCGCGAAGCCTTCCAGTTCGCTGGTGGCCGCCACTTGCCGGCCCAAAAACGCGGCCAGATGGCGCGTGATGGCCGCGTCCTGCGCATACGGCAAGCCCAGTTGCGTCAGGCCGGCGCGCGTGCGCACGGCGGGGCGGCTCGATGCTTCCACTTGCGGGAAGAAGCCGTCGAGAATGAAGGTGGACACTTCGGCGCGCGTCAGTTCCGTGCGGATGGAGCCGCCGATCAGTTTCGAGCCGCGGCTCGGCACGACGATCGGTGCCACATCGAGGCCGCTGTCGGCCAGCAGGCTTTCCTTGGCGCTGCGGCAGCCGTAAGTGAGTGCGCGCATTTGCCAGGCGTCCAGCTGGGTGCCGTTGGCGGCCAGCTTGCGTGCCACCAGGTGGGCCAGCGCCAGGTCCATATTGTCGCCGCCGAGCAGGATGTGTTCACCGACGGCCACGCGGTGCGGTTCCAGCACGCCGTCGCGTTCGAGCACGGCGATCAGCGAAAAGTCGCTGGTGCCGCCGCCCACGTCGACCACTAAAATGATGTCGCCCGGCTTGACTTCCTTGCGCCAGCGGCCTTCGCTGGTCTGGATCCAGCTGTACAGGGCCGCTTGCGGCTCTTCCAGCAAGGTCAGCGAAGTGTAGCCGGCCGCCTGCGCCGCTTCCATCGTCAGCTCGCGCGCGGCCGGATCGAACGAGGCGGGTATCGTCACCGTGATTTCCTGCTGCGCGAACGGCGCTTGCGGGTGGGCGTGATCCCAGGCCTGGCGCAAGTGCGTCAGGTAGCGCGTGGCGGCCGTGATCGGCGAAATGCGCGCCACCTCAAGCGGCGCATCGTTGGGTAAAATCGCCGCGCGGCGATCGACGCCAGGGTGGCACAGCCAGCTTTTCGCGCTCGAGACCAGACGGATCGGCGTGGTGGCGCCGCGGCTGCGGGCCATCTCGCCCACGACGAACGGCGCTTCGGCTTCCTCGGTGACCCAGGGCAGGGCCAGGTCGCCCGCCGCCACTTCATCGGCGTGCGGCAGGTAGACGAACGAGGGCAGCAGTGCAAGGTCTTCGACCGTGCCCGGTGCCGACAGCTGCGGCACTTTCAGCACGCCGTGGCTGGACTTTTCGCCATCGCTCTCGACCAGGTTCACATAGGACAAGGCGCTGTGGGTGGTGCCCAGGTCGATGCCGATGGCGTAGCGCGGGGTCGGGTTGACGATATCGCTCACAGTTCCACCTCGGCCGGGGCCAGGATGGCGGCGTCGTGCTGTCCGCTCAGTTTCGGCAGGCGCACGCTGGCGGCGCGCCAGCCACGGTGGCTCAGGGTGCCCGTGAATGGCGCCGAGCCGACCACGTTGCCCGTCAGGCGAACTTGCGCGGAATCAAAACCTTCCTGCAGCACGATGCGGCTGCCCTCGGCTTCCTGGCGCACAGCCTCGATGGTGAAGTATTCGCGCATGACCTTGGCGCAGCCTTCGTGCACCACGCGGGCGGCCGCGCCGATGTCGGCATCGGCATGGCTGCCCAGGTTTTCCTGGGTGAAGTCGATCAGGCGTGCTTCGCGTTGCAGCAGCGCCAGCAGTTGCAGGGCGGCGTCCGGCGTGGCTTCTTTTAATATGACGGGCGCGGCGGCCGGCGTCGGCACGGGGGCTGGCGCAGGAGCAGGCGCCACGGGAGCGACGGGCGCCGCCTCGGGCAAGGACAGTTTTTCCACGCGGGCCGCATAGGCGGCGTCCGACAGGGTGCTGAAGAAGGCGCCGAAAGCCAGCGGGACGCGGCGCCAGAACGATGGGTGGGACGATGGTGTGCTCATAGGAACTCGTTTCTCTGATCTGTAGGGTGGCGTCGGCGGCGGGGGCCGCTTCGCAGGGTAGTGCATGTGCCAGGCCGACAGGGCCGGCTGCGTTTGCCCGCATGATACCAGCTACCGGGCCGCCGCCAAAGCCGCAGCGGCCGCTCACTGCGGGGAACAGGCCGCATTTTTATTGCGCTGGCGCAGAAGAACAGCGGATAGGCCTGTCTTTCGACTAAAATCGCCCCTTGTTTTTTCCTCATGACTTTTATGTGGCAATAAACTTGGCATGCGCAAGGCCACGCTTCACGCTTAACTAACAAGATAACAAGATAACAAGATAACAAGAGGAATCCATGAACACCCGTTTATACACAGGCATGCGGCTGCTGGCAGTGGCCGGCATGATCGTGCTGGCCGGTTGCGGTGGCAAGGGCGAGAGCGGCGGGCAATCCAGCGCCGCGCGTCTCGATGGCAAGGAAAAAGGCAGCGAGTTTCTTGCCTATGAACACAATGTCAGCGTCGATACGCACGAGGCGCAAGTGCGCCCCCTGTATGAACAAGTGGTCGCCGCCTGCAAGGCCGACACGGAAAACGGCTGCTTGCTGCGCGATTCCAGCGTCGACAGCGGACGTTACGTGCACGCGCGCATCAGCATGCGCGCCAAGCCGGCTGGCATCAAGAAGCTCGTGGCGCTGGTCGCGGCCGGCGGCGACGTCACGAGCCAGGGCACCAAGGTGGAAGACCTGGGGCGTCCCGTGCTCGACAGCAAGAAACGCCTGGAGATGCTCAAGCAATACCAGGCGCAGTTGCAGGACCTGGAAAAACGCTCGGGCACGAACGTCGACGCGCTGATCAAGGTGAGCAAGGAACTGGCCACCGTGCAGGTGGAACTGGAGCAGGCGACGGCGGCCAATGCGCTGTTGATGCAGCGCATCGACACGGACTTGCTGAATGTGGCCATCAGCGCCGAAGGCAAGCAATCGTTCTGGCGTCCCGTCAAGCGGGCGCTGGGCAATTTCACGGAAAACCTGTCGGAAGGCGTGGCCAACGCCATCACGGCCATGGCGTATATCCTGCCGTGGCTGGTCGCGTTCGTGCTGCTGTTCCCGCTGGGACGCAAGGGCTGGCGCCGCCTGCGTGGCACGCCGCGCAAGATGTAACGCCTGCCGCGCACCGTTTTACGGCAATTTGAAACCTGGCTGCACAGTCCTTGTGCAGCCAGGTTTTTTTTCGTGCGATGCTGGCCGCGTGCACCATGGCGGATGCCTGCCGGCGCTGGCATGCATTCTGCTTTAACAACATCGTATGCCCAGTCCGTCCCCCCCACGAATACATCACAGGAGTCTCCATGTCACGACGCATCATCCTGAAAGCGGCCGCCGCCGCATTCGCCCTGGTCACGTCCACCACCATGCAGGCCGCCCTGGCCGCCGACACCATCAAGGTGGGCATCTTGCACTCCCTGTCGGGCACCATGGCCATTTCCGAAACGTCGCTCAAGGATGTGGCGCTGATGACGATCGCCGAGATCAATGCCAAGGGCGGTGTGTTGGGCAAGAAGCTGGAAGCCGTCGTCGTCGACCCCGCGTCGAACTGGCCCTTGTTCGCGGAAAAAGCGCGCCAGCTGGTGGCGCAGGATAAAGTCGCTGTCGTGTTTGGCTGCTGGACGTCCGTGTCGCGCAAGTCGGTTTTACCCGTCTTCAAGGAACTCAACAGCCTGCTGTTTTACCCGGTGCAATACGAAGGCGAGGAGCTGGAAAAGAATGTGTTTTATACGGGCGCCGCGCCGAACCAGCAGGCGATCCCGGCTGTGGAATACCTGATGAGCAAGGATGGCGGCGGCGCCAAACGCTTCGTGCTGCTGGGCACGGACTATGTGTATCCGCGCACCACCAACAAGATCTTGCGCGCCTTCCTGAAAAGCAAAGGGGTCAAGGATAGCGATATCAGCGAGGTCTACACGCCGTTCGGCCATGCCGACTATCAAACCATCGTCGCCAACATCAAGAAGTTTTCCACGGGCGGCAAGACGGCCGTCATTTCCACCATCAATGGCGATTCGAACGTGCCGTTCTACAAGGAGCTGGGCAATGCGGGCTTGAAAGCCACGGACGTGCCCGTCGTCGCGTTTTCCGTGGGCGAGGAAGAGCTGCGCGGCATCGATACCAAGCCGCTGCTCGGGCACCTGGCGGCGTGGAATTACTTTGAATCCGTCAAGAACCCCGTGAATACAGCCTTCATCAAGCAGTGGAAGGCGTATGCGGTGGCGCAAAAGTTGCCGAACGCGGGTTCGGTCGTGACGAACGACCCGATGGAAGCGACCTATGTGGGCATCCACATGTGGGCGCAAGCCGTGGAAAAAGCCAAGTCGACGGATACGGACAAGGTGATCGCCGCCATGGCCGGCCAAAGCGTCAAGGCGCCATCGGGCTTCACGCTGACCATGGATGCGACGAATCACCATCTGCACAAGCCTGTGATGATCGGCGAGATCAAGGCCGATGGGCAATTCAATGTCGTGTGGAAAACCAAGGAGCCGATACGCGCCCAGCCGTGGAGCCCGTTTATCAAGGGTAATGAGGGCAAGCAGAAGTTGTAGGAGCTTGCGCGTCGAATCGTCATCGCAACCCCAGGCAAAGAGCTGGGGTCAGTAGCCTCGCGATCGGAATGCGGCCCCATTGGGGCGCATTCCCCCGGCGGGTCTGACCCCTGTCCTTGTCTTTGGGGGAAGGATACTTATCAAGACCTCGGCTTTACTACATGGAATCCATGCGCATGCAGATCCTCCCCAAACTGCTGGTCCTTGCCTGCCTGTTTTTAGTATCGTTGGCGCAGGCCGCCATCCCTCCCGAGCTGCTGAAACCGCTGTCCGGCGACGACCCCGATGCCCGCGTTGCGGCCGTCGCGCAGATTGCCGCCATGGCCACGCCCGAGGCCGCCCGTGTGCTGCAAGCCTTGCAGGACGACGCCTTGTATGCCGCGCCCGATGGCAAGGTGTATGTCGTCGACGGCGAGCAGGCGTACGACCCGGCAAGCGGCCAGAATGTGCCGCTGCCCGACGGCATCGATGGCGTGATGGTCAACAACCGCTTGCGCGCGGCCGTGGCGGGCGCCTTGTCGGGCTTGCAGTTGCTGGCGCCGGAGCGCAGCGCCCGGTTGGCGGCCGCGCAAGCCTTGCAAAAGGCCGTCGATCCCGCGCAGCTGCCCCTGATCCGCACGGCGCTGGCACGGGAAAACGATGCTGACATTAAACAGCTATTGCAGGTGCTGATCGCCAGCGCCAACCTGCATGCGCCCGACGCCTCCACGCGCAAGGCCGCCGTGCAGGCGCTGGCCGGCAGCAGCGATGCGCGCCTGCTGCCCGTGCTGCAAGCCATGCTGGAAAAGGATGGCGAGCCCGACGAGTCTGTGCAGCTGGCCGCCATCGAGACCATGCGCCAGATCAAGGGACGGGTGTCACGCATGGAGTTCGCCGGCAATGTGTTCTACGGCATTTCCCTGGGCAGCGTACTGCTGCTGGCGGCACTGGGCCTGGCCATCACCTTCGGCTTGATGGGCATCATCAACATGGCACATGGCGAATTGCTGATGATCGGCGCTTACACGACGTATCTGTGCCAGCTGTTTTTCCGCAGCTACTTGCCGGCCATGCAGGACTGGTATTTGCTGGCCGCCTTGCCGGCCGCCTTTGTTGTTGCCGGCCTGGTGGGCGTGGCGCTTGAGCGCACGGTGATCCGCTGGCTGTATGGCCGGCCGCTGGAAACCCTGCTGGCCACCTGGGGCATCAGCCTGATTCTGATGCAGCTTGTCCGCACCATCTTCGGCGCGCAAAACGTGGAGGTGGCCAACCCGGCCTGGATGTCGGGCGGCGTGACCGTGCTGGGCGGCCTCGTGTTGCCGTACAACCGGCTGGCCATCATCGTCTTCGCCGTCATCGTCGTGGTGGCCGTGTGGCTGATCCTCAACAAGACACGGTTGGGCCTGTTCGTGCGGGCCGTCACGCAAAACCGCCGCATGGCCGATTGCGTGGGCGTGGCCACGGGCAAGGTCGACATGCTGACCTTCGGCCTCGGTTCCGGCATCGCGGGTCTGGGCGGCGTGGCCCTGTCGCAGCTGGGCAATGTGGGGCCGGACCTGGGCCAAAGCTACATCGTCGACTCCTTCATGGTGGTGGTGCTGGGCGGCGTGGGCCAGCTGGCCGGCACCGTGATCGCCGCGCTGGGCCTGGGCGAAGTCAACAAATTCCTCGAACCGGTGGCCGGCGCCGTGCTGGCGAAGATCGCCATTCTCGTGTTCATCATCATTTTCATCCAGCGCCGGCCGCAGGGCCTGTTTGCCATGAAGGGACGCAGCGTCGAATGACTACCTCCTATCCGATAAAGCAGGGCCTGTTCACGCGGCCCGTCTGGCTGGCGATTGCCGCATGCACGGTGCTGGCGGCGCTGTTGCCGATTTTTAACCTGGCGTTTGCCGAAGGGCATGCCTTGCATGTGTCCGCCTACGCGGTGGCGCTGGTGGGCAAGTTCATGTGCTATGCGCTGGCCGCGCTGGCGCTGGACCTCGTCTGGGGTTACACGGGCATCCTGTCGCTGGGCCATGGCGTGTTCTTTGCGCTGGGCGCGTATGCGCACGGCATGTATCTGATGCGCGCCATCGGCGACCAGGGTCAGTACCACAGCAGCTTGCCCGACTTCATGGTCTTTCTCGACTGGAAGACTTACCCCTGGTACTGGGCCTTCACGGAACACTTCTGGTATTGCATGGCCCTCGTCGTGCTGGTGCCAGGCGTGCTGGCTTTTGTCTTCGGTTACTTTGCCTTTCGCTCGCGCATCAAGGGCGTGTATTTTTCCATCATCACGCAAGCGATGACGTATGCCTTCATGCTCTTGTTTTTCCGCAATGACACCGGCTTTGGCGGCAACAACGGTTTCACGGATTTCAAGACCATTCTTGGCCACAGCATCACGGCGCCCGCCACCCGGGCCGTGCTGTTCCTGCTGACGCTCACCTTCCTGCTGGCAGCGCTGGTCGGTGCGCGCGCCATCGTGCGCTCGAAGCTGGGCCGGGTGCTGCAGGGCGTGCGCGACAGCGAGGCGCGCTTGATGTTCCTCGGCTACAACCCGCTATGGTTCAAGCTGTTCGTCTGGACCTTGTCGGCCGTGCTGTGCGGCATCGCGGGCGCCCTGTACGTGCCGCAGGTGGGCATCATCAACCCGTCCGAGATGTCGCCGGCCAATTCCATCGAAATGGTCGTGTGGGTGGCCGTTGGCGGGCGCGGCACCTTGCTTGGCCCGATTTTGGGCGCCTTCACCGTGAACGGCTTGAAAAGCTGGTTCACGGCCGCCTTGCCGGAACTGTGGCTGTTCGCGCTGGGCCTGCTGTTCATCGGCGTCACCCTGTTCATGCAGCAAGGCATGCTGGGCGTGTTGAGCAAGCTCAAACGCAAGCCCGTCGTGGCAGAGGAGGCCGCATGAGCATCCGCATGTTGCCCGGCATGGCCAGCGCCGAAGCTGGCCCCACGTATTCGCGCGTGAAAGGCGAGGGTGTCGACACCACGCACGGCGCCATTTTGTACCTGGAAGACATCAGCGTGTCGTTTGACGGCTTCAAGGCCATCAACAAGCTGAGCCTCGATATTTCCGTGGGCGAATTGCGCTGCATCATCGGCCCGAACGGGGCGGGCAAGACGACGATGATGGATGTGATCACGGGCAAGACGCGGCCCACGTCCGGCACGGCCTGGTTCGGCCAGACCATGAATCTGGCCACGATGACGGAAGCGCAGATCGCCCACGCGGGCATCGGCCGCAAGTTCCAGCGTCCCACCGTGTTCGAGCAACACACGGTGTTCGATAACCTGGAGCTGGCCATGAAGATGGACAAGCGTGTGGCGCCCACCCTGTTTGCCCGCTTGAGCTCGGAGCAGGCGGGCAGGATCGAAGCGATCTTGCGGTTGATCCGTCTCAACGGCCATGAGGCGCGGCCGGCCGGCTTGCTGTCGCACGGGCAAAAGCAGTGGCTGGAAATCGGCATGCTCCTGATGCAGGAGCCGCAGCTGATCCTGCTGGACGAACCGGTGGCCGGCATGTCGGACGCGGAAACGGCGCGCACGGCGGAATTGCTCAATGAATTGCGCGGCAAACATTCGATCATGGTGGTCGAGCACGACATGGGTTTCGTCACGGACATTGCCCAGCAAGGCATCGTCACCGTGCTGCATGAAGGTGCCGTGCTGGCGCAGGGTCGCATGGACGAAGTGCAAGCCGACGAGCGGGTCATCGAAGTCTATCTGGGGAGGTAACCATGCTCGAAGTGCAACAGTTAAATCAATACTATGGCTCCTCGCATACCTTGCGCGGCATCAACCTATCGGCGCGCAAGGGCGAGTGCCTGGCCTTGCTGGGCCGCAATGGTGTGGGCAAAACGACCTTGTTGAAATGCCTGATGGGCGTGCTGCCCGTGGCGCAGGGCAAGGTCGTGTTTCAGGGGCGCGACATCACCAGGCTGGCGCCGCATGCGCGGGCACAGCTGGGCATCGCCTACGTGCCGCAGGGGCGCGACATCTTTGCGCGCCTGACGGTCGAGGAAAACTTGCTGATGGGTATGGCGGTGAAGCGCGGCAGACTGGCCTCGCGCATCGATCCTCACGTGTATGAACTGTTTCCGGTGCTCAAAGAGATGCTGCAGCGACGCGGCGGCGATTTGTCTGGCGGGCAACAGCAGCAGCTGGCCATCGCCCGCGCGCTGCTGGCCGAACCGCAATTGATCATCTTCGACGAGCCGACGGAGGGTATTCAGCCGTCCGTCATCAAGGATATCGGCAGGGTCATTTCCTTGTTGAAACAACGCGGCGACATGGCCATCGTGCTGTGCGAACAGTATTTCGATTTCGCCCGCGAGCTGGCCGACGACTTCATCGTGCTGTCGCGCGGCAGCGTGGTGGCCAGCGGCACGGCGGAACAGATGGATGGCGAGGAGGTCAAGCGCCACCTGGCCGTGTAGGCTTAATAACTGGCTTAACAACGCCTAACAAAACCGTAGCGAGCGGAAGGAAGTTGTGGTCGAGAAGCGCAACTGTACGAATGTACAGTGAGCATCGCAGGCCGCAAATTACGACGCGCAGTAGGTTTTGATAGGCGTACTAAACCAGCTGGAACCAGCCTAGTACGGCGCCAGCCGCCAGCAGCCACAATAAATGGATCTTCGTGCGCCAGATGATCAGGCCGGCCACGATGGACAGGCTCCACAGGGGCCAGTCCGTGCGGAGGTCATGGTTGGCGCCGCCCAAAATCATGCCGGTGGAAATCAGGAGGGCGACGACGACGGGCGCCATGCCTTGCTTGAAGGCGCGCACGGGACGCAGGTCGCGGTTGCGGTAGCCCCACTGCGCCGCCACGTAGGTGAGGGTGGTGCTGGGCAGCATGATGCCCACCATGGTCACCAGCACGCCCAGGTACGCGGCCGTGTAGCTGCCCGCATTCATGCCCACGTTCCAGCCCATCAGGGCGACGAACAGCACGTTGGGGCCGGGCGCGGCCTGGGCGATGGCGATGGACTCGTTGAATTGCGCCTGCGTCAGCCAGCCATGCTGCTCGACGAGGAAGCGGTGCATTTCGGAGGTAGTGGAAATGGCGCCGCCGATCGACATCAGCGACAGCATCAGGTAGTGGCCGAACAGGTTCAGCCAGTCGCCCGCGCTCAACACCAGTTGCAGCGGCGGATTCATGTGGACAGCTTTCGATACGTCAGCAGGCAGCCGATGCCGCCCAGGCCCAGCAGGATGTACAGCAGAGGCCAGCGCAGCACGGCCACCATCAGCACGCCCAGCGCGGTGATGGACAAGGTCAGCCACAGGGGCAGCGGATGTTTCACCAGCGCGGTCGCCAGTTTCACGCCCGTGGCGGCGATCATGCCGGCCGACACGGCGGCCATGCCGCGCAGTGCGCCCGCCATCTGCGGGTTGTCGCCACAGCGCGTGTACAGCACACCGAGCAGCAGCACGATAACGAGGGGCACGGCCAGCATGCCGGCCAGCGCCGCCAGTGCGCCGGGCAAGCCGAAATAGCGCCCGCCCACCATCAGCGACAGGTTGACGACATTCGGTCCGGGCATGATTTGCGCCACGGCCCAGTCTTCCAGGAATTCCTCCTGCGTCAGCCAGCGCTTGCGTTCGACCATTTCGCGCTGGATCACGGCCAGCACGCCGCCGAACCCCTGCAAGGCCAGCCAGGTGAAGGAGAAGAACAGGTCGGCCAGCGAGGCCGGTTGCGGGCGGGGCAGGTCGGGCGGGAGGGCGGCAGGGGGGGATGAGGGCATGGCTGATTATCGCCGTGGCCGATTGCGCTTGTCCATCGCTTTCGGCTCCAGTTGTGCCTGCAAGAAAAAAACTGTGGCTCATGTTTCCCTGCCATTGACTTCGAGAGTTTATCGGCAATACTTTATCGGCAACACGACCACTGTTCCTGTCAGCGCTGGTGTGGTTCGTACCGCTACGCCGTCTCCCCCCCTCCGTTCCCCTTCGCAGGAGTTGTTCATCATGCCACATTCCACCGAAACGCTGCATATGCCCGTCAAGACCGTCATGCCGCATGCCCGGGTCGATCAAAAGATGTGCGACATCGTCAATCTGGGCATTGCCGTGCAGGCCGCCTTCAGTACCTTGTGTGCGCTGGAATACCTGAAGTCATACAATGTCGCCCCGGAACTGATCGAGCGCGTGCTGCTGCATCCGGAGCAGCGCCGCCAGACTATGCATTGAATAGCCGCACAGCAACTATGTTGCCGGCAGCGCCAGTCCGGTGTTGTCGGATTGATCATTACGGCTCAGTTATGCACAAATGATGAGTTAACGAAATTGGCGAAATAATTTTCTTGAGATGATGAGTGGATTTCTAAGTAATTGATTTTAATGGGTTTTATTTTTGCTGTTTGATTGAGCAGTTTATTGAAAGCCGCACGGGCTGTGGCTTTGAAGCCTGTCAATAGGCGCTTATCCACAAAGATATCCACAGTCCGTGTGGATATCTGAAAAAGCGCTTAACAATCCGCTACTTAGGCAATAGGGGCCGATCAGCGCATGCCATCGGCCAGCAAGATGGGCCGGAATGGGGCATGCGGCAAACCTGTATGCCTATCCAGTGCTTTTGTTTTTATGACTGAAAGTAGCTGCGGCTGCTCAGGGTTTGCCGCCAGCCGGTTCCGCTGGCGCGTCGCCGCAGTGGGCCAGGGCGGCGGCGAGGTCGGCGACTTGTTGCTGCGCTTCGCGCAAGGTGGCATAGGTGCGCAGCGAGGCGATCACGGTGGTAAACAGCTTGCGCGTGGTCAGGTCGGTCTTGCACCAGAAATCATTGATGTCGTAGTCGATGATGATGCGGTGTTCCAGTGCCTGGCCAGGCTGGCCCGTGCGCAGGATGATGCGCACGGCACTGTTGTGCAAGTCTTCGCGCACCTGGCGCGCCACTTGCAGTCCGGCATCCTGGGTTTCCATGATGACATCGAGCAGCACCACGGCGATATCTTGTGTGCTGCGCAGCAAGGCGAGCGCCTCGGCGCCCGAATACGCGTGCAGAAAGCTCAGCCTGCGGCCCTGGAAACTGGCCTGGCTGAGCGCGAACTTGGTCACCACGTGCACATCGACATCGTCATCGACAATCAGCACGCGCCATGGCGCCGCGTTGGCGGACTCTGCCGCCGCGTCTGCCCGCCCGAGTGGTTCCTCAACCAGCCAGTCGGGTTCATCCGCTCCCTTGGCGGCACTGTCGCTATCCATATTCATGCATTTATCCACCGTTGATCGTGCTCACTCACTCCACACTATGCCAGTCTGCGGGGTTTGTCAAAACAATGCGGTTCAGGCAAGTCGGCCTGGAGCAAGATTGCGTATGCTCAGAAAAATATATTTTCATGGTGTTCGAGCAACTTTGCTTCGACGCAAAATCATGATTCTAAGTCATTGATTTCATTGGGGTAAAAAATTGCCTGTGAAATCAGCAAATTGTTGAAAGCCGCATCGATACTGGTGTTGCGGCTTGTCAAGAGGGGCTTATCAACAACTTTATCCACAGTTGCTGTGGATATCTGAAAAAGCCGTGCAAAAACCGGGGCTTACGCCCGTTCGTGCGGCAGGGTGGAAGCATTCACGCTACCAGCCCCAGCCCGCTCAACTGGGCAAAGGCATGCAGGAAGCGCTGCTTGGCTTCGGCCGGACCCATGGCGTCGATTATACCGGGCAAGGGGGCGATGCCGTCAAGGTACGCCCAGCGCTCGGCCGAGTGCGGCATCAGATCGCGCTTTTCCGTGGCCAGCGCGATCAGGTCGGCCCGCTTGATGGGCGCGTAATCGGAAAAATCCAGGCCATAGGTGGCGGCGATGATGGCGCTGACCTTGTCTTCCAGCACGGCAAATTCCGGCAGCAGCACTTTCAAGGGCTTCACCATGTCGCCCAGGTAGGCTTCCGCCGCGTCGTGCAGCAGGGCGGCCAGGCGCAAATGGGGCGGCACCAGCCCGGCGACGATCAGGCTGTGCTGGGCGACCGAGTAAAACACTTGCGTCTGTCCATTGAAGCGGCACTGATAAGCGAGGCCGTGGGCGATGTCTTCGATGGCGACCTTGTCGATATGCGGGCGCAAGGGATAAAAACGGTTGCCGGAATAAGTGGATACGTAGTCGGTAGTAATCATTTCTGGGTCAGCTCGCCTGCTTTGCACGGATGGTCCATCCTACACCGGATGGCCGCCACTTGCCTTTCGCTGCTACTTTTCGCCCTCCTGCTGAGCCTATGCATCTTGGCAAATCCTTTAATTTATTTCATATCATTCATTGATATTTCTCAAATACACTGTGGAAATCTTGTTTGTCTGAAATTCAAATTGGGGGCAGGGCAATGACGGCGATACCTTCGGCAAGACCTTCGTATATCTATCAGGGCGGTTCGGTGATGATGCACGCGCCGCTGCAATTGAAACAGTCGGAAATGTACGGCTATTTCGTCAGGGGCGACCTGGCCAGGCTGCAGGCCACCGTGAATACCACCTTGAACCAGGTGGCGGGCAAGCGCATGACCCTGAAAGCGCTGTCGCCGTACGTGATGCTGACGTTTACGCGCGTCAACCATGCGGATTCCGCCAACCCCGTCGACCAGGCCAAGGGCTGGATCACGGAAGTCGACATCGTCACCTGGATCATGGTGGGTCAGATGGATGCGGCGGGCAAGCTCGCGCAACTCTATTGGTACCCGTGCCATATCTTCGTCGATGACGCCATGGCCCTGATCAACGGGCGCGAACTGTTCGGCTATCCGAAATACCTGTGCGACTACGAGATGCCCGCCGCCGGCAGCGAGCCGCTGCGCTGCGCCGTCGCCGCCAAGGGTTTCCAGCATTTTTCGCCGGAAACGAAACTGGCGCTGCACCCCTTGCTGGAAGTGAACGCCACCGTGCAGACGGGGCAGCACAAACCCGTCAACAGCTTCCTGGAACTGATCGAGCAGGCCTTCCAGATTTTCCTCTCCATTCCCGATTTCTTCGACATGGACCAGGCCGGTTGGGCCGACATCCTGTCGCTGTTGCGCAAGCCCCGCATCGACCAGATCTTCCTCAAGCAATTCCCCGACAGCGCGGGCGTGAAAGCCGTGTACCAGGCCCTGGTGGCCGCGCCGGCCGAAGTCAACCGCCTGCACAGCGCGCGCCTGCTCGGCTACGAGTATGAATGCACCTTGCACGCGTTCGACAGCTTCCCGCTCGAGCAGACTTTGGGCTTGCAGCTGGGACCGCAGGCGGCGATATTGCCGTTCCATGTGAACTTCGACTTCACGGCCATGCCGGGCGAGGAACTGGTCGACAATTCGCAGATCGCGCCGGAAAAGATCGCCATCCTCGGTGGCGGCGTGGCGGCCATGACGGCGGCATATTATTTGACGAGCCAGCCGGGCTGGCAAAACCAGCATGCGATCACCGTCTACCAGCTGGGCTGGCGCCTGGGCGGCAAGGGCGCCAGCGGGCGCAATGCGCACGTGGGCCAGCGCATCGAGGAACACGGCCTGCACATCTGGTTCGGTTTCTATGCCAACGCCTTCAGGATGATCAAGGAAGCGTATGCCAGCCTGGAACGCCCGCCGGGCGCGCCGCTGGCCACCTGGCGCGACGCTTTCAAACAGCACGATTACGTGGCCCTGTCGGAAGACGTCAAGGGCCAGTGGCGCAACTGGTCGGTCGTCTTTCCCACCTTGCCGGGCGAGCCGGGCGAGGGCGGCGAAGACATCACCCTGTGGCAGATGGCCATCGCCATGGTGGGCTGGATCGAGCAGTGGCTGCGCCAGATCCGGCAAGTGGCCGATGCCGATGCGCGCATAGAGCGTGCCAGTGCCAGTGCCAGCGCCAGCGCGCAGTCAGGTGAAGGCGAAGGCGTGTGGCCGGGCTGGCTGCGCCGCCTGGCCGATGAGGTGGTGGGGCAGGCCGATGAACTGGGCCTCGACGTGGGTCTGTCCGTGGGCGCGCTGGCGGCGCTGGTGGCCGACCTGGCGCCGGACTCCGCGCGCCACGACCAGGCCCGCCACCAGCTGCTGGCAGGCACCCTGAACGGCATCCGCGCCTGGCTGCGCCTGCGCTACCGCACCCTGATCGATGGCGACGATGCGTTGCGCCGCCTGTTCACCTGCCTCGATCTGGGCATCACGGTCATGAAGGGCATGTTCGAGGATGGCGTGTTCAAGCACGGCTTCGACGTCATCAACGATATCGACTTCCGCGCCTGGTTGAGAAAACATGGCGGCGACGAGCAGTTCAGCGTCAACTCGGCGCCCGTGCGCGGCTTCTATGACCTGGTGTTCGCCTACGAAGGTGGCGACTTCGGGAAGCCGAACATCGAGGCGGGGACGCTGTTGCGGGCGATGGCGCGCATCGGCCTGGCCTACAAGGGCGGCATCATGTTCAAGATGCAGGCCGGCATGGGCGACACGATTTTCACGCCGCTGTACCAAGTGCTCGCCAAGCGCGGCGTGGAATTCAAATTCTTCCAGCGCGTGGAAGAGCTGGTGCCGGGCGCGGGCGACATCGACAGCATCCGCATCACGCAGCAGGTGCAATTGAAGGACCCGGCCGCAGGCTACGCGCCGCTGGTGGACGTGAAAGGCCTGGCTTGCTGGCCCAGCGCGCCCGATTACGCGCAGATCGAGCCGGCCCAGGCGGCGCTGCTGCAAGCGCAGGACGTCAACCTGGAATCGTACTGGAGCGGCTGGCCGCAGCAGTACCAGCAGGCGTTCGGCCGCCAGCTGCCGGCCACGGTCTTGAAAAAGGGCGTCGATTTCGACAAGGTGGTGTTCGGCATTTCCATCGGCTCGCTGCCCGCCCTGTGCCCGCAACTGCTGGCGCAAAGCCCGGCCCTGCAACTGGCGGCCGAGAAGGTGCAAACGGTGGCCACGCAGGCTTACCAGGTGTGGCTGAACAAAAACCTGGCGCAGATGGGCTGGACCACGCAGCCGAAAGGCCAGCAACCGGTGCTGTCGGCCTTCACGGAACCGTACGACACGTGGGCGCCGATGGATCAATTATTGGCGCACGAAGACTGGCCGGCGGGGCAGGAACCGAAAAACGTGTCGTATTTTTGCAGCGCCTTCCCCGTCGACAGCTACCCGCCCGTCACCGACACGGGCTTTCCCGCCCGCTGCGCGGCCAGGGCGAAAGCGGGCGCGCTGCACCAGCTGGAACGCGAGATCGGCGCACTGTGGCCCGAGGCGGGCGCGCCCGGTGCGTTTCCGTGGCAATGGCTGGTCGACGCGAAAGCCGGCACGGGGCCGGCGCGCTTCGACAGCCAGTACTGGCGCGCCAACGTCGACCCGTCCGAGCGCTACGTGATGTCGGTGGTGGGCAGCACGCAGTACCGGCTGGCCACCGACCAGTCGGGCTTCAGCAACCTGTTCCTGACGGGCGACTGGATCCGGACGGGCCTCAACGCGGGCTGCGTGGAAGCGGCCGTGATGGCGGGCATGCAGACCTCGCGCGCGATGACGGGCTATCCGGCCGTGATCCAGGGCGAGACGGATTTCTAGCCATGCGACGCCTGAGTTTGTTGTGTCTTGTTCCGCTCAAGCGCCCGGCTGAGCTTCCAGGTCGCGCCGCGCCACGTCCAGCGCCGCCTGCAGCTGTGGCAGCAATGGCTCCACGGTATCGAGCTGGCCATTCGAGGCCAGGGTTTCCATCTGGTGGCACAGGCCGTGCAGGGTGGGGCGGCTCAGGTAGCCGGCGCTGCCTTTCAAGGCGTGGAAGGCGGCAGCGGCCGCGCTGGCGTTGCCATCGCGCACGGCGTGGCAGGCCAGGTCCAGGCGCCGCGGCGCTTCCGTCAGGAACGCTTGCGCGATGCGCTGCAAGTGCTGCGGCGACAGGCCTGCCAGCGGCAGGATGTGCACGGGCGCCGTCATGGGATCGGCCGGCGCGGATGGCTCGTCGTCGGCGGCGTCCAGGCCGAACTGGCGCGCCAGCGTGTCGTCCCCGGTGGGCACGGCCGGCGGCAGCGCATGGCCGCGCGCCAGCAGCAGGTCGATGATGGCGTCGATTTTCTGGAACAGCAGCGCTTCGTCGACGGGCTTGCTGAGGAAGTCGTCCATGCCGCAGGCCAGGTAGCGTTGCCGGTCATGTTCGCTGGCGTTGGCCGTCAGCGCGAGGATGGGGATGTGCGCGTCGGGAATCGGGAATTGCGCGTTGCCGCCGTCGCGGATCAGGCGCGCCGCCTGTTCGCCATCCATCAGCGGCATGCGGCCATCCATCAGCACGCAGTCGTAGGCGCCCGTGCCCAGCGCGCGCAGCGCCTGCTCGCCGTTTTCCACGATGGTCACGGCATGGCCCATGCTTTCGAGCAGGGTGCCGATGATGATCTGGTTGGTGCGCACGTCTTCGGCGCACAGGATGCGCAGGCGGCAGGCATGGCGCGCCTGGCGTGCCGGCCGGCGCGCGTCGGCCGCCGGCGCGCTGCCATCGTGCAGCGGCAAGGTGAAATGGAAGCGCGAGCCGATGCCGACCCGGCTTTCCACGCCGATGCTGCCCTGCATCAGTTCGACCAATTCCTTGCAGATGGCCAGGCCCAGTCCCGTGCCGCCGTAGCGGCGCGTAGTGGAGTGGTCGGCCTGCTCGAATTTCTGGAACAGGCGCGGCAAGGTGTCCGCGTCGATGCCGGTGCCCGTGTCGCTGATGATGAAGTCGATCTCGCTGCGGCCATCGCGGCGCGGCGGCGTGCGGGCGCGCCGCACTTCCAGCAGCACTTCGCCATTGGCCGTGAATTTCAGTGCGTTGCCCAGCAGGTTGATGAGAATTTGCCGCAATCGCGTGGGATCGGCGCGCACGTAGCGCGGCAGGTCCAGCGCCAGTTCGCGGCGCAGCAGCAGGCTCTTGGCGTCGGCCTGGCCCTGCACGATGCCGGCCGCGTCGCCGATCAGCGCCAGCAGGTCGAAGTCCACCGTTTCCAGGGTCAGCTTGCCCGCGTCGATCTTCGAAAAATCGAGGATGTCATTGAGGATGGTCAGCAGCGAGACGCCATTGTGCAGGCCGATGCGCAGGTATTCCTGCGTGCGGCCCTTGACCGACTGGTCGCGCAGGGCGAATTTCAGCATGCCGATCACGCCGGCCAGCGGCGTGCGGATGTCGTGGCTCATGGCGGACAGAAAATCGATGCGGTGGCGGCTGACCACTTCCGCGTGCTCCTTGGCCTTGAGCAGGGCGTCGTTGCTGAGGGTCAGCGCCAGCGTGCGTTCCTGCACGCGCTGCTCCAGGTTGTTGCGCAGCAGGCGGATCTGGTCGGCCAGGGCAAACGCCAGCAGCAAGCCGTCGAGCGTGCCGCCGAGCAGGGTCACCAGCTGGGCGTTGGCCACCATGGCCGGCATCAGGCCCAGGTTGGCCGGCAGGATCAGGAAGCCGGGCAGCATCAGGGCGACGAAGGCGAGCACGAAGAAGCGCGCCGGCTGGTAGCCGCGGCACCAGACAACGATGCCGCAGATCAGCGCCAGCAGCATCCAGATGCTGATGACGATGGTGGCCAGGGTGTGCGCATACGACAGGGTAACGAAGCAGCTCGGTAGCAGCAGCAGGGGCAGCACCAGGTTGACTTTGCTGAGGTGGTACAGCCGCGGCGAGTAGTCGCGCAGGCGCAGGAAATGCGTGTAGAACAGCGTGCTGAAGACGGGCAGCAGGAAGAACGGCACGTAATGGAGCTGCAGCTGGTGCCAGTCGAACAGGTCGGCAAAGACGTGGAACGTCATGGCCCAGGCCAGGCCATACGTCAGCACGTACAGCGCGTAATACGCCGAGGCTTTTTCCAGGGTGATGGAAAAGATGAAGAAATTGAACAGGCCCAGCGCCAGCAGGGCGCCGATGGAGGCGACGATGAGGAAGTTTTCCTTGCCCACCAGCTTGCGGTAATCGTGCTGCGTCTGCACGCCGAACAGGGGGGCGCGCGCGTAATACGGGCTGGAAAAGCGGATCAGGATGTCATACGTGGCGCCCGGCGCCAGCTGCACGTTCTTGCCGTAGTGCAGCAAATACTCGTGCGGACGCTGGTAGCCCGTCAGCAAGGTCTGCGGCGCCGTCTGCGGTCCGGGGCCATACACGTGCAGGTCGACCAGGTCGATCAGGGTGTCGTTCGGGTCGATGACCCAGGCCGCGACGCTGCTGTCGTTGCGCACCTGCGCATGCAGCCAGTAGGCGCCGCCGAACAGGTCGACCCGTTCGGCCGGGCGCTGGCGGGCCAGCCAGGCGGGCAGGGCGGCCGCATCGGCAGGCGCGGTATCATTTCCGGCGAAAAACAGTTGCCCGCCGCTGCCCAGGTGCGCGATGCCTTGATTGCTCAGGGACAAGGGAGCCGCCTGCGCCGCGCCCGCCAGAGCCAGCAGACCGAACAGCAGGCCGAACAGGAGCGGCCAGCCGCATAGCCAGGCGCAGACGCGGAAACTCGAAGCGCTGTGGCGGGAGGGGGGCGGGTGGATAGGCATCGATGAGTATGGTGATGGTCGCGCGGGAACTGGCGGCAACGCCGTTGGCTGTAGAGTACTCATTTTAATCGACTCTTGGTGGCGCAAGGGCACTCATGTCCTGCCGGGATGGCGAGTGCTCCGGTATCATGGCGCCTTTGCCCGCGAGATATTCATGCTCAGTCCCGACCAGTTCCTGGCCTTCCTGGCCGCCGCCGTGTTGATCACCGCCAGTCCCGGCCCCGACAACCTGATGGTGCTGGGTGTGGGCATGTCGCGCGGGCGCCGCCAGGGCATGGCGTTCGGCCTGGGCTGTGCCCTTGGCTGCCTCACGCACACGGTGCTGGCGACCATCGGCGTGTCGGCCCTGCTGGCCGCCTCGCCCACGGCGTTTACCATGCTGAAAGTGGCTGGCGGTCTGTATCTGGTGTGGCTGGGCATCGGCGCCTTGCGCAGCCGTGGCGGCGCCAGAGTCGATGGCGCGGGCGCCTTGCCCGACGAGTCCTTGCTGCGCCTGTTTGGCAAAGGACTGTTTGCCAACAGTATCAATCCGAAAGTCGTGCTGTTTTTTCTGTCGTTCCTGCCGCAGTTTATCGTCGCGGGCCAGGGCAATGCCAGCTGGCAGACGGCGCAGCTGGGCCTGGTCTTTACGGCGCAGGCGTGCGTGCTGTTCGGCCTGCTCGGTTATTTTTCCGGCGCCGTCGGCCTGTGGCTCAACCGCCGCCCGCGCGCCGGCCTGTGGCTGGACCGGGTGGCCGGCACCATCTTCATCGGCCTGGGCTTGCGCCTGATCCTGGCGCGCTGAGGTCTTGCCGGGCGGTAATGCGAAACGCCAGTTCCATCTGGTCCTGCACGGCCATGGCGCCGCCCAGGATGGCGAACGGCACGATGCCGAAGTCGCTCTGTTTCAGCAGCAGGCTGCCGCTGGCCTGCAGGCCGCGCCCATCGGCCGCTTGCTCGACCCGCACCGGCAGCTGCACTGTGCGCGTCACGCCGTGCAGCGTGATGTCGGCCTCAAACACCTCGTTGTCGCCCGTGCGCCGGGCCTCGATGCTGACCCACGGATAGCGCTCGGCATCCAGCACGCGCACCAGCATATTGTGGCGCGTGCCGGCGATGGCGTCGGCCGACGGCGTCGTCGTCAGGCCGGCCGCCTGGCGCAAGCCCTCTTCATCCACACTCATCTGGTCGAGCCGGAACTGGAATTGCGCGCGTCCCGGCGCGGGCGTCACCACGCCCTGCAAGGTACGGCTGGCGATCACGTGGTCATGTCCCAGGCGGGCCAGCGCGCCGCCGCGCCGCACGGTGATCGTCAGCAGGGATTCCTGCGCGACGATATGCAGCACGCGCATGTCCGGCTGTTGCCACGCAGGCGCGGATGTGGCGGATGTGGCGGCAGCGGCGGCCGGCGCGGGTGCCTGGGCAGGAGCGGGCGGCAAGGGCGTGCAGGCCGCCAGCACGGCGCAGGCGAGCAGAAACGTGCTGCGGATGGCGGACGACAGGCGGTGGTTCTGGCTGGGCATGGGCAGAGAAGAGGGCAGGGGCAACAGGAGCATAGTACGCGATCGGCGCGGCAGCGCGTGCAATGTTAGAGCTACGTCATAAGGCGGTCATATGGCGCTGTTATGATGCTTTCGTTGGCACACAGCATGCGTTGCGCACATCACTACGTTCCGGGAGCGATAGGATGCAGGCATGACTCAACAGCTTAGCCGGTGAGCTCAACCATCGGCACCAGACACGTGAAACTTGTTTTTGTACTAATTATCGCAGGGTGCGGCAGGGGAAATACAGGGATAGGGCGGGGATTTAATGAAGTCCTAAGCCTGTCTAAGGCAAGGGCTGGCATAGTGGAGTCATGGCGCACGGAAACCCCGGGCGCAAGGTTGCCGGACACCTCAATGACCGGCACGATTTCCGCTTTCTTGTTTTTCCCAGTTTATCCCTGCGCTCTGAAACAGCGTTTCAACCGGCTACCGCACTTTGCGAAGCCGGTTTTTTTTGCCTGCGGTTTCATCGATCTTCATCGCCTCCCGGCGCCGCGGCGCCGGGAATGCCACTTAGCCCGTTTGCTTGGCCAGCCACGCATCGACGGCGGGCAGGCGCTCGGCGCGCACCTTGATGCGGTACTTGATGCCGGCCACGGAACTGTCGGCGTCGCCGCGTGCGCTGGCCGGCAGGTTGGCCTGCGCATACGCTTCCAGCTTGGCGATCATCTGCGGCTGCGCCGAGCCGGCGGCCAGGCGCGGGAAGTAACGGCTGCGCGAACTGGCGTCGATGCGCGCATTGACTTGCTCCAGGTGCGCCAGCGCGAAGTCGAAGGCCAGTTCCGGATGCCTGCGCGCCACGCGCGAGATCATGGCCGGGCTGTTGGTCACGCCCGGTTCATCCGTCAGCGCCAGCGCCAGCGCGCGCTGCGCCAGTGCCGTGTCGTCGCTCGACGCCAGCAGGTCGTACAACTGGTTCTTGACCAGCGGCGTCTTTTCCTGCTGCGCCCTGGCGTGCAATTGCTCCCAGGTGGCGGCGTCCGCATGCTGCGCCACCACGCCCAGGATGGTGCGGCGCAGCGGTGCGGGCATGGCGGAGGGATCCTGCTCGCTGGCCGCGTAACGGCGGCGCGCCTCGGCGATCACGCCCGGTTCACCCATGTCGCCGAGGATGGCGATCAACTGGCCGCGCAGGGTCGCCACGCTTGACGCTTCGCCCGCGCGCGCTTCCCAGCCCGTCTGCGCCATCATGGGCGCCAGGCGCGTCATGGCGAAGCGGCCGAAGGCCTGCTGGCGCGCTTTGCTCTCCGTGCTATCACCGGCATACTGTTCGTACAGGCCGCCCAGGGCGCCGGACACCTTGCCCAGCACCTGCGGGTCGGCCGACAGCGGCGTCGCCTTCACCAGTTCCAGGAAATCGGCCAGGTTTTGCGCACCGGCCAGGCCCAGCGACTGGCTGTCCGCTAGCAAGCCCAGTTGATCGATCGGCGCCAGGCGCGCAAAGCTGCCCGCCAGCGCGCGCGTGTTGGCGGGCGCGTACACGGTGCGGTAGTAGCCGCTCTGGCCCGCGTTCACCAGCAGGGCGCCGCAGCCGGGCACGTTCATGGTTGCCTTGCCATGCTTGACCAGCACGCGCGCCAGCTTGCCGTTGCCGACCGTCGAGGCGATCACCGGCACTTTCCATGACAGCGCTTTCTTCTCCGGCTGGTCCTTGGAAAATTCCGTTTGCGTCAGGCGCACGCGCGTATTGCCGTTCCTGCACACGGCGTCGCCCACCGTGATCATCGGCACGCCCGGCTGCAGGGTGAAATCATGGGCGATGGCGCTGACGGGCTTGCCCGCGGCCGCATCGACTTCGCGCCACAGGTCGTCCGACACCGTATTGCCATATGCATGCTTGCGCATGTAGCTGCGCACGGCCGTGCGCCAGGTGTCGGCCCCCACGTACGCTTCGAGCATGCGGATCACCGCTTCGCCTTTTTGATAGGTGATGCCGTCGAAAGCCTGGCTGGCCTGTTCCACGGTGGCGATGCGCTGCACCACGGGGTGCGTGGTGCGCAGCGCGTCCTGGCTCATCGCCGATTCGCGCCCGCCCACGCTGGACAGGGCCGTGTTCCATTCCGGGTGCAGACGCTCCGTGGTGCGGCTTTCCATCCACGACGCAAAACCTTCGTTGAGCCACAGGTCGTCCCACCAGCGCATGGTGACCAGGTCGCCGAACCACTGGTGCGCCATTTCATGCGACAGGGTGGTGTAGATGTTTTCCTTGTCCGACTGGGTCGAGATGGCCGGGTCGAGCAGCAGGCCGTATTCGAAGGTGAAGACGGCGCCCCAGTTTTCCATGGCGCCGAAGAACTGGCTGCGGCCCGGCGCGGCGATGTTGTCGAGCTTGGGCAGCGGGTAGCGCACGCCAAAATAATCGTTGTATTCGCGCAGCAGGGCGGCCGATTCTTCCAGCGCGAAGCGGCTTTGCGCCAGCGCGCCGCGCTTGGTGATGACGCCGATCTCCGTGCCGTCGGCCATCTTTGTCGCCCGCTCGAAGTCGCCCAGGCCGAAGAACAGCAGATACGTCGACATGCGCGGCGTGGTGGCGAAGTACACGTGCTTCATGCCATTGCCCAGTTCTTCGCTGCGGGCGATCGGCATGTTGCCGACGGCCATCTGCTTGCTCGGCACGACCACATCCAGCGCGAAGGTGGCCTTGTAGTCGGGTTCATCCCACGACGGCAGCATGCTGCGCGCGTCCGAATTTTCGAACTGCGTGTACAGCGCGCGCTGGCGGCCTTCGGGTGTGTCGTAGTCGAGCGAGAACAGGCCCGTGGCCTGCGTGCCGATCTTGCCGCTGTAATCGATGCGCAGCAGATACTCGCCCTTGGCCAGTGGCTCGGCAAAATGCACGGTGGCCGTCTGCTTGTCCGCATCGAAGTCGATCTTGCGCGTCACCTGCTTGCTGCCGCCCGCGCCTTCGATGGCGGCGGCCGTAAACGCCAGGTTCAGGGCATTGAAGGTGATGCTGGCCGTTGGCCTGTCGACGGCCACCTTGATGGCGGCTTCGCCCTTGAAGGTGGCGGCGGCGGCGTCCGGCGTGATCGACACGATATAGTGCAAGGGCGTGACGCCGCGCGGCAGCTGCGTGGTGGTGCCGGGTGCATGGCTGGCCGAGATGTACCTGGCGGCGGGAGCGGCGTGGCCCGCATGGGCTGTGGTGATGGAAGCCAGTGCCAGGACGGCGGCGGCCAGTTGGCTGCGCCGGAAGCGCGGAGTCGGTGTGCGATGCATGGTATGCCCTTGGTTCATGGATAAAACGCCCGCCAGCCGGATAGGCTGCGCTCGTTGATGACGGTTGGGGGACATCGCTGGAACGGGTGGCCAGCGTTCCCGTGCAGCAATCTAAGGCGAAACGGGGGCAAAGTCAACGCGCCAGGGGCGCCGCGCCACGACGGTGCGCTGGTATGATGAGGACCTGACTGTACTGCCACAGGCCAGTCCCGCAGCCGATTGTCCACCCCATAACGAGACGAGACCTACGCACATGAAACTGACTATCAGCCCCCGCACGCCCAATCCGCGCCGCGTCACCATGTTCATCGCCGAGAAGGGCATCACCGGCATCGAGGAAGTGGCGCTCGACCTGATGGCGGGCCAACACCGCGATCCCGCCTTCCTGGCGAAAAACCCGCTGGGCCGCGTGCCCGTGCTGGAACTGGACGACGGGCGCGTGCTGACCGAGACGCGCGCCATCTGCACCTACCTGGAAGGCTTGCAGCCGCAGCCCAATTTGATGGGCGAGGGTTTCGAGGAGCGCGCCTTCATTGAAATGGCCGACCGCCGCGTGGAACTGCACCTGTTCAGCGCCGCCGCCAACTGGGTACGCCACGGCCATCCGGCCCTGGTGGCGCTGGAAAATCCGCAGTTTCCCGATTTCGCCACGGCGCAGGCGGGCAAGCTGCGCGAAACGGCGCAATGGCTGGACCAGGTGCTGGCCGGCCAGCCCTACATCGCCGGCGAACGGTTTACGATTGCCGACATCACGGCCTTCTGCGCGCTGGAATTTGCGCGCGGCCTGATGAAATACCGGCCGGGCGCGGAAGGGTTACAGAACCTGCAAGCTTACCGCGACCGCATCGCCGAGCGCCCCAGCGCGCAGGCGAAGTAGGTCCACAAAAAACAAGGCCTGCGCCGGAATCCGGTGCAGGCGTTCTTTTTTACTTCAGCTGCTCCCACAGGAAGGTGTAGGTCAGTGCCCACATCAGCGCCTGCTGGTCGTTGTTGGCGGCGCCTGCATGGCCGCCTTCCGTGTTTTCCCAGTACAGCACGTCGTGGCCTTGCTCTTCCATCTTCGCCACCATCTTGCGCGCATGGCCGGGGTGGACCCGGTCGTCGCGCGTCGAAGTGGTAAACAGCACGCGCGGATATTTCTTGTCCTTGAAGACGTTATGGTACGGCGAGTACTTGCTGATGTAAGCCCATTGATCCGCCACGTCCGGATCGCCGTACTCTCCCATCCACGAGGCGCCCGCCAGCATCTTGTTATAGCGGCGCATGTCGAGCAGCGGCACCTGGCTGACGACGGCGTTGAATAAATCCGGACGCTGCACCAGCACGGCGCCCGTCAGCAGGCCGCCATTGCTGCCGCCCATGATGCCCAGGTGGCGCGGACTGGTGACCTTGCGCTTGATCAGGTCTTGCGCCACGGAGATGAAATCGTCATATGCGCGCTGGCGGTTTTCCTTCAAGGCCGCCTGGTGCCAGCGGGGGCCGAATTCGCCGCCGCCGCGGATATTGGCCAGCACATACACGCCGCCCTTTTCCAGCCAGGCCACACCGGTGGTGCCGCTGTAACTAGGTTTGAGCGACACTTCGAAGCCGCCGTAGCCATACAGCACGGTGGGGTTGCTGCCATCGAACTTGGTCTTCTTGTTCATGATGGCGAAATACGGCACCCTGGTGCCATCCTTCGACGTCGATTCGAATTGCTCCACCTTGTACGGCGCCGCGTCGTAGTAGGCGGGCAGCGACTTGATTTTCGTGCGTTTGTCGCTCTGCGCCGTGGCCAGGTACAGGGTGGTCGGGTTGAGGAAGTCCGTCACCGTCAGGAAGTACTGGTCGGAGTCGACGGGATCGAGCGCGCTGACGGCCAGGGTGCCCAGCTTCGGCGCATCGACGGCGCGGCGCTGCCACTTGCCGTTCACGTGGCGCAGTTCCGTCAGGCGGTTCTTGACCTTGTCCAGGGTGGTGACGAGGATGGCTGACTTGGTCGGCGTGACATTGTCCAGCGACGACGTGGCCGTGGGCGCGTACAGCACTTCCAGGTCCTGCTTGCCCTGCATGAAGGCCTTGAAGTCGGTCGCCAGCAATGAGCCTTGCAGGTAGGTTTTGCCGTTGACTTTCCAGTCCGAGCGCAGGGTGAGGATCAATTGGTCGCGCACGGTGAAGGCCGTCGCGTCGTCCGGCTTCGGCACCTTCTTCAAGTCGGCGCCGTCGCGCAGGAACATTTCGCCGCTGTAGAAATCGATTTGCCGCTCGATGAACTGGTGTTCGTAGCCGGGCGTGAAATCCTTGTAGGCGCCGGCGCTCAAGTCGTCGGCTTTTGCTTCATACAGCGTGTGTGCCTGCGCCAGCGGCGTGCCGCGCTGCCACTGTTTGATGATGCGCGGGTAGCCGGAGCTGGTCATCGTGCCGGGGCCGAAATCGGTGGAGACGAACAGGGTGTCCTGGTCGATCCAGCTGGCGCTGCCCTTCGCTTCGGGCAGGGTAAAACCGCCGTCGACAAAGGCGCGTTTGGCCACGTCGTATTCGCGCACCACCTTGGCGTCGCCGCCGCCGCGCGACAGGGAAATGAGGCAGCGTTCGCCCTTTGGATACAGGCAGGACGCGCCGCCCCAGACCCAGTTTTCATGCTCGCCGGCGGCCAGCTGGTCGAGGTCGATCACGGTTTCCCAGGCGGGTTCCGCCAGCTGGTATTGCGCCAGGGTGGTGCGGCGCCAGATGCCGCGCACGTGCTGGGCGTCGCGCCAGAAATTGTAGTAATACTCGCCTTCCTTGCTGACGTAGGGAATGCGTTCCTTCGAGTTGAGGATGGTTTTCAGGCGCGCCTGCAGGGCGGAGAAGCCGGGCCGGGCTTCCAATTCTTTGGTGGTGACGGCATTGTGCTGCTTGACCCAGGCCAGCGGCTTGTCGCCGAGGACGTCTTCCAGCCACAGGTGGGGATCAGCCGGAGCAGTGGCAGCGGCGGGCGTGGGTGCTTGTGCATGGGCGATGCCCGCTGCGGCCAGGCCGAGCAGCATGCTGCCGGCGAGATTGCGATATGACGACATGTAGGGTTCCTGGTTGGTCCGATGGAGGCCGCGTTGCAGGCAAAACGGCGCAGCCATGGTGCCATGGATTGCTGTTGGGAACCAGTGTCTATGGACGGCTACTTAAAAAATAGCTACTTTTCCAATATTGTTTGCTGGAAAAGGGCGAGGCCGTAGAATCTGCGGCACATGGTGTACCAGTTTGTGCTGTTGCCGTACCCTGATCCGCGGCGTTCACGGCAACTGATTGACCCACACGGGCGCCGACCAGACGATATTGCCATCGTCCTGCGTCAGGCGCACATAGTAGAAATGCGGGCCGGGCGCGGGCGTGAGGGTGAGCTCGGCCTGATCCGATACCTGCGTGACGGAGCCGTTGCCGCCCGGCACGCCGTGCAAGATGGCGATGGCCGCCGCCTGCCGCCCGGCGCTGTTGCTGAAATGGGTAGCCAGCTGCAAGGGGCCATGGTTGTCGAAACGCTCGCCCATCAGCTTGCCGTTGGCCGTGAACAGCAGCTGTGCGTGTTTGTCCATGGTGGCAAACACGCGGCGCGCGCGCAGCGCGTCGAGGAAGCTGTCGCGGGAAACGGGCATGCCGGCCGCCGGGCTGGCCACCAGCACGGCCGTGCGGTTGCCGTAGGCCGCGCCCCAGTTGGCGCAGTGGTTGTCCTGGTTGCTGCTGAATGCCAGGTGGTAGCCGGCCGCCAGGGCGCGGTTGCAGGCCGCCTCGTAATTGCTGCGCCGCGTCTCCGTTTCCTGGTCGTTGGTGGAAAACGCGGACGTGTTCATCACTTCGCACAGCACCATGGCCGTGTCGCCATCTGGTGTGTAGCCCAGCGGCTGGCCGTTGACGAGAAACTGGCCCGCATAGGCAGGGTGGTTGAACTGGCCGAGCCAGCCCCGTTCGCGCATCAGCGCGTACAGGCCCGCATAATCACCCTTCGGCGTTTCCAGGTCGGCCAGCAGTTCGCCGCCGGCATTCCTTTCCCAGCCCAGCAACTGCTCGCTATTGAAGATATTTAGATGGCCACCCTTGTTGATGACGCCCCATTCCATGCCGTACAGGGCCAAAAAGCCGGGATGGGCGTTTGTATACGCGGTCGCTTCGGCCAGGCCCGTCTGGTACAGGGCCTTCGCTTCGGCCGGCACGGCAGCACTGTTGGTACCGTCCGAACCGTCATACATATGGTTGTGCTCGGATGTCAGCAGGGCGTCCAGGCCGTGATCCTGCGCATACTTATAGGCATCGATGGGGCCGAACGGCGCCGTTTGCGGCTCTTGCGCGCCATGGCAGGCATCGAGTGCCGCGCCGCCGTCGCTGTGGCGCGTCTGGCTGTGCAGGTTGGCGTAGACGATGCGGTAGCCGGGCTGGTCATCGAGGCTGGACAGCTGTCGCAGGCCGGCCTGGAAGGCGGGCACCTTGGGCGCCGTGCTGGCGCCCCGCTGCACCTGGATGTGCCATTGCTGCTCCACTTGTGCCTCTTGCGGCGTGCCCGCATCGGCCACGGCCAACAGGCGCAACTGGTACAAGCCATCGGGCGCCAGCATGCGCCGTTCGCACGCATCGGCGTCGGCGCGGCCATCCCAGGGCAAGTTCACGCTCTTGCCGCCGGCGTCCACCTGTTGCGTGCCCGACCAGCGCCGCAGCACGGCCCCTTGCGGGCCGGGGCCGGACAAGGTCAGTGTCCAGTGCACGGCGTGCGTGCGGCCTGCGTCAGGATAGCTGAGGCGCACGACAAACGTACGGGCCTGCGTGACCCGCTCGCCGCGCGAGGCGTGAAAGGGCGCAACGACGGTGGCATCGAGTTCGCTATGCTCCTTCGGTTCTTGCGCGGCGGCGGTGTTGCTCCACGTAATGAGCAGCACGCCGGCGCACGCGCAAGCCAGCCAAGGCGGCCTTAGGCGTCGTCGCAGTGTCTTGACCATCGTGGCCTCCCGTGTCTGCTTCAGATGTAGTTTAGACAAAAGTTGCCACTTGCTGGTTCCCGCATGCACCAGCAAGTGGCGTGCTTGCACCTTGATTGGCCATGATCTGGCGCAAAGTCAGTGTGCATGGTGCCGCGCGCCCCTGGGAAAGCTGGCACGGCGCTTGCTACACAAGAGATACGGATCAACGGCGATCCCCTGAATAAACGCACAACGGTCCAACGACGGACCACCTGGACAACGGCGTCCGCTCTGGCTGATTTTTTTCATCGGCGGGGGCGGGCGCCGTTTTTGTTTGCATTTTTGTTATTTTCGGGATACTTCGGGAACCTATCATGGCCAGCCAAAAAGCAACGCGCATCGCGCTCTTCTCCCTCGCCACGCCGCCCATGCGGGCATTCCACCTGACGTGGATGGCATTTTTCGTGTGTTTCTTCGCCTGGTTCGCCTGCGCACCGCTGATGCCTGTCATCAAGGGCGAGTTCGGCCTTTCCCTGGCGCAAGTGGCGAACATCAATATCGCGGCCGTCGCCATCACCATCCTCGTGCGCCTGATCGTCGGACCCTTGTGCGACCGCTACGGCCCGCGCAAGACGTACACGGGCTTGCTGCTGCTGGGCGCCATTCCCGTGCTGGGCGTGGCCGCTTCGCAAAGCTATGAAAGCTTTCTGTTCTTTCGCCTGGGCATCGGCGCCGTCGGTGCCAGCTTTGTCATCACGCAATATCACACCTCCGTGATGTTCGCGCCCCGCGTGGTGGGCACGGCGAATGCCGCCGCCGCCGGCTGGGGCAATGCGGGTGGCGGGGCGGCACAGGCGCTGATGCCGCTGCTGCTCGGTGCCGTGCTGATGCTGGGCGTGTCCGAATCGCTGGGCTGGCGCATCGCCTTGCTGGTGCCGGGCGTGCTGATGCTGGTGATGGCCGTGCTGTACTGGCGCTATACGCAGGATTGCCCTGAAGGCAATTACTCGGACTTGCGCGCCGCAGGCGTGCCTATCGAGGGTGGCAAGAAGGGGGGCTGGGACAGCTTCAAGGCGGCCAGTTCCAACTATCGCGTGTGGCTACTGTTCGTCACCTATGGCGCCTGCTTCGGTATCGAGATTTTCATCCATAACATCGCCGCCGTGTATTACGTCGACCATTTCGGCCTGTCGCTGAAATCGGCGGGTCTGGCCGCCGGCAGCTTCGGCTTGCTGGCCCTGTTTGCCCGCGCCCTGGGCGGCTGGATGTCCGACAAGCTGGCCCTGCGCGGCAACCTGAACAGCCGCGTGACCCTGCTGTTCATGCTGATGATCGGCGAGGGCGTGGGCTTGCTGTGGTTTGCCAAAGTCGACAGCGTCACCTGGGCCGTCATCGCCATGCTGGTCTTCGGCCTGTTCACCCACATGGCGTGCGGCGCCACGTATGCGCTGGTGCCCTTCATCGACAGCCGCGCGCTGGGCGGCGTGGCCGGCATCATCGGCGCGGGCGGCAACGTGGGCGCCGTGGCGGCCGGTTTCCTGATGAAGGGCACGGGCGACATCCGCCAGACCCTGATCATCTTGAGCGCGCTGGTGGTGATCTCGGCCCTGTGCGCCATCGCCGCCCGTTTTACCGGACTGGCGGCCGAACCGAACATGGCCGCGGCCTGAGGAGAGCAGAATGAACCATCCCTTGAAGATCGTCGTCCTTGGCCATGGCATGGTCGGGCACAAATTCCTCGAACGCCTGGCCCTGGAAAACGCACCGCACTTGTGCGTGACGGTCTTGTGCGAAGAGCCGCGCCCCGCCTACGATCGCGTGCACCTGTCCGAATTTTTCAACGGCAAATCGGCCGAGGACCTCTCCCTGGTGGCGCCCGGCTTCTTCGACAAGGGCAACGTCGTGCTGAAGCTCAATGCGCGCGCCGTGTCCATCGACCGCGTGGCGAAAACCGTCACGGCCAGCACGGGTGAAGTGCTGGCTTACGACAAGCTGGTGTTCGCCACGGGTTCCACGCCCTTCGTGCCGCCGCTGCCGGGCAAGGAGCGCGATGGCTGCTTCGTTTACCGCACCATCGAAGACCTGGAAGCCATGCTGGCCTGGGGCGCCAAGTCCACCACGGGCGTGGTGATCGGCGGCGGACTGCTGGGACTCGAATGCGCGAAGGCCTTGCGCGATTTGAAGCTCGACACACACGTGGTGGAATTCGCGCCGCGCCTGATGGCCGTGCAGGTCGATGAAGGCGGCGCGCGCGTCCTGCGCCGCAAGATCGAGGAACTGGGCGTGACCGTGCACACGCAAAAGAACACCCTGGCCATCGTCGACGGTTTAGCGGCCACGCACCGCATGCAGTTCGCCGACGGCAGCCACCTGGAAGCGGACATGATCGTCTTCTCGGCCGGCATCCGCCCGCGCGACGAACTGGCGCGCGCCTGCGGCCTGGACGTGGGGCCGCGCGGCGGCATCGCCATCGACGACCGCTGCGTCACCTCCGACCCCGATATTTATGCGATCGGCGAATGCGCGCTGTGGGGCGGTTTGATCTTTGGCCTGGTGGCACCCGGCTATGAAATGGCGCGCATCGCCGCGCGCCATGTGTTGCAGGAGGAGGGCGAAGCGTCGTTCAAGGGCGCCGACATGAGCACCAAGCTCAAACTGATGGGCGTGGACGTGGCCAGCCTGGGCGACCCGCACGGCAATGCGCCGGGCAGCCGCTCCTACCAGTTCATGGATGAGCGCAAGCAGATCTACAAGAAGATCGTCGTCTCCGATTGCGGCAAATACCTGCTGGGCGGCGTGATGGTGGGCGACGCCAGCGAATACGGCACCTTGCTGCAGATGATGCTCAATAAAATCGAGCTGCCTGCATCGCCCGAATTCCTGATCCTGCCGCAGGCCGACGGCCAGCAAAAAGCGGGCCTGGGCGTCGATGCCTTGCCCGATGCGGCGCAAATCTGCTCGTGCAACGACGTCTCGAAAGGCGCGCTGTGCGCGGCCGTCGCCGCGGGCGCCACCAGCATCGGCGCGCTCAAAAGCTGCACTAAGGCGGGCACCGCCTGCGGCGGCTGCGTGCCCTTGGTGACGCAGATCATGAAGGCGGAAATGCAGAAGCATGGCCTGGCCGTCAACAACCACGTGTGCGAGCACTTTGCGTACTCGCGCCAGGAATTGCACCACCTGGTCCGCGTGGGCAAGCTCCGCAGCTTCGGCGAACTGCTGGCGGCGCATGGCCACGGTCTCGGTTGCGACGTGTGCAAGCCCGTGGCAGCGAATATCCTGGCATCGTGCTGGAACGATTTCGTGCTCTCGCCCGTGCACGCCAGCCTGCAGGACAGTAACGATTATTTCCTTGGCAATATCCAGAAGGATGGCACATATTCGGTGGTGCCGCGCATGCCGGGCGGCGAAGTGACGGCCGACGGCTTGATCGCCGTCGGCATGGTGGCGAAAAAATACGGGCTCTACACCAAGATCACGGGCGGCCAGCGGGTCGACCTGTTCGGCGCGCGCGTCGACCAGTTGCCCGCGATCTGGGAAGAGCTGATCGCGGCCGGCTTCGAATCGGGCCACGCCTACGGCAAATCCTTGCGCACGGTGAAATCGTGCGTCGGCTCCACCTGGTGCCGCTACGGCGTGGCCGACAGCGTGGGCTTTGCCATCGCGCTGGAAAACCGCTACAAGGGCTTGCGCACGCCGCACAAGATCAAGTTCGGCGTCTCCGGCTGCACGCGCGAATGCGCCGAGGCGCAGGGCAAGGATATCGGCCTGATCGCCACGGAAAAGGGCTGGAATTTGTACGTGTGCGGCAATGGCGGCATGAAGCCGCGCCACGCGGAACTGCTGGCGTCCGATCTCGATGAAGCGACCCTGGTGCGCTATGTCGACCGCTTCCTGATGTTTTACGTGCGCACGGCGGACCGCCTGCAGCGCACCAGCGTGTGGCGCGACAACCTGGAAGGGGGCCTCGATTACCTCAAGCGCGTCATCATCGACGACAGCCTGGGCTTGGGCGCCGAGCTGGAAGCGGAGATGCAGCACGTGGTCGACACCTACGCCTGTGAATGGAAAGCGGCCGTCACCGACCCCGCCGTGCGCCAGCGTTTCCGCCATTTCGTCAACAGCGAGAAGCACGACGAAAACGTGGTGTTCGTCGAAGAGCGGGGCCAGATCCGGCCCGCCACGCCGATTGAACGCCGCAGCAGCGTGATCCCCATCCTTGCCGTGGAGGCTTGAGCCATGAATGCGATGAATGAACTGTCCGGCGCCAGCGCCGACAACTGGGTGGCCATCTGTCCCTTGACCGACATCGTGCCCGACACGGGCGTGTGCGCATTGTTGAACGGGCGCCACGTGGCCGTGTTCCGCGTCGGCGATGCCGCGCCGCGCGTGTACGCGATCGACAATGTCGACCCGAATGCGGGCGCTTCCGTGCTCTCGCGGGGCCTGGTGGGCAGCATCGGCGAGCGCGTCGTCGTCGCCTCGCCCATCTACAAGCAGCATTTCGACCTGGCCAGCGGCGAGTGCATCGAAGCGCCCGAGCATTCGGTCGCCGCCTGGCCCGCGCGCGTGTTCGGCGGCATGGTGTGGGTGGCCCTGTGAATCCGCCCCGGCGTCCCTCGCTGGTCGTGGTCGGCAACGGCATGGCCGGCATGCGCACGGTCGAGGAGTTGCTGAAACTGGCCCCCGACCTGTACGACATCACCGTCTTCGGCGCCGAACCGCATGGCAATTACAACCGCATTTTGCTGTCTCCCGTGCTGGCCGGCGAAAAGACGGTGGACGACATCATGCTGCACACGCGCCACTGGTATGCGCAGCACGGCATCACCCTGCACGCGGGCGACCCCGTGGTGCGCATCGACCGCCAGGCGCGAAAGGTAGAGGCGCGGTCCGGCATCACGGTAGCCTACGACCGCCTGCTGCTGGCCACGGGATCGACGCCCTTCATCGTGCCCGTGCCGGGCCACGACCTGCCCGGCGTGATCGGTTTTCGCGACATCAGCGACGTCGACACCATGCTGCAGGCGGCGCGCAGGCACCGCCACGCGGTGGTCATCGGCGGCGGCTTGCTGGGGCTGGAAGCTGCCAACGGCTTGCAGCGCCAGGGCATGGACGTGACGGTGGTGCACATGAGCGGCGCCCTGATGAACCAGCAGCTGGACGCACCCGCATCGATGCTGCTGAAAACGGCGCTGGAAGCGCGCGGCCTGCGGTTTTTGATGCAGGCGCAAACGGCGGAAATCCTCGGCACCGACCGGGTGCAGGGTGTTCGCTTTGCCGACGGTACGTCGATCCCGGCCGACCTGGTGGTGATGACGGCCGGTGTGCGCCCGAACATCGCGCTGGCGCAAGCGGCCGGCCTGCACTGCGAGCGGGCCATCGTCGTCGATGACTGCCTGCAAAGCTATGACCCGCGCGTGTACGCGGTGGGCGAATGCGTGCAGCACCGCCGCGCCACCTTCGGCCTGGTGGCGCCCATCTGGGAGCAGGCGCGCGTGTGCGGTGCGCACCTGGCCGGCGCGGGACACCGGCGCTACGTGCAGCAGGCCAGCGCCACCAAATTGAAAGTGACGGGCATCGACCTGTATTCGGCCGGCGACATCCTCGGCGGCGAAGGCAGCGAAGACCTGGTGCTGCGCGATCCGCGCCGCGGTGTCTACAAGCGCCTGGTGGTGCAGGGCAGCCGCCTTGTGGGCGCCGTGCTGTATGGCGAGGTGCAGGACGGTCCCTGGTATTTCGACCTGATCCAGCAGCGCCGCGACATCAGCGCGCTGCGTTCCCATTTATTGTTTGGCCAGGCCCTGTGCGGCCAGGCCGCCTGACAGGACATCTCATGACAAGCTGCACGCCCGTAAAAACCACTTGCCCGTACTGCGGCGTCGGCTGCGGCGTGGAAGCGACACGCCTGCCCGATGGCGCCATCCGCATCGCCGGAGACGCCGCGCACCCCGCCAACCTGGGGCGCCTGTGCGTGAAAGGCTCGGCGCTGGGCGACACCCTGGATCTGGACAACCGTTTGCTGCAGCCGCAGGTGCGCGTCGATGGTGCGTTGCAGCCGGCTTCCTGGGATGTTGCGCTGGACCGGGTGGCCGGCGGCTTGCGCGCCATCATCGATGCACACGGCCCCGACGCCGTGGCCCTGTATGTCTCGGGCCAGCTGCTGACGGAAGATTATTACGTGGCCAACAAGTTCATGAAGGGCTATGTTGGCAGCGCGAATATCGACACCAATTCGCGCCTGTGCATGTCGTCGGCCGTGGCAGGACACAAGCGCGCGTTCGGCGAGGATATCGTGCCGGGTTGCTATGAAGACCTGGAACTGGCCGACATGGTGGTGCTGGTGGGCTCGAACACGGCCTGGTGCCATCCGATCCTGTTCCAACGCATCGCCCGCATCCGCGAAAGCCGGCCGGAGATGAAACTGGTGGTGATCGACCCGCGCCGCACGGCCACCTGCGAGCTGGCCGATGTCCATTTGCCCGTGAAGCCGGGTACCGACGTGTGGCTGTTTAACGGCTTGCTGTGCTATCTGGCGCAGGCAGGCGTGATCGACGATGCGTTCGTCACGCAGCACAGTGCGGGACTCGACGCCGCGCTGGCCGCGGCGCATGTCGACTGTGCAGATCCTGCGCAGGTGGCGAAAATCTGCAAGGTCGACCCGCAAGCCCTGCTGGCGTTTTACCGGGCGTTTGCCGCCACGCGCAAGGTCGTCACGGCGTTTTCGCAGGGCGTGAACCAGTCGTCCTCCGGCACGGACAAGGTCAACAGCATCATCAACTGCCACCTGGCGACGGGGCGCATCGGCCAGCCGGGCATGGGGCCGTTTTCGCTGACGGGCCAGCCGAACGCCATGGGCGGGCGCGAAGTGGGGGGGCTGGCCAACATGCTGGCGGCGCACCTGGAGCTGGATAATCCCCTGCACCGCGACACGGTGCAGACGTTCTGGGACGCGCCGCGCATGGCGCACAAGCCTGGTCTGAAAGCCGTGGAACTGTTCCACGCGATCGAAGCGGGCAAGGTGAAAGCCGTGTGGATCATCGCCACCAATCCGCTGGTCAGCATGCCGGACGCCGACCAGGTGCGCCGCGCGCTGGCCAAGTGCGAACTGGTGGTGGTGTCGGACATCAGCGCGCAGTCGGATACGAACGCGCATGCCGACGTGCTGCTGCCGGTGCTGGGCTGGGGCGAGAAGGATGGCACGGTGACCAATTCCGAGCGGCGCATCTCGCGCCAGCGGGCGTTTTTGCCGGCGCCGGGCGAGGCGCGCGCCGACTGGCAGGTGCTGTGCGAGGTGGCCACGCGCATGGGCTATGCGGGCTTCGATTTCACGGCGCCGCAGGCCATCTTCGACGAGCACGCGCGCCTGTCCACCTTCCGCAACGCGGCGGAAACGGCGCGCCTGTTCAATCTGGCGGGCCTGGACAAGCTGGATGCGGCGCAATACGACGCCCTGGCGCCGCAGCAGTGGCCGCAGGGCAGGGCACGGCTGTTCGGCGACGGCCGCTTCGCGCATGCGGACGGGCGCGCGCGCTTCGTGCCCACGCCGCCGCGCGCGCCGCGCAATGCGCCCGACGCAGAGTATCCGCTGATCCTCAACACGGGCCGGGTGCGCGACCAGTGGCATACCATGACGCGCACGGGCAAGGCGACGAAATTGTCCGCTCACGTCGCCGAGGCCTTCATCGACCTTCACCCGCAGGATGCGCTGCTGTTCAGCGTGCGCGAAGGCGAGCTGGCGCGCATCTCCAGCGCCTGGGGCGCGATGGTGGCGCGCGTCGTGCACGGCGGCGGCATCGCGCGCGGCCAGGTCTTCGTGCCGATCCACTGGAGCGACGCGAATGCCTCCGATGCGCGCGTGGGCGCCGTCGTCAACCCGGTCGTCGATCCCGTCTCGGGCGAGCCCGAATTCAAGCACACGCCGGTGCGCATCGAGCAGTTCCGCGTGCACTGGCATGCTTTCGTGCTGAGCCGCACGCCCTTGAACCTGGACGGCGTGGCGCACTGGACGCGCATCCAGGGCGAGCAATTCCTGCGCTACGAGCTGGCCGGACGCCAGCGCATCGAGGACCTGGGCGCCTGGGCGCGCGCGCTGCTCGGCGTCACGGACGACAAGGCCGACTGGCTCGATTATGCCGACGCCAGCGCCGGCGTGTACCGCGCCGTGCACCTGGACGAAGGGCGCATCGCGCAATGCGTATACGTCTCGCCGCGTCCCGACCTGCCGTCGCGCAGCTGGCTGGCGGGCCTGTTTGCGCACGCCCAGCTCGATGCGGCCGACCGCGCCGGCGTACTGCTGGGCCAGCCCATTGGCAAGGGCGTCGACGCCGGCCCCACCGTGTGCTCGTGCTTTGGCGTGGGGCGCAACACCATTTGCGCCGCCATTCAGGATCAACAGCTGACGACGACGGCGCAGGTGACGGCCTGCGTCAAGGCGGGCGGCAATTGCGGCTCCTGCGTGCCGGAGATACGACAGTTGCTGCTTGAGGCGCGCAGCGCGGCCTGATAATCTGTCCTTTCCGGCGCGGCTTTGTTATATTGCCAGCTCTACAACAGAGAGGCAGTGTGATGACAGCAGCACAACACCCCACGGTCTGGCTGACGGGCTTGAGCGGCGCCGGCAAGACCAGCATCGCGCTGGCGCTGGTGCAGGCGCTCAAGGCGCAGGGCCGCGCCGTGGCGCTGCTCGACGGCGACCAGCTGCGCCATGGCCTGAACCGCGACCTCGGTTTTACGCCGCAAGACCGGCATGAAAACATCCGCCGCGCGGCCGAAGTGGCGCGCCTGATGAACGCGGCGGGATTGACCGTCATCGCCGCCTTCATTTCGCCGTACCGCACCGACCGGGCCATGGCCGCCGACATCATCGGCGCGGCGCATTTCATCGAAGTCCATGTCAGCACGCCGCTGGCCGAGTGCGAGGCGCGCGATCCGAAAGGCCTGTATGCAAAGGCGCGCGCGGGGCAGATCGCGCAATTCACGGGCGTTTCCGCGCCGTATGAGGCGCCGCTGTCGCCCGCGCTGAGCCTGGACCCGGGCACGCTGTCGCTGGACGAGTCGGTTGAGCGCCTGTGCCACTACCTTCAGCAGCGTACGTGACGAACTGGCGAAAACGATTGCGCCGACGCCTGCCCGCCAGCCTGAAGGCGCGCATGAGCGTGGTCGTCTTCCTGCTCGTGCTGGCGGCCGTGGCCTCGCTGGCGCTGGCCACTCTGAGCGTGGCCGAGCGCGGCATGCGCGATGTGACGGGACGCCAGCAGTATGTATCGCTGGCCAGCGCCGCTGTCTTCATCGATGAAGAACTCGACGCGAAGCGTAATGTGCTGCGCGCCATCGCCGACAGCCTGGCGGCCAGCGGCGCGCACGATGGCGCCGGTCTGCAGCGCTTCCTGGACGCGCAAACGGTGCTGGGCAAGGAGTTCTACACGGCCGGCGTGGTGGCCACCGATGGCTCCCTGCTGGCCAGCATGGGACCCGTTAAGCCGCAGGCGGGGATGAACCTGAAAGGCCGCCCGTATTTCGACCAAACGCTGGCGACCCGGCGTTCGGTGATTTCCGCGCCGCTCAACGGCAGCATTTCCGGCATGCCCATCGTGGTGGTGACGCAGCCCGTGTTCGACGCGCAGGGCGCCATGCGCTATGTGCTGGCGGCCAGCGTGAACCTGCGCCAGCCCGATTTCCTGGGGCGCCTGGGCGCGCTCAAGCCGGGCGCGGGTGGTTATCTGTACATCATGACCAGCGAAGGCGTCATCGTCGAGCATCCCGACAAGTCGCGCATCATGCAGCATATCGACGCGCATGGCCCCATCAGCGAACCGACGCGGCGCGCCATGCAGGGCTTCGAGGGCTGGCTGACGGGCACCACCACGCAAGGCGTCGATGCCTTGTTCGCCTATCACCGCATCGCCGCCACGGGCTGGATACTGGCGTCCGTCTATCCCATGAGTGACGCGTTCGCGCCGCTGCACGCCATCCGCAGCAAGATCCTGCTGGCCGCCGTGCTGCTGGCGGCGCTGGCGGGACTGGCCGGCTGGCGCGTGGTGCTGCGCCTGTTGCAGCCTTTGGAGCGCCTGCGCCGCCAGGTGCACCAGATTCGCCGCCAGCGCCTGGGCATCGAGGCGCTGCAAATCGAGCGGCGCGACGAAATCGGCGACTTGAGCCGCGATTTTTACTCGCTGGTGGCCGAGCGCGAAATCGCCGAGGCGCAGACGCGCGACAGCGAACGGCGCTTGAAGCTGCTGACGGACCATGTCCCCGTGGTGATCGTCTACATCGACCGCGAGCACCGCTACCAGTTCATCAACGCCACGTTTGAAAAATGGTTCGGCCGGTCGCGCAAGGAAAGCATGATGCAGTCGATCCGCGAGGTGCTGGGCGAAGAAGCGTATCAATTGCGCGAAGCCTACCTGCAGCGCGCCTTCGCGGGCGAAGAGGTCGAATATGAATTCACCATCGACGGCGAGGGGGAGGCGGGCCAGCGCTCCTTCCAGACCAGCTATGTGCCCGATGTGGGCGAGAGCGGCGCGGTGGAAGGCGTGTATGGCCTGATCCACGAAATCACCAAGACCAAGGCGGTACATACGGCGCTGCAGTTTGCCGCCGCCACCGACACCCTGACGGGCATCGCCAACCGGCGCCGCTTCGACGAACAGCTGGCGCAAAGCATGCAGCGTACGCGCGTGGCGCGCGCGCCCATGGCGCTGGCCTATCTCGATATCGACCGTTTCAAGGCCATCAACGACAGCCTGGGACACAAAACCGGCGACGAGGTACTGAAGGAATTCGCCGCGCGCCTGGTGCGCAGCGTGCGCGCCAGCGACCTGGTGGCGCGCCTGGCCGGCGATGAATTCGTGATCATTTTCGAAGGCGTGAACGGCGCGGCGGAAGTGCGCCAGATCGGCGCGAAGATCATCGACGCCATCCGCCAGCCGTTTGAGCTGGCCAGCGGCCCGCTGCCGGTGACGACCAGCGTCGGCATCGCCATCTTCCGCGAAGGCGCGCTGACGCCGGCGCAGTTGCTGGACCTGGCGGACCAGGCCCTGTATGGCGCCAAAGGGCAGGGCCGCGACGGCGTGGCGCTGCTTGAGGCGGCGCCGTAGGTTTTACAGAGTGGCAGTCCAGTGGTCGAGCTGCTGCGTGGTGGCCGTGACGCCGCCGCAGACGATGACCAGCACATTGCGGTAGGGCGCCAGTTCCGGCACCTTGCCGTAGACGGCGGCCAGCGCCGCGCCGCAGGCCGGCTCCACCACCAGGCGCTGGTCGTCTTTAAAGCGCTGGCAGGCATCGACGGCGGCCTTGTCCGAGACCACCACGCTGTGCAGCAGGCGCGTCTGGCTGATGGCGTAGGCTTGCGCACACACCTGGCGCGCGGCCAGCGAGGTGGCGATGCTGGCGACAGATGGCAGGGCCACGTGCTCGCGCGCGGCCACGGCGGCGGCCAGCGAGGCCGCGCCTTCGGTTTCCACGGCCACCAGCGCCACGTCGTCCCAGCCGTTGCGCTGCAAGCCTTCGGCCACGCCGGCCAGCAGGCCGCCGCCGCCCACCGACAGCACCACCGCATCCGGTTTCAGGCCAGCGCGCGCCACTTCATCGATCATGCCGGCATGGCCCTGCCACAGCAGCGGGTCGTCGAACGGATGCAGGAAAGCGTCTTGCGGCGTGAGCATGGCTTGCGCCAGCGCGTTGGCTTCTTGCCAGGCGGCGCCGTGCACGATGACTTCGGCGCCTTCCTGGGCGATCAGGGCCCTGGCCCGCGCGCTGGTCGTTTCCGGCACCACGACGATGACGGGAATGCCCAGCTGGCGTCCCGCATAGGCCACGGCGATGCCGGCATTGCCGCCGGAAGAAGAGATGAAACGGCTGGCGCCGCGCCGCGCGTATTCTTCGCAGGCCAGGCCGATGCCGCGGATCTTGAAGGAGCCGGGCGGCTGCAAAGCTTCGAGCTTGAGCCAGATGGCGCGGTCGCTGTGCAGGCTCAGGGCGCGCGAGTTGAGCAGAGGGGTTTCGATGTGCAGGGCCATGCGTGTTCCTGGTAGACGGTCAGGCCTGCATCATAGCCGAAGCGCCCGTGCCACCGTCCCACCCTTGCCGCAAGCGGCCTTAATTCAGGGGCGCGTTCTTGAGCTGATGCGTGCGCGCCACTTCCTTCATTGCCTCGAGCAGGTCGTCGCGCAGCTGGCGCGGCAGCTTGCCGAAGAATTCCTCGTCGTTCTGGTCGGCCATCTCGGCCAGCACGGGCACCAGCGCTTCGCCTTCCGTGGTCAGTTCGATCGAATGCTGACGGCGGTCCGCCAGCAGGATGGACTTGCTGACCATGCCCTTGCTTTCCAGTCGGTCGATCAGCTTCGACACGGCGCCCTTGCTCATGCCGGACACTTGCGCCAGCACCGTGGGCGAGGTGCAGCCCAAGCGGAACATTTCGCGCAGCACCACCCATTCGGACACCGTCACGCCGTTGGCTTCGGCTTTTTTCTGGAAGCTGTGGGAAACGTGGTTGGAGACGAAACGCAGCCAGTAGCCGAGGTGGGCTTCCAGCTCGCTGACGGGAACGCTGTTGGGATGGGCGGTTTGCGGCATGCCGGCCGTTTCAAAATTATGGCTCATTTCTTTTCCTTCACTGGGCGACGTTGTCGGCATGGTCAGGGCCTTGACGCTGGCTGTCGAGTGGTTTGTTTGGGAATAATCATCGTGCTTGAGATCGTTTTAACACTGTTTTCACAGGAAATCACTGAGCGACAAAGAGTTTTTCCTTATTTCCTTGCTCTGGATAGATAAAAAGCAATATCAAGCGGGTAATCGTATTGCCGGAGAGGAAGATAAAAAAAATAACTCATGTTGCATCAATGGTAACAGCTTTTTTGCTGAATTGATAAATATTTCATCTGCAATCGATGTCGAATGACAGCGGCTTGTTACTGCCGCCATTCAGCTGAACCGTTCCACCAGAAAATCGACGAAACTGCGCAACTTGGGCGAGCGGTAGCGGTCCGGCAGGTAGACCACGCTCAAGGGGCGGCTGGGCAGCGCATGCGTGGGAAACAGCTGGACCAGGCGACCCGCCCGCACGTCCGTTTCCAGCAGGAAGGCCGGTTGCAGCACGATGCCCATGCCATGCAATGCGGCAACGCGCAGCGCCTGGCCGTGATTGACTTGCAGGCGACCCGAGACGGGCACACTGCAGACGTCGTCCTGGTGGCCCGTCAGGCGCCAGTGCGCCAGGGCGGCGGGAGAAAAGGACAGGCATTCGTGCTGGCTCAGGTCGGCCGGCTGGCGCGGCGTTCCCTTGCGCGCCAGGTAGTCGGGCGAGGCGCAGATCATCAGCCGGTAGGGCGCCAGCGGCCTGGCGATCAGCGACGAATCGGGCAGCTGACCGATACGGATGGCGGCTTCGAAACCTTCCTCCACCAGGTCGACCACGCGGTCGCTCAGCACCACATCGATGCTCACCTCGGGATAGCGCTCCAGGTACGCGGCCATGGCGGGCATCAGCGCTTCCGCGCCGAAGGTGAGGGGCGCCGTGATGCGCAGCTTGCCGGCGGGCGCCAGTTGCAGGTTTTGCGCCTGGACATCGGTTTCTGCCACCAGCCTGAGGATGTCCTTGCAGCGCGCGTAGTAATCCTCGCCGAAGGCGGTCAGGTGCTGGCGCCGGGTGGTGCGCCGGAGCAGTTGCATGCCCAGGCGTTTTTCCAGCGTCCGCAGGTGGTTGCCGGCCATCGTCGCGGAGATCCCGCAGGCGGCCGCAGCAGCGCTCAGGCTGCCTTTCTCAACGGCCAGTACGTACACCTTCATGCTGTCGAACAAATCCATTGGCAATCCCTAGTGTCAAATCATTGAATCAAACCATAGTTTATCTATTAATTATTTTAAATGACACTGATGTTTTTCCCGCCAGCGCGCGGCCACCCTGACACACATCGCCCGAGAACAGACCATGAAAGCCATACAACTGACCGCTCCTTCCCTCACCGCGTTTCGCCCGACCGAGCTGCCCCAGCCGCAGGCCGGCCGGGGCGAGGTGCTGCTGCGCCTGCGCGCCGCCACGCTGAACTTCCTGGATGTGGCCATTGCAACGGGCAATTTTGCCGGCGCGGCCTTTCCGCTGATCCCCGTCGCCGACGGCGCGGGTGAAGTGGCGGCGCTGGGCGACGGCGTCAGCGGCCTGGCCGTCGGCGACCGCGTCATCCCCCATTTCATGCCGAATTGGCAGGGCGGGGCCATCACGCCGCACAACGTGGGGGCGATGCGCGGCGTCACCTTGCCCGGCTCGCTGGCCGAGTACGTGGTCGTCCCCGCTGCCAGCCTGGTCGCCTTGCCGGCCCACCTTGATTTTGTCCAGGGCGCGGCGCTGCCCATCGCGGCGACGACGGCCTGGAACGCCGTGCGTTCGGCGCCAGTGCGCCCCGGATCGGTGGTGTTGTTGTTGGGAACGGGTGGCGTCAGCCTGTTTGCCTTGCAGTTCGCCAAGGCGTCGGGCGCCACCGTGATCCTGGCGTCGTCCAGCGATGACAAGCTGGAACGTGCGCGCCAGTTGGGGGCCGATCACCTGATCAACTACCGGGCCACGCCCGCCTGGGACGGGGAAGTGCTGAAACTGACCGGTGGGCGGGGCGCCGACCTGGTGGTCGAGACCGTGGGTGGCGCCACCATCGTGCGCTCGCTCAATGCGGCGGCGGTGGGCGGCACGGTCTTCACCGTGGGCTTTGTCGGCGGCACGGCCGCCAGCATCGATTTGCTGCCCGTCATCGTCAAGGCTTTGCGCATCGTCGGCAACAATACCGGTTGCGTGGCGGACCTGGCCCAGGCGGCGCAGGCCATCGCCGCGCATGGCATCGTGCCCGTCATCGACCGTGTGTTCAGCATCGACGACACGGCCGAAGCGTATGCGGCGCTGGCTGCCGGCGGACGCCACTTCGGCAAGCTTGCCATCGCGCACTGAGCCGGGGAAGCCAGGTCTTGCCCGGTGATGCTGCCTGGCACGGCCAGTGGACGAGTCGCCGTCAGGTGGCCACGTGCACTTTCACGTTGGCATCGCGCAAGACCTGGGCAAAGCGGGCCGGCGGCGGCGCATCCGTAAACAGGATATCGATCTGCGCCAGATCGGCCAGGCGCACCAGCGCCTTGCGGCCGAATTTATGCTGGTCAGCCACCAGCCACACTTCGCGCGACTGCTCGATGATGGCTTGCGCCACCTTCACTTCGCGCGCATCGAAGTCGCGCAGGCTGCCGTCTTCGTCGATGCTGGAAATGCCGATGATGCCGATGTCGACCTTGAACTGGCGGATGAAGTCGATGGTGGCTTCACCCACGATGCCACGGTCGCGTCCGCGCACCACGCCGCCAGCCACGATGACTTCGCAGGCGGCGTTGTCGGCCAGGATGGCGGCCACGTTCAGGTTGTTCGTCACCACGTGCAAGCCCGTGTGCTGTCCCAGCGCGCGCGCCACTTCTTCGGTGGTGGTGCCGATATTGATCAGGAGCGAACAGCCATGCGGCACTTGCGCCGCCACGGCGGTGGCGATGCGCCGCTTGGCGTCGCTGTTGAATACCTGGCGCTGGCTGTAATCGATGTTTTCCACGGACGAGGGCAAGCCCACGCCGCCGTGATAGCGCGCCAGCAGGCGCGCTTCTTCCATCTGCTTGACGTCGCGCCGCACGGTTTGCGGCGTGACGTCGAGTTGCTGGGCCAACTCCTCGACCGACATGGTGACTTTCTGGCGCACCACTTCAAGCAAGCGGCGCTGGCGGGGATTCAAATTCATGGGCGTGTCTCTTTAAAATTGCATAAGCGAACAAAATCGAACAAATGTGGGTGAAAACATGTTGCTATGAGTTCGATTTATGGCGTAATCTTATCCATATTGCATTCGTATGACATCCGTATTGATCTTAACCACAGTCGCCGGGTGTGCCTAGTCTTTCTTGATCGCTTGTCCTTGATAACGATGGAGTCCCGATGGCCTCAATGCAGCAGCGAATCGACGCAGTGCCGCAGCCGGCGATGGCATGCGACGTACTGGTGGTGGGCGGCGGCATCAACGGCGCCGGCATCGCGCGCGACGCGGCCGGGCGGGGCTTGTCCGTGGTGCTGTGCGAAAAAGACGACCTGGCCGCGCACACCTCGTCCGCGTCCACCAAGCTGATACACGGCGGCCTGCGCTACCTCGAATACTATGAGTTCGGCCTCGTGCGCAAGGCGCTGATCGAGCGCGAAGTGCTGCTGCGCTCGGCGCCGCACATCATGTGGCCCTTGCGCTTCGTCATGCCGCATGCGCAAGGCCAGCGCCCCGCCTGGCTGATACGCGCCGGCCTGTTTCTCTACGACATGCTGGCGAAGCGCGAAATCCTGCCCGCCTCGCAAGGCATCGACCTTGAGCGCCACGCGGCGGGAACACCATTAAAGCCCCAGTTCAAGCGCGGTTTCGTGTATTCCGACGGCTGGGTCGACGATGCGCGCCTGGTGGTGCTGAACGCCATCGACGCGGCGGACAAGGGCGCGCACGTGCTGACGCAGACGCGCTGCACGGCCCTGCGGCGCGATGGCGCGGGTGCGGACGCTTGCTGGCAGGCGACCCTGCAGCAACGCGATGGACGTGAACTTTCCGTGCGTGCGCGCAGCGTCGTCAATGCGGCCGGGCCGTGGACGGCCGAGTTCCTGCAACAGGTGGCGCCCGGCGGACAGGGCCGGCATTTGCGTTTGATCAAAGGCAGCCATATCGTCGTCAAGCGCCTGTTCGCGCATGATCATGCGTATATCTTCCAGCATCCGGACGGACGCATCGTGTTTGCCATTCCGTACGAGCACGATTTCACCCTGATCGGCACCACCGACCTCGACTACCAGGGCGAGCGCGGCAAGGTGGAAATCGACGACGAGGAAATTCGTTACTTGTGCGAGCTTTCCAGTTACTATTTCAGCAAGCCCGTTGTGCCGGCTGATGTGGTCTGGACGTATGCGGGCGTGCGCCCGCTGGTGGAAGACGCGGCGGCCGACGCCAAGGCCGTCACGCGCGATTACCGCTTCGAACTGGACCAGGAAGGCGCGCCGCTGCTGAGTATCTTCGGCGGCAAGATCACCACCTTTCGCAAGCTGGCCGAGGAGGCGATGGACATGCTGGCGCCCTTGCTGGGCAACACCTTGCCGGCCTGGACGGCCAACGCCTGCCTGCCCGGCGGCGACGTGTTCGGCAGCACGCCGCAGAACCGGTCCGTGCGCGAGTTCGGCCAGTTCGTGCAAGGCTTGCAGCGCGACTATGCGTGGCTGCCGGCGGCGCTGGTGGCACGCTATGCGCGCGCCTACGGCACGCGTATCCACGTGCTGCTCGACGGCAGGGCGGACGTGGCGGCCATGGGCGAGGCAATCGCCGCCGGCCTGTACGCGGCGGAGGTGGACTATTTGCGGCGCCATGAATGGGCCGTCAGCGCGGCCGACATCCTGTGGCGGCGCTCCAAGCTGGGCCTGCACCTGCCGCGCGAGACGGCATCCCGGCTTGATGCCTGGCTGTTGCAGCACCCGTTGTCGTCGTAAACGCAATACGTTGGCGACCGCGCCCCGCAGAGGGTGCGGCGAAGAATAAGAAACCATCATTGGAGGAGACGCGCGTGCAACTGGTACTGGACAAGATCAGCAGGAAGCAGGGGGCTGACGATTATTTATATCCGATGTCGCTGGCGCTGGTGCCGGGCGCCATCAACGTCTTGCTGGGCACCACGCGTGCCGGCAAGACCACCCTGATGCGCGTGATGGCGGGCCTGGACAAGCCCAGCGGGGGCACGGTCACGGCCGATGGCGTCGACGTGACGGGCGTGCCCGTCAGTAAACGCAATCTGGCCATGGTGTACCAGCAATTCATCAACTATCCGGCCTTTACCGTGTACGACAATATCGCCTCGCCCTTGCGCTTGCGCTTGCGCAAGGTGCCCGAGGAGCAGATTCGTACCAAGGTGCTGGCACTGGCCGAGCGCCTGCATATCACGCCGTATTTGCAGCGCACGCCCGGCGAACTGTCGGGCGGCCAGCAGCAGCGCACGGCGCTGGGGCGCGCGCTGATCAAGGATGCCTCGCTGTTGCTGCTCGACGAGCCATTGGTGAACCTCGATTACAAACTGCGCGAGGAATTGCGCCGCGAATTGACGGAACTGTTTTCCAGCGGCAGCACGACGGTCGTGTACGCGACCACGGAGCCGCTGGAAGCGCTGCAGCTGGGCGGCCACGTGGCCGTGCTGCACGAGGGACGCTTGCTGCAGCAGGGGCCGACCCTGGACGTCTTCAACGCACCCAATTCCATCGCCGTGGCGCGCACCTTCAGCGATCCGCCCATCAACCTGATCCCCGCGCGCGTCGATGCGAATGGCGTGGCGCAGGCGGCGGACGGCCTGTCAATTCACTTGAGCGGCGCACAGCGTGCCCGCCTGGGCGACGGCACGGAGGTGATCCTCGGCGTGCGCGCGCACAGCCTGCATTTGTCTCCCCAGTCCGATGGCGACGTGGCCATCGCAGCGACGGTGGACCTGGCGGAAATCAGCGGCTCGGAAACCTATGTGCATGCGCGCCGTGGCGACCTGGCCCTGGTGGCGCAACTGGGCGGCGTGCATAACCTGGAGATCGGCAGCGCCTGCACCGTGTATTGCCAGCCGCACGCCTTGCTGATTTTTGCGGACGATGGCGGGCTGCTGTTCGCCCCTGTGCAAGGAGGAGTGTGACATGGCGCGCATCGAACTGGTCGACCTGGCCCACGCCTACAAACCGAACCCGGCGGCGCCAAGCGACTATGCGCTGCGGCCCATGAGCATGGCGTGGCATGACGGCGGCGCGTATGCCTTGCTGGGGCCGTCCGGCTGCGGCAAGACGACCTTGCTCAATATCATCTCCGGCCTGGTGAAACCGTCGCATGGCAAGGTGCTGTTCGACGGCAAGGATGTGACGCAGCTGCCGACCGAGGCGAGGAACATCGCGCAAGTGTTTCAGTTTCCCGTCATCTACGACACCATGACCGTGCACGACAACCTGGCGTTTCCGCTGCGTAATCGCGGCTGGAAAGAAATCGAAGTGCGCAAGCGCGTGCAGCAGGTGGCGCAGATGCTGGAGCTGACGGGCGACCTGAAACTGCGCGCCAGCGGCTTGTCCGTGGACGCGAAGCAAAAGATTTCGCTGGGACGCGGTCTTGTGCGTCCCGACGTGGCGGCCGTGCTGTTCGATGAACCGCTGACGGTGATCGATCCGCACCTGAAATGGCTGCTGCGCAGGAAACTCAAGGAAATCCACCACGAGCTGAAATTGTCCCTGATCTACGTCACGCACGACCAGGTGGAAGCGCTGACCTTTGCCGACCAGGTGGTCGTCATGACGCAGGGCGAGGTGGTGCAGACGGGCAGCGCGCAAGCGCTGTTCGAGGAGCCCGAGCACACGTTTGTCGGCTATTTCATCGGCAACCCGGGCATGAACTTGCTCGATTGCACCCTGGACGATGGCGGGGCGAGGGTGGCGGGCCAGCCGCTGGCCGTGTCCGCCGCCGCCCGCGCGGCCCTGGCTGGCGCGCAAGGCCAAATCACCTTGGGCGTGCGGCCGGAATTCGTCGAATGCCTGAAAGCGGGCGAGGGTGGGGAGGATACGCTGGACGCCACGGTGACGGCCGTACGCAACATGGGCACGCATTACCTGGCCGAGTTTCAGCTGGGCGGCGCCACGGTGGCGGCCAAGCTGCGCGCCATCGATGCCGTGGCGGGGGAGGCTGTACGGCTGCGCTTTCCCCAGCAACGCACCTTGTACTACGTCAACGATAAGCGGGTGGCCTGATGATACATAACGGTAAAACCGATAACAACCGCCGCGCCTGGCTGCTGATCCTGCCCGTGCTGCTGTGCGTGGCCTTTTCCGCCATCCTGCCCCTGATGACGGTGGTCAATTATTCCGTGCAAGATATCCTGAGTCCCACGCAAAAGGTGTTCGTGGGCACCGAGTGGTTCCGCATGGTCATGCTCGACGGCGACTTGCACAGCGCCTTGCTGCGCCAGTTGCTGTTTTCCGGCTCCGTGCTGGCGATCCAGATTCCACTTGGTATTTTGATTGCCCTGTGCATGCCGGCCGAGGGCTGGAAGGCGTCGCTGGCGCTGGTGCTGATCGCGCTGCCCCTGCTGATACCGTGGAACGTGGTGGGCACCATCTGGCAAATCTTTGGCCGCGGCGACATCGGCCTGATGGGCTACACTTTGAATCAATTGGGATTTGACTACAATTACAACGGCAACTCGCTCGACGCGTGGCTGACGGTGATGGTGATGGATATCTGGCACTGGACGCCATTGGTCGTGCTGCTGTGCTATGCGGGCTTGCGCGCCATTCCCGACGCGTATTACCAGGCGGCGCGCATCGACGGCGCCTCGCGCCTGGCCGTGTTCCGCTACATCCAGCTGCCGAAACTGCGCAATGTGCTGATGATCGCCGTCTTGCTGCGCTTCATGGACAGTTTCATGATCTACACGGAACCGTTCGTGCTGACCGGTGGCGGACCGGGCAATGCCACCACCTTTTTGTCGCAATACCTGACGCAAAAGGCCGTGGGCCAGTTCGACCTGGGGCCGGCCTCGGCGTTTTCATTGATTTACTTCCTGATCATCCTGCTGTTCTGCTTTGTGCTGTACACGTGGATGCAGCGCGTCGGCACGGGAGACCAGAAATGATGCACAAGAAAATCAGCGCCACCATCCTGATCGTATTCCTGCTGGGATCGCTATTGCCCATCTACTGGATGCTCAACATGTCGCTCAAGACCAACGAGGAAATCGTCGGCGTGCTGAGCCTGTGGCCCGAGCACCTGACGTTCGCCAACTACAAGACCATCTTTACGGACCCATCGTGGTACAGCGGCTACATCAATTCCATGATTTACGTGGCCTTGAACATGGTGATGTCGGTCACCGTCGCCTTGCCGGCCGCGTATGCCTTTTCGCGCTACAACTTCGTGGGCGACAAGCATCTGTTCTTCTGGCTGCTGACCAACCGCATGACGCCGCCCGCCGTCTTCCTCGTGCCCTTCTTCCAGCTGTACTCGACGGTGGGCCTGATGGACACGCACCTGGCCGTGGCGCTGGCGCACATGGTCTTCAACGTGCCGCTGGCCGTATGGATTTTGGAAGGCTTCATGTCCGGCGTGCCCAAGGAAATCGACGAGACGGCGTACATCGACGGCTACAGCTTCCCGCGCTTCTTCATTCGCATCTTCTTGCCGATGATCAAGTCGGGCGTGGGCGTGACGGCCTTCTTCTGTTTCATGTTCAGCTGGGTGGAACTGCTGCTGGCGCGCACCTTGACGTCGGTCAACGCCAAGCCGATCGCCGCCACCATGACGCGCACCGTCTCGGCGGCCGGCATGGACTGGGGCGTGCTGGCGGCGGCGGGCGTGCTGACCATCGTGCCCGGTGCGCTGGTGATCTGGTTCGTGCGGCATTACATCGCCAAGGGTTTCGCGATGGGGAGGGTGTGACATGGACAATACCGATAGCACAGCCAGCCTGTTCGGCTGGATGGCGTGGACGCCGGAAGTGGCCATCTTCTTTATCTGCATCGGCTTGATGCTCGCTGGCATGACGGTGTGGCAATGCCGCTCGCCCAGCATCGCGCGCAAGGGCTTCTTGCCCATGCCGACGACGCGTGGCGACCGTTTGTTCATCGGCTTGCTCACGGCGGCGTACGTGAATCTGGCCTGGGCGGGGTTGACGGAAATGCAGCAGGCCATCGGGGCTGCCATCAGTTTTGTACTTTTATTAGTGGTAATGCGTTGGGGGTGAGCCGGCTTGCCGGTGTTGATGGAGGCCGGACCGCCAGCAGGCGGCCGGTAAAACTATAAGGAGATTCACGATGAAATTGAAGTTCACGGTCTTCGCGGCGGTGGCCATGCTCGTGTCGAATGCGGCCCTGGCCGACGCCAAACAGGCGCAAACCTGGATCGACAAGGAATTCCAGCCATCCAGCCTGAGCAAGCAGCAACAGCTTGCTGAAATGCAGTGGTTCATCGATGCGGCGGCCAAGCTGAAAGCCAAGGGCATCAAGGAAATTTCCGTGGTCTCGGAAACCATCGACACCCACGTCTACGAATCGAAAACCCTGGCCAAGGCTTTCGAGGAAATCACGGGCATCAAGGTGCGCCACGACATCATCCAGGAAGGCGACGTGGTGGAAAAGCTGCAAACGTCGATGCAGTCGGGCAAGAGCATCTATGACGGCTGGATTTCCGATTCCGACCTGATCGGCACGCATTACCGCTATGGCGCCGTCGAACCGCTGTCCGACTACATGGCTGCCAAGGGCAAGGAATTCACCAATCCCGGCCTGGACTTGAAAGATTTCATCGGCATCAGCTTTACCACGGCGCCCGACGGCAAGGTGTACCAGCTGCCCGACCAGCAATTTGCCAACCTGTACTGGTTCCGCGCCGACTGGTTCGCGCGCAAGGATTTGCAAGCCAAGTTCAAGGCCAAGTATGGCTACGAGCTGGGCGTGCCGCAAAACTGGTCCGCGTATGAAGACATCGCCGACTTTTTTACCAATGACGTGAAGGAACTGGACGGCAAGAAAGTGTATGGCCACATGGATTACGGCAAGAAAGATCCATCCCTGGGCTGGCGCTTCACCGATGCCTGGCTGTCGATGGCCGGCGCGGCCGACAAGGGCATCCCGAATGGCTTGCCCGTCGACGAGTGGGGCATCAAGGTGGCGGCCGACAAGTGCACGCCCGTGGGCGCGTCCGTTTCACGCGGCGGCGCCACCAATTCGCCGGCGGCCGTGTATGCGCTGACGAAATACATCGACTGGATGAAGAAATACGCGCCGCCGCAGGCGAACGGCATGAATTTCTCGGAAGCGGGCCCGGTGCCGGCGCAGGGTGAAATCGCCCAGCAAATCTTCTGGTACACGGCATTTACGGCTGGCATGACGAAACCGGGCTTGCCAGTGGTGAACAAGGACGGCACGCCGAAATGGCGCATGGCGCCGTCGCCGCACGGCCCGTACTGGAAAGAGGGCATGCAGAACGGTTACCAGGATGTCGGTTCCTGGTTCCTGTTCAAGTCCACGCCGGACGACCGCAAAGCCGCCGCCTGGCTGTACGCGCAATTCGTTACCTCGAAAACCGTGTCGCTGAAGAAATCCATCGTCGGCCTGACTTTCATCCGCGATTCCGACATCCGCCACGATTACTTCACGAAACATGCGAACGAGTATGGCGGCTTGATCGAGTTCTACCGCAGCCCTGCACGCGTGGCGTGGACGCCGACGGGCAACAACGTGCCCGACTATCCGAAGTTGGCCCAGCTGTGGTGGAAAAACGTGGCCACGGCCATCACGGCGGAAAAAACGCCGCAGGCCGCCATGGATAACCTGGCCGAGGAAATGGACCAGGTCATGGCGCGCCTGCAGCGGGCGGGCATGAAGGCGTGCGCGCCCAAGCTCAATGCCAAGGGCGATCCGAACCAGTATCTGTCGGACCAGCATGCCCCATGGAAAAAGCTGGCGAATGAAAAGCCGAAGGGTGAAACGATTGCCTACGATAAATTATTGCAGGCTTGGAAAGAGGGCAAGGTAAGGTAGTCGTGTAAACTTCTGCTGCCGCTTTCCCGGGGCACGGGCGTTTGCCCGTGCCCTTTCACTGTATAGACGTAGTAGCGACCATGACCAAATACATACTTGCTTTAGACCAAGGCACCACCAGTTCGCGCGCCATCCTGTTTGACCATGCGGGCCGGCCGCACGCCAGCGCGCAACGCGAATTTCGCCAGATTTTCCCCCAGCCGGGCTGGGTCGAGCATGACGCGAACGACATCTGGGCCTCGCAAGAAGGCGTTCTGCAGCAGGTGCTGCGCGACAGCGGCGTGGCGGCAAGCGATGTGGCTGCCATCGGCGTGACCAACCAGCGCGAAACGACGGTATTGTGGGACCGCGCCACGGGCGAGCCCGTCGCCAACGCCATCGTCTGGCAAGACCGGAGAAATGCCGCCTATTGCGAGCAACTGGTCGGGCAGGGCAAGGCGGACCTGATCCAGCAAAAGACGGGGCTCGTGCTGGACGCCTATTTTTCCGCGACTAAATTGAAATGGCTGCTCGACAACGTTCCCGGCGCACGCGCGCGCGCCGAGCGGGGAGAACTGGCCTTCGGCACCATCGACAGCTGGCTGATCTACAAGATGAGCGGCGCCCACTTGACGGACACGAGCAACGCGGCGCGCACCATGCTGTTCAACATTCATACTTTGCAGTGGGACACGGATCTGCTGGCGCTGCTCGACATTCCCGCCTCGCTGCTGCCCGACGTCGTGCCATCGAGCGGCGTGGCCGCGCACACGCACGTTGACCTGCTGGGTATCTCCGTGCCGATCGCCGGCATCGCGGGCGACCAGCAGGCCGCGACGTTCGGCCAGGCCTGTCTGAAGCCGGGCATGGCGAAAAATACTTACGGCACGGGCTGTTTCATGCTGATGAACGTGGGCAAGCGCCCCTTGCCATCAAAAAACCGGCTGTTGACGACGGTGGGCTGGAGTCTGGGCGCGGGTAGCGACACGACCGACTACTTGCTCGAAGGCAGCGCCTTCATCGCGGGCGCGGCCGTGCAGTGGATGCGCGATGGGCTGGGCATCATCCGCGACTCGTCCGAAGTGGAAGCGCTGGCCACCAGCGTGCCCGATTCGGGCGGCCTGGTCTTCGTGCCCGCGTTCGCCGGCCTGGGCGCGCCATACTGGGACCCGTACGCACGCGGCACCCTGATCGGCATCACGCGCGGCACGGGCAAGGCGCATATCGCGCGCGCCGCATTGGAGGGCGTGGCGTACCAGAACGTCGATGTGCTGTCCGCCATGCAGGACGATGCGGGCATTGCCTTGAGCGAGCTGCGCGTCGACGGCGGCGCAGCGCGCAACGACATGCTGATGCAGTTCCAGGCCGACATTCTGAACGTGCCCGTGGTGCGTCCGGTGGTGACGGAAACGACGGCCCTGGGCGCCGCCTACCTGGCGGGCCTGGCCGTGGGTTTCTGGGCATCGCAGGAAGAAATCGCCGCCCAGTGGCAGGTGGGACGCCGTTTCGAACCGGCCATGGCGGCCGACGAACGCCTGAGCCGGCTGCACAAATGGCAGCGCGCCGTGGAACGCTCGCGCGACTGGAGCGAGTAAGAACATCTGACCAAACCTACTGCGCGTCGCGCTTTGCGGCCTGCGATGCTCACCGTGCTCAAGCACGGTTGCGCTTCTTAGCCACAAATCACTGCCGCTCGCTACGGTTTTGTCAGACGTTGTAAGAACCGGGATCAATGGCGCATGAAATACACGGCATAACCCACCGTTTCGCGCGGCACCGAATACAGGTCGCGCAGCTCGAAGTAGGGCGCGTGCACCTGGCCGCTGACGGCGATGCCGGCCCGCTCCAAAGCCAGCCGGAAGCGGGGCACGTGAAAGTATTGTGTGGCGACCATGGCTGTCTGCCAGCCATGCTGGCGCATGAGAAGCGCCGCGTTGCGGGCCGTGGCGTCCGTGGTCCAGCCTTGATTATCCTCAATGACGGCGCCGGCCGGCACGCCGCGCTTGCGCAGATAGCGCGCCATCGATGCGGCCTCGTCAAAACCTTCCTTGCCCGTGGCCCCGCTGACGAGGATGCGCGGCACCCGGTGTTCCTGGAACTGTCTGAGCGCCACGTCGAGCCGCGCCTGCAGACGGGGGCTGGGCGTGCCATCGGGCAGGATCGTGTTGCCGGGCACGACGATCACGTCGGCGGGCGCCAGTTTGTCGTTGAGTCCAGCCCCTACCAGCGCTGTCGTGGCCAGCAGGAAGCCACCCGCAGTCGCTAAGCCCAGCACAGTTATTTTTCGCATCGTTCATCATCAAGTGGGGAATGGACGCATGATACCCGTCCATTCCCGCCCGCGTCAGTTCGCCTGCGCCTTGCGCGCACGCTGGTTCGACAGATAAATATTGTCCTTTTCCAGCGGCTTGCCCTCGCGCACGGCAGCCAGCCAGTCCCGCGTGCTGGCGACGGCGGCGAAATTCGAGTGGAACACGGTGCTGAAGACGCGGTGGATTTCCTCGGCGCTGGCTGTGCCGCCCGCGTTCGCGTAGGGCAGGGTGCCGCTGGCGTCCTGCAGGAATTCGACTTGCAAGCCGTCGTGCGCGGCGTGGTAGATGGTGGCGGCGTCGCAGTTGTGCGTCATGTAGCCGGTCACCGTCAGGGTGTCGATGTTGTGGTTTTCCAGCCAGGCGCGCAAGTCCGTGCCCGCAAAGGCGCTGCCCATGCTCTTGTTGATGTGGTGGTCGGCGGCAAAGGCGGCCACTTGCGGATGCAGCTGCCAGCCGTCGCTGCCCCTGGCGAAGATGGGGGAAGCTTCCGGCGCATCATGCTGGACGACGATCACGGGCACGCCGGCGGCGCGGGCGGCGGCCATGGCGGTGACGATATTCGGCAGGGAAATGTCGACGGACGGATACTCGATGGGCAAGTCGCCCGTGAAGTATTCATTTTGTACATCGATGACGAGCAGGGCGCGGCGCGGGGTGGTGGACATGGGTTCTCCTGACATGGTTGAAAGAGGAAACGGCTCCTCGATAACGCCATTCTCGGGCCGCGTGATTGAAATAAAAAGTGGCCCAAAGGCCAGTATGCGATAAAATCGGGCCATGCCTACCATTTCCGCTACTTCCGCTACTTCCGCTACTTCCGCTCCCTTGCGCATCGCCGTGATCGCCTTCGACGGCATGACGCCATTTCACTTGTCCGTGCCTTGCCTCGTGTTTGGCGCCCAGACGGAAGAGGCCGATCTGCCGCCTTTTCACGTGCGCGTCTGTGCCGCCGATCCCGCGCCCTTGCGCACGGCGGCCGGCTTTTGCATCACGCCCGAGTGCGGACTGGAAGGGCTGGAGGGCGCCGATATCGTCATCATGCCGGCCTGGCACGACGATTGCCGCGATGCCGCACCGTCGCTGGTCGCGGCGCTGCAGGCGGCCAGCGGGCGCGGCGCGCGCATGGTGGGTTTGTGTCTGGGCGCGTTTCCGCTGGCGCAGGCGGGCTTGTTGGATGGCAAGCGCGCGGCCACGCACTGGGGCATGGCGCAGCGGCTGGCGGCCCGCTATCCCAAGGTCAGGGTGGACCGCGAAGTACTGTACGTGGACGATGGCGCCGTGCTGACGTCGGCCGGCGTGGCGGCCGGCCTCGATTGCTGTTTGTACCTGCTGCGCCAGCTGGCCGGCGCCGAGGTGGCGAACCGCGTGGCGCGCCGGCTGCTGGTGGCGCCGCACCGCCAGGGCGGGCAGGCGCAGTTCATCGAGCGCCCATTGCCCGTGTCCGGCAGCGAAGGGCGCTTTGCCGACGTGCTCGCTGGCGTGACGGCCAACCTGGGCCAGGCGCACAGCATCGACGCGCTGGCCGAACGGGCCGCCATGAGCCGGCGCAACTTCACGCGCCATTTCCGCCAAGCCACGGGTACGTCCTTCAAGCAATGGCTGCTGAGCCAGCGTCTGGCGCATGCGCAAGGCATGCTGGAAAAAAGCGCGGCCTCGATCGATGTCGTGGCGCAAGAGGCGGGCTTCGGCACGGCGTTGTCGCTGCGCCAGCATTTCCGGGCCAGCTTGCAGACGTCGCCGTCGGCGTACCGCAAGCTGTTCCGCGCGAAGCTGGCGTGCGCGGGGCGCTGAGATCAATGCGCAGGGCTTGTGGCGCCTGCCAGTTCCTCTGCTTCCCATACGCGGTAGCTGGCTTTTCCTTGCGCTGAATCGAGTGTGATCATCGTCTGCGCTTGCCCGCCGAACTGGCTGAAGCTGGTTTTGGTCGCCGCGTAGGCCGGTACCAGGGTGACGAGATTACGCACCAGCAAGCCAACATGCCGTGTCGCGTGCTCGATGACGACGATGCGCGCCGTTGGCGCACCCTGGGGGCCGAGCGCGATCAATGGCAGCGTGCGTCCTTGCCAGGTAAAGCTGCCAGGCGGCGCGGCCGGGTCGTCGGGCGAGGGGGCTTGCATGTCGGCAGGCAGGGGCAGGATGGTGACGATGGCGGCCATCGGCAATGCCAGTTCTTCGCCCGCATCGCAGACGATGTAGGCATCGCTGCTGCGCCTGTCCTGCGCCAGCGCCTGCACTTGCGCGCGCGTGTCGCGCGAGGTTTGCGGACATAGCGCCAGCAAGGCCGCGTCATCGAGCAGCAGGTGTGGCGGGCCCGATTCGGCCGTGATGGTGGCGGCCACCAGTGGGTGGCTGCAAGGCCCGTCCGTCGCGTGCAGCAGCTGGCTGCAGGCGATATCGCGCACGGCCAGCGTCTTGTCGATGCGTAGCCCCAGGCAGAGGCCGTCGCGTTCCAGCACGGCCAGCAGGGGCGGCGGCGCTGACGGTGCCGGCAAGGCCCCGTTGAAAACGGCGCCATTGAGGACGTAGACCTGGCGACCGCGCCAGCCGGCCACACCGGCCAATGGCCCATTCCAGCCGAATGCCGTGTCCATTGGCGGGCAGGGCAGGACTTCGGCTACCAGCGTCGCGGGCATTGCCAGCACGCGCCCTGCCAGTTCGAACAGGGCCAGCGGTATGGCAGGGCCGGCCTGGGCCAGGTCGGGCGGTGCATCGCCCCCTGCTTGCATACCCGCCGTACGGGTCCAGGCTTGCGCCCGCAGCATCAGGCGCTGCGGCTCCAGCAAGTTCAGCAGTTCATCATCGCCAGCGGATCGCGCGACGTAACGGAAGAAGTGGTCAGGCTCATCGTCGTGGTACACCTGCTCGATGTGCTCAGGATGAATCTTCTGCGCGCTGGAGACGGCATCGACGGCGAGCCCGGCCAGCAGGCCGTCCACCGCCAGTACCAGCACGTAAGCGCAGCGCGTATCGGTCGCCATGTGGAGCCAGGGGCGCAAGTCGATCAGGGGAATCACCCGGCCCTGATGGGAGAAAACCCCGGCCAGGGCGCCTGTTGCGCCCGGCACGGGAAGCACACCGGCGGGACGCGCCAGCGCCTGGTACACACAGGAAGATGCAATGCCCACCTGCAGCGAGCCTATCCTGACCCGCACGTAGTCCTGTGCCGCCGCTAGCGGGGCCGTCATGCTCAGTGCTCCGCAGCGGTGGTCGCTTGCAGCTCGGTCAGCAGTCGTGCCACGTGCCTGCTGGAGTCGACCTGGGCCGCCGTGGCCTGGTCGATCTGGCCGATCGATTGTGTCGTGTTATGCACGGAATCACTGATCTGTTCGAACGACTGGCGCACCTGTTCCGACAGGGTGCCGCTTTGATCGACGCGGCTGATGGTGGTATCGATCAGGCGCGCGATGTTGCGCGCCGCATCGCCGGATTTTTCGGCCAGTTTGCGTACTTCATCTGCCACGACGGCAAAACCGCGACCGTGCTCCCCGGCGCGGGCCGCCTCGACGGCGGCATTGAAGGCCAGCAGATTGGTCTGGATCGCAATATCGCTGATCGTGCTGACGATTTCATGGACGTCCTGCGACGATTTCTGGATCTCCAGGATGGAGTCGATGGATTGGCCCAGCAGTACGCGTCCCTGCCGGGCATGCTGTTCCGTTTGCTGTGCGATGGTGTTCGCATGCGCGGCACCCTGGCCGATGCTGTCGATGGCGCCGGCGAGCTCCTGCATGACATCGCCGATGCCGGCGACGCGGCTGCTGACGGTCTGTTCGCGCTCGACCTGCTGCGTGATGTCCATGGCGAATTTGACGACCTTGAAGGCCCGGCCGTTGGTGTCGAGAATCGGATTGTAGGTGGCTTGCAGCCAGATGGCGGCGCCATGCTTGGCAAGCCGGTGAAAACGGGCGCTCTTGAATTTGCCTTCGCCGAGATCGGCCCAGAAGTTACGGTAAGCTTCGCTCTGCACCAGCACGTCATCGCAAAACATGCTGTGGTGCTGTCCCTGTACTTCTTCCAGCGTGTAGCCGACGGCCCGCAGGAAATTGCTGTTGGCCGTCAGGATATTGCCCCGCATGTCGAATTCGATCACCGCTTGCGAGCGGGCGATGGCATCGATCTTGCCGGCCGTCTCGGAGCTGAGGCGCTTGGCGGCGGTGATGTCCGTGGCAAACTTGATCACTTTGAGCGGCCGGCCATCGATATCGAGGATGGGATTGTAGGACGCCTGTATCCACACTTCGCGCCCCAGCTTGTCAATCCTGCGAAACTCGCCGGACTGGAATTGACCGCGTTCCAGGCCTTCCCACAGGTGCCGGTAGCTGCTCGCCTGCACATCTTCCGCAGTGCAGAACATGCGGTGGTGCTGGCCGAGCAGTTCCTGCTCCTGATAGCCGAATGTGCGCAGGAAGTTGTCGTTGGCGCGCAACACGCGGCCCTGCAGATCAAATTCAATCACGGCCTGGACCCGTTCAATGGCCTCGATCTTGCCCGAAAAATCCAGGCGCGAGCGCATCTCGGCCGTGATGTCGTCGAAGAGCGCGATGACGTGGTCGGCTTGTCCGCCATCGTGCGACAGCGGGACATAGCGGGCCTGTATCCAGAGTTCCCGTCCTTGCCTGTCCACGCGACGAAAATCGCCGCACTGTGACTGGCCGCCGGCCAGCAGGCGCCAGAATTCCCGCTCCTCCTGCTGCCGTTCGCGCGTGACCGTGCATAGCAACTGATGGGGCTGGCCCAGCAATTCATCGCGCTGATAGCCGAACAGATCCAGCGCGATCTGGTTGGCGTTGCTCACGCAGCCGTGCAAATCGAATTGCAGCAGGCCTTGCATCTTGCCCAGCGCGGCTGCCAGGCCAACATCATCGATGCCTTGCTTTGCCTGCTCAGCTTCCATCATCGGGTAGTTCATTGCGATCTCCATGTTCTCAGGCCGGGGCGCACCGGCACAACGGTGCGTGGCTGTTTGCATCGCGTGGCAGTCAGGCTTGCCTCGGCATCCGAAAAAAACAAATAAATTAAATATGCCTAATTAAACAAATATTCAACAAATTAGTCAAATGGTATTTGAGATTTTTTCTCTGCAGGATGCCGAGTTTTCCTGTTCTCACCCCTATGAAGGCCGGATGGCTGAATGGCTGGATATGTTTCTTTATGGATACAAGTGCGGCTGGCCGTATGGGAAAAACAAATATGACAAATATGCCAAATAATGTGGCGCTGACGTCGTCAGCGAGGGGCGGGGCAATCTGTACCGGCAGCAATTAATCCTGCCGGGTCCCGGCTGCCGTGCGGCAGCCGTGCACTGACGGCGATCTGGCGTGCGATGAAGGCGGCTGGCTCGAAGCCGTAGCGCTGCTGGAACGAGATGGTTTCCGCACTCATCAGTTCGGCATACGTCTGCATCAGGGTCGATGCGCGAAGGTAGTTGCGCTGCTCCACATAGGTGGCTATGGCGCCCAGCAGCACGGGATAATCGGCATTTTCCTTGCTGCCGCCAAAGTTGAATGACAATTGCCCGCAGGCGCGCCAGATGGGGTCGGGTTCCCCGTCCGGCACCGGCTGCGTGCGCAGCCATTGCAAGGCCTTGAAGGGCGGGCCGCCAAACGACGGTGGCGAGATGATGGCCTCGATGGCCACCTTGACGGCTTCCCCGATTCTTCCCGCGCGCACATACTGGCCATGCAGCAGCACCAGGGCGTCCGTATATTCGGGCACGATGGCCAGCGCCGCTTCCAGCAGCGCGATGGCCGCGTCCGGGTTGCGCTGCGCAATCAATTCCTTGGCTTCCAGAAAGGCGGCGCGCGGCGAGGCGGGATCATCGGCCAGCGACGGCGTGCCGACATACTCGTCCTGCGCGGCCGCATGGGCTTGCAGAAATGCCGCCAGGCTGGAAAAGTGCGGCTGGATGCTCCACTCGTCGTGCCAGGTCTCGACGACGATCGGTTCGGACGCTTCGCGCCCGATGGGCCAGTACAGGCCGAAGGTGTCGCCATTGCCCAGCGCGCCTTCGGAGAAGGGCGTGAAGCCGAGCGGCGGGTACGCTGTCGTGTGTTGCCAGTCCTGGTCTGTCGAGACGTGGGCGAGGCTTGCGGGTAATTGCATGGTGGCACCGGAATATAAAACACCAGTGTAGAACAAGAGGACGCAGCGGGCGCGTCCCCGTGGCGTGCTTGCGCGACCTACTTGCGCGGCTCGTGTATCCGGAATTTCCTGACGATGCCCGCCTGGTCGAACATGACGGCCACTTCGCGTGTGCCTTTTTCGCCCAGCATGGGGAGCAGCCGCGTCACCGTGGGGGTTTGCAACTGGTTCTTGTAGACCCAGACTTCATAGCCGGGATCGAAGCTGACGACGGTGGCGTTGCCCAGGGCCGCGTCAAGGTCGAGGCGGGTGGTCTTGCCGACCTGGATGTTCTGATAGATGGCGCCATTGTCCGGCGCGCGGTTGACCTTGTATTCACTGGCGGTGCACATGGCCACGGCCAGGCCCGCGAGGCAGGAAGCTGCCAGTTTTATCAATGTGTTCATAGGGACTCCCGGTGTGCATCACTGCTTCCAATCTCAGAGGGGACGGGCGTGATGTCAGGAGGGAGTGTGCTTGGGTCGCGCCGAATGTGCTACCAGATTATACAAAGGCGCACAAAATGATGCCTTTGGTGCCGGCTGGTGCTACCTTTAGCGGCTCTGCAGCACGTCGGTCGAGAGCGCCAGGGTTTCCTTGATTTCTTCCATCACCACATAGCTTTTCGATTGCGCGGCGCCGGGCAGCTGCAGCAGCATGTCGCCCAGCAGTTTGCGGTACTCGGCCATTTCATGGATGCGCGCCTTGATCAGGTAATCGAAGTCGCCCGACACCAGATGGCATTCCTGCACTTCGGGAATTTGCAACACTTCGCGGCGGAATTGCTCGAAGGCGGACGCCGACTTTTGATTGAGAGTAATCTCTACGAAAACGAGCAGCTTGGCGCCCAGCGCGGCCGGGTTCACCTTGGCATGGTAGCCCGTGATGACGCCGTCGCGCTCCATGCGCTTGACCCGTTCGATGCAGGGCGTGATCGACAGGCCCACCTGTTCGCCCAGGTCCTTCATCGAGATGCGGCCATCCTGCTGCAGGATGCGCAGGATGTGGCGATCCAGCTTGTCGAGACCACGTGCTGATTCTTTAAGGATTCTCATGATTTATTGCTGAATATCTCGATTTATACGTGAACAAATACTGGCTCTTTCCCAATATGATAGCGGTTAATCTGGCAATAGCCTAAAAAATATAATGAGGAAACTATGCGTATCGTGATTCTGGGTAGCGGCGTCATCGGCGTCACCAGTGCTTACTATCTGGCCAAGGCAGGACATGAGGTGACCGTCATCGACCGCCAGCCGGGCCCGGCACTGGAAACCAGCTTCGCGAATGCGGGGCAAATCTCGCCCGGCTACGCTTCGCCATGGGCAGCGCCCGGCATTCCCCTGAAAGCCGTGAAATGGATGATGCAGCGCCACGCGCCCCTGGCCATCTCGCTCGACGGCAGCGCCGCCCAGCTCAAATGGATGTGGCAGATGTTGCGTAATTGCACACCGGAAGCGTATGCCGTGAACAAGGAACGCATGGTGCGCCTGGCCGAGTACAGCCGCGACTGCTTCAAGGTCTTGCGCGCCGAAGCGGGCATCACCTATGAAGGCCGCCAGCAAGGCACGATGCAATTGTTCCGCACCGAAAAGCAATACAACGACGCGGCCAAGGATATCGAAGTGTTGAAAGACGCGGGCGTGCCGTATGAAGTGCTGCAGCGCAACGATCTGTCGCGCGCCGAGCCGGCCCTCGAAGCGGTCAAGGATAAACTGTTCGGCGGCTTGCGCCTGCCCAACGATGAAACGGGCGATTGCCAGCTGTTTACCACGCGCCTGTCCGAGATGGCCGTGGCGCTGGGCGTGAAGTTCCGCTATGGCGTGTCCATCGACGCGCTGCTGACGCAGGGCGATGCAATCGCCGGCGTGCAATGCGGCGCGGAAGTCGTCAAGGCCGACTCCTACGTGGTGGCCCTCGGTTCCTACTCGACAGGCTTCATGCAGCCGCTGCTCGACATTCCCGTGTATCCATTGAAGGGTTATTCGATCACCGTGCCGATCGTCAACGCGGCCAAGGCGCCCGTGTCGACCATCCTCGATGAAACCTACAAGATCGCCGTGACGCGTTTCGACGACCGCATCCGCGTGGGTGGCATGGCGGAAATCGCCGGCTACAACCTGGACCTGAACCCGCGCCGCCGCGAAACCCTGGAAATGGTCGTCAACGACCTGTTCCCGGGCGGCGGCAACACCGCCGAAGCCACGTTCTGGACGGGTCTGCGCCCGATGACGCCGGACGGCACGCCGATCGTCGGCCGCACGCCGCTGCGCAACCTGTTCCTCAACACGGGCCACGGCACCCTGGGCTGGACCATGTCCTGCGGCTCGGCGCAATTGCTGGCCGACCTGATGTCGTCGAAAAAACCGGCGATCCTGGCCGACGACCTGTCCGTCAGCCGCTACAGCGGCGCGCAGGGCAATGGCAAACTGCAACACGCGGTGGCCTGAGATGGGGGCCAGCATGCCTGCGAAAGAGCGTAGCGGCGCCATCCTGACGGTGGACCTTGACGCCGTGCGCGCCAACTACCGCTTGCTGCGCGACAAGGCGCACCCGGCCGCCTGCTCGGCCGTCGTCAAATCCGACGCGTATGGCCTGGGCGCCGCGCAAGTGGGCGCGGCCCTGTATGAAGAGGGTTGCCGGCACTTTTTTGTGGCGCACCTGGAAGAGGGCATCAGCCTGCGCCCCCACGTGGCGCCGGACGCGGCGATCTTCGTGCTGCACGGCCCGCCCGTCGATACGGAAGGCGAATTCACGGCCCACGGCTTGATTCCCGTGCTCAACAGCGAGCCGCAGGTGGCGGGCTGGCGCGCGCACGCCAAGGCACTGGGGAAAACCTTGGACGCCATCGTGCAGGTGGACACGGGCATGTCGCGCATGGGCCTGTCGCCGCAGGAAATCGACGCCTGGCTGCTGGATGCCCACTTTCTTGACGGCATCAAGGTACGCTACATCATGAGCCATCTGGCCTGCGCCGACGAGCGCAGCAACCCCATGAATGGCGAGCAGCTGGCGCGCTTCATCGCCATCCGCGCCCGTTTGCCGCAATACCGCGCCAGCCTGGCCAATTCCTCGGGCATCTTTTTGTCGCCCGACTACCACTTCGACCTGGTGCGCCCCGGTGCGGCCCTGTACGGCATCGGACCGCAGGGCGGCGAACCGAATCCGCTGCGCTCGGTCGTGCGCCTGCAAGGCAAGGTGCTGCAGACGCGCACGATCGCCGCCGGCGACCACGTGGGCTACAGCCGCCGTTACACGGCCAGCGAGCCGCGCCAGGTGGCGACGGTGTCCGTCGGCTATGCCGATGGCTGGCTGCGCAGCATGAGCAATCAGGGCCTGGCCATCGTCGACGGCGTGAAAGTGCCGCAGATCGGCGCCATTTCCATGGATTCCATCACCCTGGACGTCAGCGCCATCGCGCAGGAACGCATCGTGCCAGGCAGCCTGGTCGACCTGATCTGCGCCGAACACCCGGTCGACGCCGTGGCGGCCATGGCCAATACCATCGGCTATGAGGTCTTGACGAACTTGGGCGGGCGCTATTACCGCGAGTATCGCGGCCTCGCGCAGTCCGCACGCTAGCGCGCAAAACCCATGATTGTGTGGCAAGATAGTCCTGCAGTGAAGTTCACTCCAGGGCTATTTTTTCACCATCATCGGGGATATATATGAGTCAATATCAAGTCGCAATCATCGTCGGCAGCCTGCGCAAGGATTCCTTCAATCGCAAGCTGGCCGACGCCATCATCAAGCTGGCGCCGCCCGAGTTTTCCTTCAAACATATCGAGATCGGTGACTTGCCGCTGTACAACCAGGATGACGATGGCGCGCAAGCCGAACAGGTGTTGCGCCTCAAATCCGACATTTCCGCATCGCAAGCCTTGCTCTTCCTCACCCCCGAATACAACCGCTCGATCCCCGGCGTGCTGAAAAACGCCCTCGACCACGGCTCGCGCCCGTACGGCCAGAGCGTGTGGGGCGGCAAGCCGGGCGCCGTGCTGGGCGTCTCCGTGGGTGCCACGGGCACGGCCCTGGCGCAGCAGCATTTGCGCAATGTGCTCGCTTACCTGGACGTGCCGCTGCTGGGCCAGCCGGAGATGTTTATCCAGGCCAAGGAAGGCCTGTTCGACGAGCATGGCGGCATCGGTCCGGCCAGCCTGGGTTTCTTCCAGGGCTGGATGCAGCGCTACGCGGACTGGGTACGCAAGCACGCCGTGCATGCCTGAATGGCCCAGGCTTGTCGGGCGGGGAGAAATGGGGCAATAAACCGTCGCCCATGACACTTTGTTGCTGTATGGACATGTATAATGGGCTTTTTTTCAGGCGCAATCCTACGCTGCCCCGTCTCTTCCATGCCGCTTCAACCTGTGGCGCAACCGTTGTTGCGCATCAATCTGCGCCGTCTGATCGTGCTGGTGGCGTTTGCCAGCGCCGTCATCTCCCTGGCTAACAGCTTTTATGCCACGTATCAGGTGCAGCGCCAGTTGCTGATCGATACGACCCTGGAGGCGAACTACGCGTATGCGCTGAAGCTGGCCAGCAGCACGGAGAACTTCCTGCTGGCGGCGCGCCAGCAGCTGGCCTACAGCGCCGGCCAGCTGCCCCGGCATTTTGCCGACCCGGCCGCCCTCAAGACGGAAGCCGAGCGCTTGCGCGGGCAGACCAACACCTTCAATTCCGTCCTGATCGTCGATGCGCAGGGCAAGGTGCTGGGCGTGTCGCCCGAGACGCTGGGCCTGCAGAACAGCCAGCTGGCCTCGGAAGGGGCGCGCCTGGCGCTGCGCGAACGCCGCCCGCTGATCACCCGGCCGTATATGTCGTCGGTGGGCAACCTGGTGGTCTTCATTTCCCATCCCGTGTTCGATCGCGGCGGACGCTATCTGGGCTATGTGGGCGGTTCGATCTACCTGAAGCAGAAAAACATCCTGTTCACCTTGCTGGGACAGCATTATTACCGCGATGGTTCGTATTTATATGTGGTCGACCAGAACCGGCGCCTGCTGTACCACCCCGATCCTTCGCGGGTCGGCGAAGTGGCCGGCAAGAATACCGTGATCGACGCCATCCTGCGCCAGGAAAGCGGCAGCGGAAGCACCGTCAACAGCCGGGGCACGCAGATGCTGGCCGGCTATGCCGTGCTGCCGTCAACGGGCTGGGGCATCGTGGCCCAGCGGCCCACGGCCGCCACTTTGGCCCCGCTGAACCAGCTGATGCTCAACACCCTGTGGTATTCCTTGCCCATTGCCTTGCTCAGCCTGCCGTTCATCTGGTGGCTGGCGCGCCTCATTTCACGGCCCCTGGTGCAGCTGGCCGAAAGCGCCAGCCGCATGGACGCGCCCGGCATGTCCGAGCGCATCGGCGGCATCCGCGCCTGGTATCTGGAAGCGGCGCAGATCAAGCGCGCCTTGCTAGTGGGAATGTCCTTGCTACAGAAAAAGATCGGCAAGCTGAAATTCGACGTGCAGACGGACCCGCTGACGGGCCTGTCGAACCGGCGCGGCATGGCGGCGGCGCTCGATGCCTGGCAGGCGCAGGCGCGGCCGTTTTCCGTCATCGCCATCGACATCGACCATTTCAAGCAAGTCAACGACCAGTGGGGCCATGCGGTGGGCGATGAAGTCATCCTGCACCTGGCGCAACTGATGCGCGCCTGCTCGCGCGATGCCGACGTGCTGTGCCGCAATGGCGGCGATGAATTCATCATGCTGCTGCCCGAGGCCGACCTCGACGTGGCGCTGCAGGTGGCCGAGCGCCTGCGCGCCCGGGTGGCCGCCGCCGAGATCCCCGGCGCCGGTCCCGTCACGGTGTCGCTGGGCGTCGTGTCGTCGGAACAGGGGGCGGGCAAGGTGCTCGGTGCGGACGCCGTGCTGCTGGCGGCCGACGCGGCCCTGTATGTGGCCAAGGAAAATGGACGCAACCGCGTGGGCCTCGCCGAGCCTGCCTGAGGCGTTTTTGCGCCGGATCAGATGGACCTTGTCATTCGGCAAACGTCAAACTGATCCTATGTTTTCTCCGATTTCTGAGTCTGTTATGTTTTACTCGAAAAGCCTAGAGTGGAGGCCTGGGTAAAACAGACGTCACACGTCGGGAAGGCAACACATGTCAGGGCTTACTGCATTGGAACTGGCGCGCGTCCAGTTCGGCTTCACCATTTCATTTCACATCATTTTTCCTGCCATCACGATCGGCCTGGCCAGTTACCTGACGGTACTGGAGGCGGCGTGGCTGCGCACGCAGGATGGCGTGTACCGCGACCTGTACCACTTCTGGTCGAAGATTTTCGCCGTCAATTTCGGCATGGGCGTCGTTTCCGGCCTCGTCATGGCTTACCAGTTCGGCACCAACTGGAGTTTCTTTTCCGATTATGCGGGCAGCATCACGGGTCCGCTGCTGGCCTATGAAGTGCTGACGGCCTTCTTCCTGGAAGCGGGCTTCCTCGGCGTGATGCTGTTCGGCTGGCACCGCGTGGGGCCAGGCCTGCACATGTTCGCCACGGCCATGGTGGCGCTGGGCACTTTGATTTCCGCCACCTGGATCATCGCCTCGAACAGCTGGATGCAGACGCCGCAAGGCCATGAAATCATCGACGGGCGCGTGGTGCCCGTGGACTGGCTGGCCGTCATCTTCAATCCCTCGTTCCCGTACCGGCTGCTGCACATGAGCGTGGCCGCCTTCCTCGCCACGGCCTTGCTGGTGGTGGCGTCGGCCGCCTGGCACTTGCTGCGCGGTAACGACAACGCGGCCATCCGCAAGATGATGACGATGGGCTTGTCGATGCTGCTGATCGTCGCGCCCATCCAGGTCGTGATCGGCGACCTGCATGGCTTGAACACGCTGGAGCACCAGCCGGCCAAGCTGGCCGCCATGGAAGGCCACTGGGAAAACACCGGCGGCGAGGGCACGCCGCTGATCCTGTTCGGCTGGCCCGACATGGAACGCGAGGAAACCCTGTACAAGGTGGAAATTCCCCGCCTGGGCGGCCTGATCCTCGCACATGACTGGAATGGCACGATACCCGCCTTGAAAGAATTCGCGCCGCGCGACCGGCCGCCTTCCGCCGTCGTGTTCTGGTCTTTCCGCATCATGGCGGGGCTGGGCATGCTGATGATCGCGCTGGGCATCTGGAGTGCGTGGCTGCGCTGGCGCGGCACCCTGTGGCGCTCGCGCCTGTTCCTGCGCTGCGCCCTGTGGATGGGGCCCAGCGGGCTGGTGGCCATGCTGGCCGGCTGGTACACGACCGAGATCGGCCGCCAGCCGTGGACCGTGTACGGCTTGCTGCGCACGGAGGATGCCGTCTCGGCGCACGGCGCCACGCAGCTGGGCATCACCCTGGTGCTGTTCATCGTCATTTATTTTGCCGTCTTTGGCGCGGGCATCGGCTACCTGCTGCGCCTGATCCGCGTGGGGCCGCAGCCGCATGAAGGCGAGCGTGTCGAGCACGGCGGCCCCGGCCAGGAACGCACGCCTGCACGGCCGATCTCGGCCGCGCATCTGCAAGAACAAGCGCAAGGAGGACATTCGCATGGGCATTGATCTGCCACTACTGTGGGCCATTATTATCTTGTTCAGCATCATGATGTATGTGGTGATGGATGGCTTTGACCTGGGCATCGGCATCCTGTATCCGTTTTTCCAGGAGAAGAGCGAGCGCGACGTGATGATGAATACGGTCGCGCCTGTCTGGGATGGCAATGAAACCTGGCTGGTGCTGGGCAGCGCGGGCATGCTGGCGGCCTTTCCGCTCGCCTATTCCGTGGTGCTGAGCGCCTGCTACCTGCCGCTCAGCTTCATGCTGATGGGCCTGATCTTTCGCGGCGTGGCCTTCGAGTTCCGCTTCAAGGCGCGCGAGCATGAGCGCCATGTGTGGGACAAGGCGTTCATCGGCGGCTCGGTGGCGGCCGCCTTTTTCCAGGGCGTGACCCTGGGCGCCACCATCCAGGGCATGCCGGTAGTCAACCGCAGCTATGCGGGCGGCGCGCTGGACTGGCTGACGCCGTTCTCGCTGTTCACGGGTGCGGGACTGGTGGTGGCGTATGCCTTGCTGGGCAGCACCTGGCTGATCATGAAGACGCAGGGCAACCTGCAGGCGCGCGCGGGCCGCATCACGCGCACGCTGGTGTGGCTGCTGCTGGGCGTGATCGCCGTCATCAGTCTGTGGACACCCTTCGTCGATCCGGCCATCGCCGCGCGCTGGTTTGCGCTGCCGCACCTGTTCTGGTTCCTGCCCGTGCCGCTGCTGGTACTGGGCGCGGGCGGGCTGCTGCTGCGCGCCGTGCGGCGCGGGCGGCAGACGGCGCCGTTCCTGCTGACCCTGGCGCTGGTCTTTCTCGGCTACAGCGGCCTGGGCATCAGCGTGTGGCCCAACATTATTCCGCCGTCGGTATCGATCTGGGAGGCGTCGTCGCCGCCGCAAAGCCAGGGCTTTACCCTGGTGGGGGCGCTGTTCATCATTCCCGTGATCCTGATGTATACGGTGTGGTCATATTATGTGTTTCGTGGCAAAGTCCATCCGGAAGATGGCTATCACTGATGAAACAATTTGAACAGGGACAACAATCATGGTGCAAACGACTGGCATGGCTGGCCGGCATCTGGCTGGCCAGCGTGGCGACCCTGGGCCTGGCCGCCTGGGCGATGCGCCTGCTGATGCGGGCGGCGGGGATGGGCAGCTGATGGCGCAGGTATCTGGCGTGCGCTGCGAGGTCGGTGGCCAGCTGCACCCGCTGGCCTTCCTCGGCTGCCGCGAATTCAACTACGGCCAGCGCAGCGCGCTGCCGCTGCACCCGTTCCGCCTGAGCGTGCCGGAAGCGGCGCTGGCGGGCCTGCTCGACGAGCCGTTCAACAGTTTTATCCAGACTTGTCGCGCAGACGACCTGCAGTACGAGGAAAGCGACTTGCCCGAACTCAAGGAAGCTGGCTACCCGGACATCACGGCCATGCTGGCGGGCCACCGGCCGCTGCTGGCCGACATGTTGCTCGACTTCATGATCGGCGACCTGCTGGCCGCCATCGGGCGCGCCAGTGGCTACCGGCCACCGCGCGCGCGCCATTGGGGCGACGTCGAGGCGGCCGATGGCCGCGCGTATTTCACCATCAATGAAGTGCAGACAGTGACTTTTGCCGATGGCGAGGCCCTGTTCGAAGGGCAGGGATATTATGGCGAGTACGTCATCTGGCTGACGCATGGCTACATGCGCAAATAGGGACTTGACCTTCCTCGCGTGGGAAGGTTTATAGTTGTGCCATGAACCGTGCCTTTTTCCGCTCACTCGCCCGCTCGCTGCTCTGGCTGCTGGCCGTCACCTTGCCCCTGCAGGGCTTTGCGTCGGCCATGCGCAGCTGCTGCGTGGACGAGCTTGCGGTGGCCGTCACGCTCACCGTCGAGGCCATGCCGGCGCCTCAGTGCCATGACATGGACGATGCGGCCGACATGCAGATCGCGCACCAGCCGATGACCATGGCCATGGACGATGGCGGCGCCACGCAGCACGGCCACAATTGCAGCAGCGCCTGTACCGTGGGCGCCACGGCGCCGCCCGGCATGCCGGCCCTGCACGCCTTGACCCTGCGCGCGCCGCCTCCGGCGCTGGCGCCCGATTCCCGGTTCGCCGGGCATATCCCGCCTGGTCCTGAACGTCCCCCGAGAAGCACGCGCTCCGCCTGACCGCCCGTTGAACCTGGCGGTGTGGTTCTTGCACGTCCATCGCGGCCGTGCTTGCCGCGCCTTCACGTTCCACCTGCGCGCCCGCCGCGCCATACCCTGTCATTCAAGGAATACCATGAAATACCTGTTCAGCCTCGCGCTGGCTGTACTGCCGCTGGCCGCCGCCGCTCAGTCCCAGCCCAAGCCCGCCCCGCAAGAGGCGCAAGCCTCCGTGCCTGCCACCACCTACCGCTCCGCCTTCACCGGCTACCGTCCCGCCGCCGAGGAGGACGCCACGCCCGACCAGACCTGGCGCGCCGTCAACGAGAAAGTCGGCAAGGCGGGCGGCCACATGGGCATGATGAAGATGGATGGCCACAAGATGGAAGGCCACAAGATGCCAATGGATAAGCCCAGTCCCAAGCCGGCGGATAAGTCCACCCCGCCACACCAGCATGAAGGACATTGACATGGCCCGTTTCACACAATCCACTTGCCTCACGCCGCTGGCGCTGGCGGCCGTCCTGCTGCTCAGTGGCTGCGCCAGCTTCAGCCCCGATGGCGGCATGCAGACGGTGTCCACGCTGGCCGACATCCGCACGGGCGCCCCCGCGGCGCTGGCCGGCGAGGGCGGCGAGGAAAAACTGGCCTCCCTGCTGGCCCAGCCCCTGGACGCCGACGGCGCCGTGCGCATCGCCCTGATGAACAATCACGGCATGAAAGGGGCGCTGGCCGAACTGGGCGCGTCCGAGGCGGACCTGGTGCAGGCGGGGCGCTTGCGCAACCCGGGCCTGTCGTTCGGCCGCTCGCATGGCAGCCACGGCAATGAAATCGACCGCGGCGTCAGCTTCGACCTGGCGGGCCTCTTGACCATGCCGCTGCGCGTGAACATCGAGCGGGGCCGCTTTGAGCAGGCCAAGCTGCAGGCCGCCAGCAGCGCCGTGCAACTGGCGGCCGACACGCGCCGCGCCTACTTCAATGCGGTCGCTGCCGTGCAGACGGAAGCGTTCATGCAGCGCGCGCTGCTGTCGGCCGAAGCGGGCGCCGAACTGGCCACGCGCTTGCGGCAGGCGGGCAACTGGAGCCGCCTCGACCAGGCGCGCCAGCAAGTGTTTTATGCGGACGCCGTCGGCGACCTGGCCCGCGCGCGCCACCAGGCCACCGCCACGCGCGAGCACCTGACGCGCTTGCTGGGCCTGTGGGGCAAGCAGGCCAGCTTTACTTTGCCGTCGCGCCTGCCCGACTTGCCGGCCCAGGCGGTGGAGGCGGGCAATATCGAGGCGCAGGCGATGGAACAGCGCCTCGACGTGCAAAGAGCGAAACTCGACGCACAGGCGACGGCCAGCGCGCTGGGCCTGTCGAAGGTGACGGGTTTTATCAACGTGCTCGACGTGGGCTATACCAACAAGAGCAGCAGCGAGGCGCCGCGTGAAAACGGTTACGAAGTGTCCTTGGAGTTACCCCTGTTCGACTGGGGTTCGGCGCGCAACGCGAAGGCGCAAGCGCTGTACGAGCAGTCGCTGCAGCGCACGGCGGGCACGGCTGTCAGGGCCCGCTCGGAAGTGCGCGAAGCGTATTCCAGCTACCGCACGGCCTACGACCTGGCGCGCCACTACCGCGATGAAGTCGTGCCGCTGCGCAAGACGATCTCGCATGAAGTATTGCTGCGTTACAACGGCATGCTGGCCAGCGTGTTCGAGCTGCTGGCCGACGCGCGCGAGCAGGTCGCCAGCGTGAACAGCGCCATCGAGACCCAGCGCGATTTCTGGATCGCCCAAACTGAATTGCAATCGGCCATCAATGGCAGCGGCCCCGCGGCAACTGCGGCAAAGGAATAATGATGATTACACGTAGAAACTTTTTCATGAATGCGGGCGCTGTCGCCCTCAGTGCCGCGGCCGTCAGCCGAGTCGGTGCGGCCTCATTGCCGGAAGCCGTCAGCATGGCCGGCGCGGAGACGAAAGCGCCGCCACCGCCGCCGAACGGGCGTCCCTACAACCCCGTCGTCACCCTGAATGGCTGGTCCTTGCCCTGGCGCATGAACAACAACGTCAAGGAATTCCATCTGGTGGCCGAACCCGTCGTGCGCGAACTGGCGCCCGGCATGCAAGCGAACCTGTGGGGCTATAACGGCCAGTCGCCGGGGCCCACCATCGAAGTGGTGGAGGGCGACCGCGTGCGCATCTTTGTCACGAATAAATTGCCGGAACACACGAGCGTGCACTGGCATGGTCAGCGCTTGCCCAACGGCATGGATGGCGTCACGGGCCTGACCCAGCCGGGCATTCCTCCCGGCAAGACTTTCGTGTATGAATTCGTCGCGAAGCGGCCCGGCACCTTCATGTACCACCCGCATGCCGATGAAATGACGCAGATGGCCATGGGCATGATGGGTTTCTGGGTGACGCACCCGAAAGACCCGAACTTCATGAAGGTGGACCGCGATTTCGTCTTCTTGCTCAGCAACTACGATATCGATCCGGGCAGCTACACGCCGAAGATCATGACCATGACGGATTTTAATCTGTTCACGTTTAATAGCCGCGTCTTCCCCGGCATCGATCCCATGGTGGTGCGCCAGGGCGACAAGGTGCGCGTGCGCGTGGGCAATCTGACCATGACCAACCACCCGATACACATGCATGGCCATGAGTTCGAGGTGACGGGCACGGATGGCGGCTGGACGCGCCCCGAATCGCGCTGGCCCGAGGTCACCACGGATGTGGCCGTCGGCCAGATGCGCGCGGTGGAATTTACGGCCACCGACCTGGGCGATTGGGCTTTCCACTGCCACAAGTCGCACCACACGATGAACCCCATGGGGCATGACGTGCCCACCATGATCGGCGTCGACCACCAGGGCGTGGCGGCGAAGATCAACCAGCTCGTGCCCGGCTACATGGTGATGGGCGAACGGGGCATGGCCGACATGGGCGAGATGCAGATGCCGATTCCCGACAACACCTTGCCGATGATGGCCGGTGACGGCCCGTTCGGCGCCATCGGCATGGGCGGCATGTTTACCACGGTGAAGGTGCGCAAGGACCAAAAGCCGGGCGACTACCGCGATCCGGGCTGGTACAAGCACCCGGGTGGCAGCGTGGCGTATGAATGGACGGGCGCCCTGCCGGAACCGGTGCGCAGCCAGGGTACAGGCAAGGCGGCGGCGAAGGGCGGCGTCGAGATGACGGTGCGCAAGCCGCTCAGGCATGATCATTGATGTCTTAATAATATTATTATTTTTAAATTAATATCAAGGGCTTGCCTAGCACGGCAAGCCCTGCTGCATGTTGTTATAAATCAAGCTATTGTCATTTAGTGACAATGTGCGTATTTCTACCTCGCTATTTTCTTTATATTCAACACATTCCGCTGCTTCTTCGAGCACTGGTGGCCGGACTATGGGGGAATCATGTTGAGGCAAATGAAGGTGGGCACGCGCCTGATCGCGGCGTTTTTTTGCGTGGCACTGATGGGGGCCATCGTGGCCGGCATCGGCATCTTTAACATGGGCAAGATCGACGCCATGGCCGCGCAGATGTACCACAATGAATTGCTGGGTCTGTCCCACATCAAGGAAGCCAATATCGCGCTGATCAAGGTGGGCCGCGCGCGCAGTAATTTCTTGCTGGCCACCACGACCGAGGAGCGCGCCACGCGCCAGGCCGACATCGCCAAATTCCTCGAATTAAATAAAAGCCACCTGGCCAAGGCCCGGCCGCTGTTCGTCACGCCGGCCGCCAAGGAGCTGTTCGCCCGCTTCGCGGCCGTCGAGGCGCAATACATCACCGTCATGACGCAGGCGCTGTCCCTGGCGGGGACCGAGCCGCTGGCCCAGCGCAGCGCCGAGCTTGTCGGCTTGCTGAAGCAGACGCGCCAGCATGCCGATGAACTCGACGGCATGCTGGAAAAATTATCGTTGCAGAAGGAGGAGCGCGCCAAGGCGGCGGCCGAGCAGGCGTCGGGCGTGTACCAGGCCAGCCGCAGCTTCATGCTCGCGCTGGTGCTGGGCAGCATGGCGGCCGGCCTGGCGCTGGGCGTGCTGATCACGCGCGGACTGACGCGCCAGCTGGGCGGCGAACCGGCATATGCCGTCAAGATCGCGGGCGCCATCGCCGAGGGCGACCTGAGCGTCGATATCCGCACGGCCAGCCATGACAATGCCAGCCTGCTGTTTGCCATGAAAGCCATGCGCGACAAGCTGGTGGGCATCGTCAGCCAGGTGCGTGCGGGCACGGACACCATCCATACGGCCTCCAGCGAAATCGCCCGGGGCAATCTCGACCTGTCGTCGCGCACGGAAGAACAGGCCAGTTCGCTGGAAGAGACGGCATCCTCGATGGAGCAGCTGACCTCGGCCGTGCGGCAGAATGCGGATAACGCACGCCAGGCCAACGCGCTGGCCGGCGCCGCTTCCGACGTGGCCGGCAAGGGCGGCGCCGTGGTGGGGCGGGTGGTGCAGACGATGGAATCGATCAATGCCTCCTCGCGCAAGATCGTCGACATCATCAGCGTCATCGACGGCATCGCCTTCCAGACCAACATCCTCGCCTTGAATGCGGCAGTGGAAGCGGCCAGGGCGGGCGAGGAGGGGCGCGGTTTCGCCGTCGTGGCGTCCGAAGTGCGCAACCTGGCGCAGCGCTCGGCCAGTGCCGCCAAGGAAATCAAGACCCTGATCGGCGACTCCGTCGAGCAGGTGGAAATCGGTTCCAGGCTCGTGCATGACGCGGGCAAGACGATGGATGAAGTCGTCACCAGCGTGCGCCAGGTGGCCGACATCATGCAGGAAATCACGGCCGCCAGCGCAGAACAGAGCGCCGGCATCGAGCAAGTCAATCAGGCCGTGCTGCAGATGGACCAGGTGACGCAGCAGAACGCGGCCCTGGTGGAAGAGGCGGCGGCGGCCGCCGAATCGCTGCAAGACCAGGCGCAGATCCTGACGGACCTGGTGGGCGTGTTCCGCCTGCATGTCCAGGCCGAGCGCATCGCCGTGGCGCCGGCCAGCAATGTCTCGCCGCTGCGCCGGCCGCCGCCCGCCGCCAGGCAGGACGTGCGGCGCCTGGCCTGAGCCCGGCAGGATCGGCGCAACACGGATACCTGGGCTTGGTGGTAGGCTGTCGCTATTGCGTATTTGCCACTTCCGGGTCTTCCATGTCTTCTCTCTGCTTGCCGTTGCTGTGCTTCTCCCTGCTGTCCCTGGCGCCATTGGCGCAGGCGCAGGAGGGCGATCCCATCCTGCCTTACCGACCTTCCGTGGCCAGTCCCGCCCAGCTGCCCGTGCCGGGCCAGCTCGAGTTCGAGGTGGGCGGCCTGCTGTCCAAAACGGACGATACGCGCCGCGCCAGCCTGCCCTATACGTTCAAACTGGCGTTCACGCCCGAATGGGGCGTGCTGCTCGAAGGCGAGGGATTCGTGCGCGCGCGCGATGACGCGGGCCGGCGCGAGACGGGTGTGGGCGACACGACTGTCGTGCTCAAGCGCGCCTTTTTGCTCGACGACGTCACGGCGCTGGGCCTGGAACTGGGCTGGAAGTTACCCACGGCCAAGGACAGCATCGGCAGCGGCAAGAACGACGTGTCGCTGAATGGCATTGTCAGCCGCGACCTGGGCGTCGTGCACATGGACGCCAACCTGAACGCCACACGCCTGGGCGCATCCGACCCAGGCACGGGCCGGGTACAAACGGGCTGGGCGGCCTCCTTTTCCACGCCCGTCAGCGCGCGCTGGGGCGCCACGGCGGAAGTGTCGGGCACGCGTTTGCGCGGCGCGCCGGCAACGGCGCAGTTGCTGCTGGCGGCCACCTGGAGTCCCACACCACGGCTGGCCATCGATATCGGCATGGCGCGCGGATTGACGGCGGCGTCGCCGGACTACTCGCTGTTCAGCGGGCTGGTCGTGCCTTTGGGCAAACTGTGGTGAGATGGTAACGCTGGTCCTTATGTGTCCTTGCGAACAAACAACGTGGCGCACGAGGTCTACAATCGAGGCATAACTGATAAAAGGAGTGTCCCCATGAAAACCCTGATTCTTGCCGCCGTCTTGCTGTCGGCCGCCACCGCCGCCGTTGCCCAGGTCTCCGTCACCGTTGGCCAGCCTGGTTTTTACGGACGCATCGACATAGGCGACTATCCCGCGCCGCAATTGATCTACGCCCAGCCCGTCATCGTGCAGCGCCCGCAATACACTTCCGCCCGCCCCATCTACCTGCGCGTGCCGCCCGGCCATGCGAAAAACTGGTCCAAGCACTGCCGCAAGTATAATGCCTGTAACCAAGAGGTCTATTTCGTCCAGGATAGTTGGTATAACAACCAATATGCGCCCCGCTATCGCCAGCAGCATGGCGACCATGGCCGTCCCGATTACGGCGACCGCGACCGTGATCGCGGCCATTATGACAAGCATGATGACAAACGCGATAAACATGAAGGCAAGCGCGACAAGCATGATGACAAACCAGGCAAGGGCCATGGCAATGGTCACGGCAATGGCAACGGGCACAGGGATTAACAAGCAGGAGGATCTTTGCATAGTAAAATCGTTATCGTAGGCGGCGGTGCAGGCGGCCTGGAGCTGGCCTGCAAACTCAGCCGCAAGCTCGGCACCGGCCAGGTCACCCTGGTCGATAGCCGCCTGTACCATATCTGGAAACCGTCGCTGCATGAGGTGGCGGCCGGCACCCTGGATATACACCAGGAGGGCCTGTCGTATCAGATGCTGGCGCATGACAATGGGTTTACCTATGTCTATGGCCCCCTGATCGCGCTCGACGCGGCCACGAACAGTCTCACCGTGGGCGCCATCGCCACCGACAAGCATGAACAGCTCTTGCCGCAGCGCACGGTCCACTATGACCAGCTGGTGCTGGCCGTGGGCAGCACCTCGAATTACTTCGGCGTGCCCGGCGCCAAGGAAAACACGATTTCCCTGAATGCCACGGAAGACGCCGAACGTTTCCGTCTGACCCTGCTGAAACTGCTGGCCATGGCCGAGCAGCGCCAGGGCGATGCGGGCCATCCCGGCGTCGATATCGTCATCATCGGCGGCGGCGCCACGGGCGTGGAGCTGGCGGCCGAGTTGCGCGAAGCGAGCGGCGTATATGCCGCGTATGGCTTCCAGAATCTCAACGCCATCAAGGATGTGCGCATCACCCTGCTCGAAGGGGCGCCGCGCATCCTCGCGCCGCTGCCCGAGCGCGTTTCCATCGCCGCCTCGAAACTGCTGCATCAGCATGGCATCAGCGTGGTGACCGATACGCGCGTCACCACGATCGAAGCGGACAAGGTGACGGTGGCCAGCGGCACCAGCTATGCGGCCGACATCTGCGTGTGGGCCGCCGGTATCCGCGCGCCGGAATTCCTGGCCACGTTGGGCTTGCCGACCAACCGCGCCGGCCAGCTGGAAGTGACGGGCATGCTCAATGTGCAGGGCCATGCGAATATCTTCGCGCTCGGCGACTGCGCCGCCTGCATGGGGCCGGACGGCAAGCTGGTGCCGCCACGTGCCCAGGCCGCGCACCAGCAAGCCGATTACCTGCTGAAAACTTTCCTGCTGCAAGCGAAGGGCAAGCCGCCGCAAACGAAACCGTATGAATACCTCGACTACGGTTCGCTCGTGTCGTTCGGCCGCACCACCTCGGTGGGCACCCTGATGGGTTCGCTGAAGGGCCTGAGCTGGTTCGTCGAAGGCTTCGTGGCGCGCATGATGTATGTCAGCCTGCACCTGATGCACCACAACGCCGTGCTGGGCAGCGTGCGCACGGCCGTCATGGCCATGGGCCGCTTCCTGATCAAGCGCAGCTCGCCGCAGGTCAAACTGCATTAATTGAGTGGGTGTCAGAGCAGAAAGGGGCCTTGCGGCCCCTTTTTATTTGCTGCGCGTCATCGGCGCCGCTTCGCAGCGGCCCCGCGTCATGGGGAAATCGATGGTGGTGAGCTTGCCCTTCAAGGTGCCAACGATGCTGGCGTGCAAGATGCGCTCGCTGTCGTGGCGGTAGATGATGCGGCTGGGGAAGTCGTTGTCCAGGTTGGCGAAGATGAATTCATTCGGCTTGTCCTGGCGCAGCAGATTGAAGATCACGGGTGGCTGGCCCGACGGCTGCACGATGTAGGCCAGCTGGCCCGGGTCGGTGAGGCGGATCTGCACGAATTCAAAGGCCGTCGTCTTGCCGCCCTTGACGGTGCGGCTGGTGCCCAGGAGGGTGCCGCCGGCGGCCGTGCTCCATTGTTCGCCGGAGCCGGGTTCGGCGCCGTCGACGTTCCAGCAGCCTGCCAGCCAGGCCAGCTTGTCCACCGTTTCCGGCGGCGCCACGGGTTTGTCGGCGGCCTGGGCGCTGCCCAGGGTCAGCAGCGCTGCCAGCAGGGTGGGGATGAGTCGTTGCATGCGGTCTCCTGTGGTCGAAGCGTTCAGCGTATGAGGGCGCCTGGCAAGGACTATTCTTTCGGATTGATGCGCGGCAAGACGACGGTCAGTGCCGTGCCGCCTTGCGGGTTGGCTGTCAGGCTCAGGCTGCCGCCCAGGTAATGCACGCGCTCGCGCACGGAGCGCAGGCCGTGCTTGCTCATTTCAGCCGGTTCGCTGGCCGGCAGCCCCACGCCATTATCCTTGACGGTCATCATCAGTGCTTCGTCGTTGTCGTCGATGATGATGTCCACCTCTGTGGCGCTGGCGTGCGTGGCGATGTTGCTGAGCGCTTCTTCCAGGGTGCGCAGCAGGGCCACGCCCACGTTGCGCGGGCAAATCAGTTCATCCTCGGGCAGGCTGCAGCGCACGGCGATCTTGTGCTGGTCGGCAAATTGCGCGGCCAGCTCGCCCAGCGCGACATTGACGCCGAGAAACTCCAGCTTGTCGTTCCACAGTTTCATCTGCATTTGCCGGTTGGTTTCGATCACATTCAGCAGCAATTGCTTCATGGTTGCCGCACGGTCGAGCAAGGCCGCTTCCTGCGGCATTTTTTGCGTCAGCAGCGACAGGTGCATGGTCAGCGCCGTCAGCGAGGAGCCGAGGCTGTCGTGCAGCTGGCGCGACAGGGCGCGCCGCTCATTGTCCCAGCTGGTGTTGACATGGCCGAGCAACTCGCTGAGATCGGCGGCGCGTTCCGCATCGGCCCGGGCCGCTTCCTTGTTCGGATCTGTTTGTGCGGACATAACGCCCCGTGAATGGTGAAAGGTGGACCAAATTCAAGTGGTGGATCATACATGAGGATTTCATCGCAAGGCGCATGGATGAAAAATTTCTGTCTTTTCGGCAATTTTTATCTCTTCCCATCATTTTTATATGACAGGCAAGATTATCGTTTGCGCCGGGGCACCGTTCCCGCCGTTGCGTACGGCTGCGCACATACCGGAGCGCTGCGCGCTGCCATAGTGGGGCATGCATTCCCCCCATGCAGCGTAGCCGCTCCGCGGCGCAGGGCGCAGCACCGGCCCGTTTACCGAAACGAAAGGACATGCCATGAATATCGATACCATCGTCGACCAGGAATATGCCGACAAAAGCTTCCGCGACATCGTCAATGCGCCCATCAGCGCCCTGCGCGGCGTCAGCGCCAAGGATGCCAAGGCCTTGCAGCAGGCGTTTGGCGTGCATACCGTGCGCGAACTGTCCAACCTCAATTTCGTCAAATGGGCCAGTGCGCTGGCCATCCTGGCCGATGAAGAGGGCATGAGCGGCGAAGAGCGGGCCAAGGAAGAGTTGCTCGACGATGCCGTCGAAATGACGTTCCCCGCCAGCGACCCGATCTCCGTCGATGCCGGCATCACGCGCATCGAAGTGGCGCCGGACACCGTGAATGCGCAAACGGACCACCAGCATGCGGGTCAGCATGAAGTGACGGCTGGCAAGAAATAACGCCTCCCAGGCAGAAAAAAACCGGCTGGCCGTGAGGCTTGCCGGTTTTTTCATGGGCCGCGCGAAAAGTAAGGTCAGGCGTTCGAGGCGATGCTGCTCTTTTGCATGTTGACCTGCGACGCGATCACTTCGTGGGGCGAGCAACAAAAACGGTTCTTGCCGGCGCGCTTGGCTTCATACAGGGCCGTGTCGGCCGCGCCCAGCAGCGATTCGACGGTGCTGGCATCGTCCGGGTAGATGGCGATGCCGATGCTGGTCGACAGGCGCAAGGTCAGGTCGTTGATGAAATACGGCTCGGAAATGACTTCGATCAGTTTGGCGGCCGGTTCGCGCGCGTCGCCCTTGCCAGCCAGGTTGCCCAGTACAACGACGAATTCGTCGCCGCCGATGCGCGCCACCGTGTCTTCCTTGCGCGACACGCTCCCCAGGCGGGTCGCCACCATTTTCAGGATGTCATCGCCATAGCCGTGGCCGTAACTGTCGTTGATGGCCTTGAAGCCGTCCAGGTCCAGGTACAGGACGGCCGACTTGGCGCGGCTGCGCGCCGATTGCTGCAAGGTGTGTTCGATGCGGTCTTCCAGCAGGCGCCGGTTCGGCAAGCCTGTCAGCGGGTCGTGCAGCGCCAGTTCCTGCTGCTGCTTGCTGTATTGCGCCAGTTCCTTGTACAGCAGGCGCACTTCCAGCATGTTGTGGATGCGCTTGTGCACTTCCATCAGGTCGAACGGCTTACTGATGAAGTCGCGCGCCCCCGCTTCCAGGGCGGCGATCTTGAAACTCGGTTGTGCGGTCAGGGCCAGCACGGGCAGGTAGCCGCCATGCTCGATTTCTTTCAATCCTTTCATGACCTGGAAACCATTCAGCTCCGGCATTTGCAGGTCCAGCAAGATCAGGTCGTAGCAATGCTCCCGGTGCAGGGGGCAGACCTGGGCCGGACGCATGGTCGCCGTGACATTGGTATAGCCGACATCGCGCAGGATTTCCAGCATCAGGTCGACATTGTCGGGCGAATCATCGACGACCAAAATTTTGGCTTTCAAAATCTCATCTTGGCTGGGCATGTAGGGTCTCGGTTAATACGGTCTATGCAACGCTGGCTTGTACCGCTGATGATTGGCTGACGGCGGAGGGGAAGATAGTAGCGCCTTGCAACAAGATACGGCGCACAACAGCGCTTGAACTCGCTTCTGCCACTGATGGCAGCCAAGGCTGCCTGTCTCCTGCCTGCCGTGCAGGGAGTGCTTCTGCATTTCAGTGTAGCAAACTTCAGCTTAGTTGCTTGTAGGACAGTGCCGCGTCTGGAAGTAGGAAGGTCAACCCACGCCAATAGCCATTTTGTTCTGCAGTATGTATTTCTTTGCATCATCTTGTTCAGGGTGGGGCCGTGATGTGCGCCGCGGCCAGTTGCGCCACGGCCGCCAGCAGTTCTGCCGGGTCCAGCGGTTTCGAGACCCAGGACTGGAAGCCGCTGGCCAGCGCCCGCTGGCGATCCTGCGGTTGCGCGAACGCCGTCAGCGCCAGCGCGGGCAGGCGGGCGGCGTCAGGGGAAGCGTGCGCGCGGATTTGCGCCAGCAAGTCGAAACCGTCGGCATCGGGCATGCCGATGTCGCTGACCAGTACATGCGGGCGCACCTGCTCGAGCAGTCGCAGCGCCTGCGCCACGCTGCCGGCGCTGTGTACTTCGGCGTGATTGTCGCGCAGGATGCGTTCCGTCAGTTCGCGCGCATCGGCTTCGTCATCGACCAGCAGCACCCTGACGCCGCGCAAGTCAGGGCTGGCGGACGGGGCGTCATCCGCCTGGCGCGCGGCAGCGGTGGGCGTGCCCTGGGGCAGGCGCACGGTAAAGCTGGCGCCCTGCATGTCGCCGGCGCTGCTGGCCGTGACTGTGCCGCCATGCTGTTCCACCAGGTGCTTGACGATCGCCAGTCCCAGCCCCAGGCCGCCATGCCGTCGCGTGGTGGAGGCGTCGGCCTGGCGGAAACGGTCAAATACGTGGGGCAGGAAGTCTTGCTTGATGCCCACGCCGTTGTCGGCCACCGTGATGGCCAGGCGGCTCGCCTCGCGGCGCACGCCGATATCGACCCGTCCCCCCTGCGGCGTGAACTTCAGGGCATTCGACAGCAGGTTCCAGATCACTTGCTGGATACGGCCGGGGTCGCCCATGATGGTGCCCGCATCGCTGGCGATGCTGCTGTGGATGGCGATGTGCTTGGCGTCGGCCGCCGGGCGCAGGGTTTCGATGGCCGAGGCGATGACGCTGGCGGGCGCAAGGGGCTGCAGGTCGAGCAGCACCTTGTCGGAGGTGATGCGGTTCATGTCGAGCAAGTCTTCGATCAGTTGCGCCTGCGCGCGCGCATTGCGTTCGATGCTTTGCAGGCCGCGGTTCAGGTCGGCCTGGTCGCGCGTGCCGCGCCGCAGCACCTGGGCCCAGCCCAGGATGGCCGACAGCGGCGTGCGCAGTTCATGCGAGAGGGTGGCGAGAAAATCATCTTTCAGCTGATTCGTGCGCTCGGCCTCGGCGCGCGCCTCGCGTTCGCTGTCGAGCAGCACCTTGCGCTCTTCGGCGGCGCGCGTGGCGGCCGCGTACAGGCGCGTATTGTCGAGCGCGACGGCGGCCTGCGCCGCGATGGCCGAGACGATGCGTTCGCTGCGCGCGCTGAACATGCCCGCCTGCGGATGACCGAGCAGCAAGCGTCCCAGCAACAGGCCCGAGCGCGAGCTGACGGGCAGGCTCAGGCAACTGCGCAGCGGCGGCGCGTCATCGGCGCTGGCGTCGGGCGCGGCCAGCAAGTCGTTCTGGCGCATGGCCGGTCCCTGGCGCAGTTCCGCGGCGATGGTATCGGCCTGGCGCAGGCTGATGCCGTTGACGGCGCGCGCCGCCGGCAGGGCGCCGGGGCTGTCATGGACATCGCCCGCATCGTCATAATACAAGGCGCCGAAGCGCGCGCCGCTGATGCGCGTGGCCGCATCGACGGTTTCCTGCAGCAGGGCAGGCAAGTCGAGCGTGCCGGCCAGGGCCGCGCCCGTGTTGTTGAGCAATTCCAGTACGCGCGTCTCGTCGCGCAAGGCTTCCTGCGCACGCTTGACCTGGTCGACGTCGGTGCTCGTGCCAAACCAGCGCAGCAGGCGGCCGCCCCGGTCGCGCACGGGATTGGCGCGCGTCAGGAACCAGCGGTACTGGCCGTCGGCGCCGCGGATGGGGAACTCCATTTCGAACGGCGTGCCATCGCGCAAGGCGGCCTTCCAGGCTTGCAGCATGGAAGGCAGGTGCCGCGCGTCATAGGCGATGCTCCAGCCCTCGCCCGCCATCTGTTCGGCAGTGGTGCCCGTGTAGTCGTGCCAGCGCTGGTTGTACCAGGCGATGGTGCCGTCGAAGCTGGCGATCCAGGCCAGTTGCGGGATGGAATTGGCCAGTGCGCGCAAGTCTTCCTCGCTGTGGCGCAAGTTTTCCTCGGCCGCCTTGCGCTGGCTGATGTCCTGGATATACGTGGTCAAGCCGTCGCTGGACGGGAAGATGCGTACCTCCAGCCAGCGTCCCAGTGGCGGATACAGCAGTTCGACACTGCAGCTGTGCTGCTGCGACATACTGCGCCGGTACTGCGTTTCCAGTTCCGTGCCCTGCAAGTGGGGGCAGGCTTGCCACAGGCTGCTGCCAGCCAGCTGGCTGCCGGGCGGACGCTGCGGCGCGAGCATGTCGGCGCCGCGCGTATTGATGTAGCGGATGGTCCAGTCGTGGTCGAGCAGGCAGAAGCCGTCGGTAATACTCTCCAGCAAGTTGGCCAGGCGCTCGTCTGACAGGCTCAGCGGCGCTGATGGGGGGAGCAGATATTGCTTGTGGTCATGCTTAGCCATCGGAAATCCTGCAACGGTGAGTCTGCCGCACGGGCTGTTGCCCCGCCGGGCCGCCGTCGCCAAGCTCAGTGAGTGGGTCATGATGGAATTGCCTGCCGTCATGCATGAGCGGAGACACGAGCGCCCCTGTCTGACTGGTATTGTAGCCCCAAGCGGCGCGCCGCCACCGCACGCTTGCGTGCCGCCTGCAGATAGCACTGGACAGACGGGAAGGCAGTCCCTATAATCCCGCTTCTTTCGAGACAGCAACTTCTCGATGCGCTGGATGCCACTGTGAAAGCAGCTGTGTCCATCGATGCAAGGCGTGCGCTTTTCGGCAGTGAAAAGGTGGTGGATAGTGCGGGGCGGTATTCTGCAAAATCAGCTAAGCGATTGAAAAATCGAACTTTTCAAAGCGAAATGAATACGCTATAATGTTTGCCTGCGCGGCTGTAGCTCAGCTGGATAGAGTACTTGGCTACGAACCAAGGGGTCGTGGGTTCAATTCCTGCCAGCCGCACCAGAATACTGAAAATCAGACTTTGCCTGGTTTTGTTGTAACAAGTTTCACCTCCATGTTGTTCGTGGAATGTTGTAGAAGTTTTGCGGCTGTAGCTCAGCTGGATAGAGTACTTGGCTACGAACCAAGGGGTCGTGGGTTCAATTCCTGCCAGCCGCACCAGTATTGCCAAGACGGAGTTCGCTACGTTTTGATGAAAGTTTCAAGCTTCGCGCCGTCCGGCGAAGTGTGTCAGAGTTTGCGGCTGTAGCTCAGCTGGATAGAGTACTTGGCTACGAACCAAGGGGTCGTGGGTTCAATTCCTGCCAGCCGCACCAGTATCAGCAGTAAAGAAAAAACCCGGAAAGGTCACTTTCCGGGTTTTTTTTCGTCATGACAGCGGGCGGGCAGCGGCCATGTTGGCGGCCTGGGCAATTGTGAAATATCCGCACGGCGCCCTTTGCCATTCTGCAAAGCCCTGCTATAATCTTGTCTTAGGCGGCTGTAGCTCAGCTGGATAGAGTACTTGGCTACGAACCAAGGGGTCGTGGGTTCAATTCCTGCCAGCCGCACCAGAATATTGGGGGTCAGATTGTAAAATCTGGTCCCCTTTTTCGTTTCCGAATGGTTTTACGCTGCGCCTGTGGCGCCGCGCCGGTATTGCTGGCGGAACGCGCGCGGCGTGACGTGCCTGGTGGCGCGAAACTGGCGGTTGAAATGCGCCAGGTTGCGGTAACCCGCCTCTTGCGCGATGACGGCGATGGCGAGATTGCTCTCGATTAGCTGTTGGCAGGCGCGGCCGATGCGCAGCCGCGCCAGGTACTCGCCCGGCGTGCAATGCGCGTGGCGCTTGAAACAGCGGTGGAAGGCGCCCAGCGACAGGGCCGCCCGCTGCGCCAGGGTTTCCAGTGCAATCTCTTCCCGGAAATGCGCGTGCATGAAATCGAACACGCCGGCCATGCGCTTGTGCTGCCCATCGGGCAGCGGCGCCTGCGCCATCGAGGCCAGCGGCCGCGCTCCCGTATCTCCCGCCAGATCCAGCAGCACGTCGAGCAGCAGCGGCAAGCGCTGCGGCACGGGCAGGGCGTTCAGTTGCAGCAGTTTATCTGCGCTGCGCGCGCTCGTGTCCGCTGAAAAATGCAGGGCAGGGCCGGCGCGGGCCGCCAGTTGCCGCAAGCTGTGCAACTCGGGAAAACAGGCCGCCAGTTGCTCCAGCCATTCCAATGAAAACCACACGACGACGGCCAGCATCGGCTGCGCGCCGTCGATGCGCTCGCTGGCCGACCAGGTGTGCGGCAAATTCGGCCCCAGCAGCACCAGGTCGCCCGGCTCGAAGTCGCCCAGGTGGTCGCCGATGTAGCGTTGTCCCCGCGCATTGACGGTCAGGGTCAGCTCGAATTGCGGGTGGTAATGCCAGATGAAGGGAATGGTGTCGAGTTCGCGCCACAGCAAGCCCCAGGAGTGGCCCGTCGGTATCGTGACTTGTTCGAATAAAGGCGTCATCGTGACGTTTGAGGCGTATGAATAGTTAGGATAGTATCAGTATTGGCCGCTCAGCGCGCATTTCATGGCGCCGTGCCATCGCACAATCTGTCTCACACCAACACAGGAGACAGCGATGCAGAACCCATACCAATACGGCGAAGACCGTCCCGGCAACCCGTCCGTGGCCTACACGGAACAAACCCAGTTGCGCGACATCGAGAAACAGCTGCCCCTGCGCGTGCTGTCCGACAGCGACTTCTTGCACTGGCAAACCTATGGCTACGTCATCGTCAAGGATGCGGTGTCGCCCGAACAGGTGCGGCGCACGACGGATTTCCTGTGGGAATTCCAGGGGCTTGACCAGCATGATGCCTCCACCTGGAACCGGGACCAGTTGCGCGACCATGCGATGAAGGAACTCAACGGTTCCGGCATGGTCGAGGCCTATCACAACCAGACCCTGTGGGATAACCGCCAGACCCAACGGGTATATGACGCCTTCGTCGACATCTGGGACCGTCAGGATTTGTGGGTGACCATCGACCGCGCCAACCTGAACACGCCGAACCATGGCAAGCGCAAGTTTGGCGGCTTCATCCACTGGGATGCCGACACCACGCTCGACCCGCTGCCCGTCAACGTGCAGGGCGTGCTGGCCCTGTCCGACACCTCGCCCGAGAGCGGCGGTTTTCAATGCTATCCGGAGCTGTTCAACAACTTGCTGGCGTGGCGCAAGAGCGTGCCGCTTGACCGTAACCCGTGGCAGCCGGACCTGGCGACGGTGCCGTACCCGATGCAATTCATCGCCATGAAGAAAGGCGAATTGTTGATCTTCAACAGCCTGCTGGCGCACGGCATCCGCCCGAACACGTCCACGGACCAGGTGCGCCTGGCGCAATATATTTCCTTCACGCCAGCCCAGCAAGACAATCAGGCCTTGCGCGACTGGCGCGTGCAAAGCTGGCGCGAGCGCAGCGCGCCGCAGGGCTACGCGTTTCCCGGCGACCCCGAGGAAAAGGAAAAGCTGCGCTATCCGCAGGCGCGTTTGACGGCGCTGGGCGAGCAGATCCTCGGCGCGCGCGACTGGTAAGCCACGTTCTGTCCGACAGTCTTGCCTGCTGGATAGACAATTGCCGGTAAATGCACGATCATGGTTCGACTTGCCATCGACCGAGGAAACGCATGAGTATCATCACCTGCATCGAAGACTTGCGCGTGCTGGCCCAGAAACGGGTGCCGCGCATGTTTTACGACTACGCCGATTCCGGTTCCTGGACGGAATCGACGTACCGCGCCAACAACAGCGATTTCGCCAAAATCAAATTTCGCCAGCGCGTGGCCGTCAACCTGGAAAACCGCAGCCTGGCCTCGACCATGGTCGGCCAGGCGGTTTCCATGCCGGTGGCCCTGTCGCCGACGGGCTTGACGGGCATGCAGCATGCGGATGGCGAAATTCTCGCGGCCCAGGCCGCCGAGCGCTTCGGCGTGCCGTTCACCCTGTCGACCATGAGCATTTGCTCGATCGAAGACGTGGCGGCGAACACGACAAAACCGTTCTGGTTCCAGCTGTATGTGATGAAGGACCGCGAATTCATCAACCGCCTGATCGACCGCGCCAAGGCGGCCAAGTGCGGCGCGCTGGTATTGACGCTCGACTTGCAGGTGCTGGGCCAGCGCCACAAGGACTTGCGCAACGGCCTGTCGGCACCGCCGAAACTGACGATTCCCAACATCATCAACATGGCCACCAAGCCGCGCTGGGTGGCGGGCATGCTGGGCACAAAGCGGCGCGGCTTCGGCAACATCGTCGGCCACGCCACGTCCGTGTCGGACATGTCGTCGCTGTCGGCCTGGACGCAGCAGCAGTTCGACCTGAGCCTGTCGTGGGCGGACGTGGAATGGATCAAGCAGCGCTGGGGCGGCAAGCTCATCATCAAGGGCATCATGGACCCGGAAGACGCGCGCCTGGCCGTCAACAGTGGCGCCGACGCGCTGATCGTCTCGAACCATGGCGGGCGCCAGCTCGACGGCGCGCAATCGTCGATCGAAGCCTTGCCCGCCATCGTCGACGCCGTCGGCAGCCAGATCGAAGTGCACATGGATGGCGGCATCCGCTCGGGCCAGGACGTGATCAAGGCCGTGGCCCTGGGCGCCAAGGGCGTCTACATCGGCCGCCCGTTTTTATATGGCCTGGGCGCCATGGGCGGCCCGGGCGTAACGCGCTGCCTGGACATCATCCGCAATGAGCTCGACCTGACGATGGCCTTTTGCGGCTTGCGCGACCTGCAGCAGGTGGACAAGAAAATCCTGCTACCGGGAACGTTTTAAGCGGCAATCCGCACGATATCAAAGCCTTCCTCTGCTGAAGGCGGCACGAAGTGGCGCGTGATGTCGTCAAATTGCGCGTCGCTGATGCGCACGGTCTTTGGCGCCTCCGCAAGGCGGGCGGTCAGGGTGGATTTGCCCGAGCCAATCTTGCCGCACACGAGGTGCAGGGTGGGGGTAACTGGGGTGCTGGAAGTGGTGTGCATGGTCGCTCGCTGAAGTGAAAAATAAAACCTGCGAGACGTCTTGACCAGTTGCTGCAAATCAAAGCCGCCTTGCAGGCGGCTTGGGCAATCACACTCCTGCTAAGCCACCATCGTTGGAATGGCGGCAATAATCGAGGGCAGGGGCGGGTATGGTGATCGCATGGTGCAACGATGCCATGCGATGGCGGAAGCTGTCAATTGCCGATGCGCGTCCATGGCTCGCGGAACGTGGCCGTATCGAGCGGCCGCGCATGCGGGTCGTCGGGCTGGAACAGGCCGCCGATCAGCATGTCCTGGATGGCGCCCGTGAAACCGCCGTAGGGAGAGGCGCTGCCCCACTGGCGCCGCGTGTGGGCGAAGACGACGGCGTCTTGCTGCACGGCCAGTTGCGCCAGGGCTTGCCGCAAGGTGGCGGCCGCTTGCGGGCCCATGTCCGTGGCGATGGCGCACACCAGGCGCTGGCCGAATTGCAGGGGCTTGCCGGCCTGGCCCAGCAGCGATTCGTTGGCCAGCGCGAGGAACACATCGGGCGCCTGGTCGTCTTTTTCGCACAGGGTCCAGGTGGGCGCCCACGCTTCCAGGCTCATGAAGCGCGCTTGCGTCGTGGCCGCCGTGTGCGTCCACTTCGCGTGCGATGTGGCGTCCCAGCCCAGGCGGCCAAACGCAATCGGCTTGCCCTTGGGATTGTATTGATGGCTGCGCACGCCGGCCTTGCCCCGCGCTTGCGCCATGAGGCCATCGAGGCTGGCGGCAAACGGCGTCCATTGCACCGCCTGCCACAGCGGCGTCGCATTGGGCGCGGCCAGCAGCAGGAACACTTCGTACTCACGGGAAAAAAACGCCATGCGGATTCCTTATCGTTGCAGTTGCGATATGGCCGCCCTCTGGCTGGGGCGCAGCAGGTACACGCCATACAGGCACAGGGGCAGCACGGCCAGCAGGGCGATAGTCGGCAGGATGGACGCGCCATCTTCGGCCGGGTTTGGCAAGGTGGCCGTCACCAGCGCGTAGTCCCACAGTCCATGCACGAGGACCATGGGCCATACCGAGCGGGTGCGCAGGCGGATGGCCGCATAGCCGACGCCCTGCAGGGTGGCGGCGACGGCTTGCCACAGCGCGCCGCTGACGTCGCCCGTAGCCAGGCCGTTGGCCAAGTGGGCCAGGCCGAACAGCGCCGATGACATCAGGACGGCGGGCCAGACGGCGTAGCGGTCCAGCATGCCCTGCAGCAAGATGGCGCGGAACATCAGTTCTTCCGAGATGGCCACCAGCGCCGCATTGCACGCCACGATCAGCAGCACGCGCGGCTGCGGCCAGCCGCCGGCCCAGGCCAGCAACAGCATCAGCAGCGCATACAGCAGCGGCGGCCAGACCAGCCACAGCGTTTTCCATGGCTGCGGCGCGCACAGGCCCGCCGCGCGCGGCCGGCTGGACGCCAGCAGCAGCGCCAGCGCGAACAGGGCGGCCAGCGCCCACGACAGGCCGATACGGCCGGTGACGGCGGCGCCCGGCAAGGCGTAGCCGGCCGCTTCCAGCCAGCGGCCTGCCATGCTCAGGCCCAGCCAGATGGCCAGTGCGCCGATGGCGAGTGGCATGGTGAGGTCGATTCTAGGGCTGGACATGGTCGGCTTCGGTGTGTGCTGCATCGTTTACTGCGTGCATGAGCGGATCATGAAGTTGCATCTATGATATGGAGAAACATTGCCATAGTACATTAAAAGCCGCGCTGTAAAGTTGCCACATCATTACAGTTGCATGGAATAATACGCATTGCCCGTCTCAACCTTTGATTGGAGTTGTATGGCCTACACGAAAATCCTCACCACTGAACGCCTGATCCTGCGCAAGCCGCAGCCATCCGATGAAGCGGCCCAATTCGCCATGCATGCCGACCCCGAAGTGATGCGCTATTTCAGCGAACCGCCGTGGACCGATGTCGGCCGCGCCACGCGCCAGATTGCCGAAGACATCGCCGCTTTCGAGAAAGAGACATTCTTCCGCTTCGCCGTCGAGCTGAAGGCGACGGGCGAATACCTGGGCAGCTGCAGCCTGTTTTCCGAGCACCGGCAGAACCGCCGCGCCGAAATCGGCTACGCGCTGGGCCGTCCGTACTGGGGCCGTGGCTATATGCACGAAGCCTTGTCGGCACTGCTGGAATTCGCCTTCGTCGAGCGCGACCTGAACCGGCTGGAAGCCGACATCGATCCGCACAACGCCGCTTCGGCCAGCGCCCTGGAACGCCAGGGTTTCAACAAGGAAGGCTTCCTGCCCGAACGCTGGATCGTCGATGGCCACGTCAGCGATTCGGCTTTGTACGGCTTGCTGCGGCGCACGTGGGAAGCGCGGCGCCAGGGCGCCGCGTGAACGGGCAAGACATCGATGCCGTCCAGCGCTGGCTGGGCCACGCCTTGCCGGCGCACTACCTGCGTTTTCTCGCGGACTGGCAAGATGGCATGCGCGGCGAACAGGTAATGTTGTACGGTCTGGACAGCTTGCGGGAACGCAACGAAACGTATGACACGCTGCAAACGTGCCCCGGCTATATCACCATTGGCGACGACAGCGGCGGGCGCGCCGTCATGCTGGCGCTCGATGGCGCCTCAACGGCTGTGTATTTGGTGGGCCATGGCTCGATGCAGCGCGACGATTTCGAACGCATCGCCGATGATTTCCATGCCTGGCTGGCCGCCGATTGCCCAGTCGACTGAGCCATTGCAGGAGCGAACGATGAAACGACCTGATTTGCCCAGTTGCATCCATCCCCTGGTGACCTTGCGCCACCTGGAACGCGACGATGCGCGCGCGTGGTACGCGTACCTGGCCGACCCTGTTGTCGTCGAGCACACGAGCTGGCACTTGCCCAGCATCGACGACTTGCTGCCCCATTTCGATGACTACGCATCGGCCCGGCCGTCCTCGCCCATGCGTCTGGCCGTGGTGCTGCGCGACGGTGGCCGGCTGGTTGGCACCATCGGCTTGAATGCCATTTCCCCGCAGCACCGCACGGCGGAAGTCGCCTACGACCTGGCGCCCGCCGTCTGGGGGCAGGGCGTGGCGACGTCCGTCGTGAACGCCGTCGTGGACTGGGGCTTCCAGCGTCTGGGCTTGCTGCGTATCCAGGCGACCGTGCTGGAGAGCAATGCACGTTCGATCCGCGTGCTCGAACGCTGCGCTTTCGAGCGCGAAGGTTATCTGCGCTGCTACCGGCAAATTCGTGGAAGATCCGGCAATTTCTGGCTGTATGCGCGCATTGCCGACGTGCCATGAGCAAGCTTCCGCTGAGTATCCTGCTGGTGGAAGACCACCTGGCCATCGCGCGCCAGGTGCTCGACTTCCTCGACGGCCTGGGCTGGCAGACGGACCATGCAGGCACGGGCGCGCTGGCGGTGCAATTGGCCACGTGCAACAATTATGACGTGGTGCTGCTGGACCTGAACCTGCCCGACATCGATGGCTTGCAAGCGTGCCGCGCCATCAAGGCGGGCGCGCCCAGCAATGTGCCGATTCTGATGCTGACGGCGCGCGACGCGTATGAAGACAAGGCGCGCGGCTTTCGCGATGGCGCCGACGACTATTTGACCAAGCCGTTCGACTTGCGCGAACTAGCCTTGCGCTGCGAAGCGCTGGCACGCCGCCAGCAGTTGCACGTGCACCAGGAAATGCGCGTGGGACCGTTTACCTTGCAGACGCGCGCAGGGCGCGCCTTGTATGCCGACACACCCCTGCCACTGACGCAGACGGGTTTCAAGATCTTGCTGCTGCTGTGCCGCGAGTATCCGCACGCCGTGTCGCGCTCGGCCTTGCTGCAGCAGTTGTGGGGCAGCCAGCCGCCCGACAGCGACGCGCTCAAATCGCACATCTACGCGCTGCGCAAGCAGCTGGAGTTGGCAGGCGCGGCTGGCGCGTTGGTGACCATCCCGCAGCTGGGCTACCGCCTTGCCTTCGACTCTGCGGCGTCTCCGTGAGCAAGTCTATCCGCCACCAGCTATTCGCCGCCCTGGCCGGCTTCACTGTCCTGCTGTGCCTGTGCTACACGGGCCTGGCGCTGGTGATCTCCTATGTGACGGAAGACATGCTGGTGCAGCGCCTGCTCGAACGCGAAGCGGCGGCCGTCAGCCAGCGCTGGCGCCAGCAAGGTGAGCTGACGCCGTCTGGCAGCGACCTCATCACGGTTTATGGCGGCTACCTTGACTTGCCACAAGCGGTACGTGCGCAAGTGCCGCCGTCCGCCCCGCGCGGGGAGGTGTTCACGACGACGGGCCAGCATTATCACGTGCTGGCGCTGGACCTCGCAGCCGCTGGCCAGCCGCAGCGCGTGTATCTGCTGGCCGACGTGGCGCCCGTGCTGGTGGTGTCGCGCCTGGCGCAGGAAGTGGGCGGTGTCGTCGCTGGCATGGCGCTGGCGCTGATCGCTCTGGCCCTGCTGCTGGCGTACTGGCTGGCGCGGCGCCTCGTGCAGCCCTTGCAGAGACTGGCCCAGGAAGCGCGCCAGATGGCGCCCGGCAGCGCCGTGCATTTCAGCGCGCGCGATCGCCCCGACGAGATCGGTTTCCTGGCGCGCCGCCTGGACACCACCTTTGCCGAACTGCAGGCGGTGTTGCAGCGCGAACAGGCATTTACCCGCGACGTCAGCCACGAACTGCGCACGCCGCTGACCCTGATGCACAACACGCTGGTGCTGGCCGGTGCGCAGCCTTTGGGCGGGCAGGCGCAAGCGCAGCTGCGACAATCGACGGACGAGATGCGCGCCACCATCGAGGTGTTGTTCGCGCTGGCGCGGGCCGAGCAGTTGCCCGGCGAGGTGGTGGAGTTGCGCGGCTGCATCGAGCAATGCTTGCTGCGCCTGCTCGAAGATTTCGCCTGGGATGCTAGCCTGCTGAGCCTGGACTTGCCCGAGCGCTTGGAGGTCGTTGGCAACGGGCAGCTGATGCTGTTGCTGATTAATAATTGCCTGGCCAATGCGCTGTTCCATGGCGGCCCCGCTTGCCGCGTCAGCATCGCTTATGCGCAAGGCTGCCTGAGCATGGTCAATACCGTGCCGGCGGGCCAGCCACGGCGCGTCCACGGTTTTGCGCACGGCCAGAACCTGCTGCTGCGCCTGGCCCAGGCCATGCACTGGGACATTGCTTTCCATCCCGGCGAGAGGCAGTACCGTGTCGCCATCGTTCCAGCCCGGGCGCAATAAAGTCACCGGATTTCACCGCGATTTCACCGGCGCTTGCCTAAGCTGCAAGCTCTTGATCAACGGAGAAAACCGCATGAAATTGTTTATCAGCCTGCTGGTGCTGGCGTGCACCTGCATTCCAGTGCTGGCGCAAGTGACCAGCCTCGTTCACAAAGACGAAAAACGCCGCTACATCGTCTATACGCCTGCCGCTTATCAAAGTCAGCCGCAGCAAGCGTTTCCCGTCGTCTTCAATTTCCATGGCAGCGGCATGAGCATGGCGGAACACATGCTGTACACGCAGATGAACAAGGCGGCCGAGCGGCACCGGTTCATCGTCGTCTACCCGCAAGGCATCAGGCAGGACTGGAACGTGGGCTTTGGCATGGATTACCTGGCGGGTACCGATGACGTCGGTTTTACGCAAGCGATGTTGCGTAAACTCCAGCAGGATTACCGCATCGACGACAAGCGCGTGTATGCGACGGGCCTGTCGCGCGGCGGCTTTTTTGCCCTGCGCCTGGCGGCCGAGCTGCCGCAGCAGTTCGCGGCCGTCGCTTCCGTGGGCGCGCCGATGCCCGTGCCCGTCATCACCCACCATGTCGTGCCATCGCCGGTGGGCGTGCTGCTGATACAGGGCACGGCCGACAAGGTTGTCTTGTATGGGGGCAAGGATGGCGGCTATCTCTCCGCCGAGGACACGTTCGATTACTGGCGCAAGCAAAACCGCCTCGAAGGCGCCGCGCCACCGGCGCGCCTGCTCGCCAGCGTGCCAGGTGACGAGACGCAAGTGACGCAGGTGGAGCAGGGCAATGGCGCGCAGCAGGTGGCCTTGATCACCGTCAAGGACGGCGGCCACACGTGGCCCGGCGCCGATGCTTTTAATATTGGCCTGCCCATCGGCAAGACCACGCGCGCCATCGACGCGAATGAGGTGATGTGGGAATTTTTCAGCCGCCATCGCCGTTGACGCCATGCTAGCATGGCGGCCATCGCTGCAGTGCTATGCGGCAAATCAGGGGAAGGGGAGCACGGTGGCAATGTCAGAAGCAGGTATCGCGGCCATGGCCGAGGCGATCTTCTCCAAGCCCGGCGCGGCCGTGGCAGAAGCGTATTCGGCGCCGGAACAGGAAACGCTGCATTTTCAATCGCCTGCCGAGCTGTGCGCGTATGCGGCCAGGCTGGAGGCCGAAGGGGCCAGCTGCGTGCTGCTGGCCGTGCATTACCCCGACATGGGTGGACACTTTGCCCCGACCCGTATCGCGCTCGATCCGGCCAAGTGCGATGGCCTCAGCTACCGCTACGTGTGCGAAGGCTGGGGCGTCATCCGCGTCTACCTGCGTTTGTCCAGCGGCAAGGGCCTGGCGTCGAACGTGGGCGCCAATTCGCAGCAGCGCGCGGAAAAATGGCAGCGCCATTACCCGGCATTCGGCCCGACCGACGCCTGGCACTGGGATGCCGTGGGCCGCCATGAACGCCGGCTGATCCGCGTGCTGAAGCAGGTCGCCGCACAGGAGGGCTTGCCATGACGGACGCGATGCCGATCCACCCCGCCGCCATCTTTTGCCGCTCGCTGGCGCAGCTGTCGGCCATGCTCGACAAGACCGGCACCGCGCCGCAGCTGCTGGCGGCGCGTCTGCACCCGGACATGCTGCCCTTCGCCCAGCAGGTGCGCGCGGCCGTGAGCTTTTCGCTGCGCGGCTGCTGCCCGCTGGCGGGCCTGGACGTGGCCGATTTCAGCGCCGCCGCCAGCCTGCAGGAACAGATCGCGCAGACCATGCGCTACCTCCAGGCCATCCCCGCCGAGCGCTTCGACGGGCCGCCAGGGCGCCTCTGCCGCGACCGCGCCGGCTTCGCCGACATCGCCTTGCCGGCAGGCGAGTATTTGAATTTGTACATCCTGCCGAATTTCTATTTTCACTTCTGCATGGCGTATGCGATCGCGCGCAGCCAAGGCGCGCCGCTAGGCAAGGGCGATTTCGACGGCTATCACGCGTATGCGCCGGGGTTTTCATTCGAAACGCCAGCCGCGCCATAGTTCCTACAGCCCCGCATCCTTCCAGGCGGAAAATCCCAGCCGCTGCAACAGCCGGCCCGACAGCCCGCAACTCCAGCAACTGATCTGGATTTGCCGCTGCCGCTCCTGGTGCGCATGCCAGGCTTGCTCGGCGTAGTCGAGCAGGGCGTCGCTGAGGGCAGAGTGGTCGGCGACGGGCGGCAGGCGCGTCATCAGTTCGAACACGCCGAAAGGCGTCGCCTTGATCTGCAGCAAACCGGCCAGCAGGGCGCGCAGCACGGCGCCGTCGATGTTGCTGCTCGCTTGCGTGAAACGCTGCTGCCAGGATAGATCGCGCTGTTGCCACAGGGCCAGCAGCGCGGGCACGTCGGCCGCCCGCAGTTGCCCGATCAGCTCGTCCGCTTCGAGAAACAGGTCGAGGCGGTCGTAGTCACCTTCGTCCCCGCACAGCAATTCATCGAGTGCGTGCAAGTCGCTCATGCCACCACGTTCGTCGGCGCACCGCGTTCGAACGCTTCCACGTTGCCGATCAAGATGTCGGCCAACTTCTGCATGGCCTCGCCACTGGCCCAGGCCGTGTGCGGCGTGAGGATGAAGTTGGGCAGGCGCAAGTTCAACAGCGGGTTGTCGGGCGGCGGTGGTTCCTGCGACAACACGTCGAAACCGGCGCCGGCGATCACGCCATTCGTCAATGCCTGGGCCAGCGCCGCCTCGTCGACCAGGCCGCCCCGCGCCGTGTTGATCAGCAGTGACGTGGGCTGCATGCGCGCCAGTTCCTTGGCGCCAAGGATATTGCGCGTCTTGTCCGTCAGCGGCAGGTGCAGGCTCAGCACGTCGGAGCTGGCCAGCAATTCGTCGAAGCTCACCTGCGTCACGCCGTCTTCGGCGATGGGCGAGCGGTTGTGCACGATGACTTGCATGCCGAAGGCGCGCCCCAGCTGCGCCACGGACTTGCCCAGCGCGCCATAGCCGAGCAAACCGAGGCGGCTGCCGGCCAGGTCGCGGATCGGGTGGCCGAACAGGCAGAAGCGGTCCGACGCCTGCCACAGGCCCGCTTCCACGTCCGCGCGGTAGGCGACCAGCTGGCGGCGCAGGGCCAGCATCAGGGCCAGCGTATGCTCTGGCACGGTGGCGCGCGCATAGTCGCGGATGTTTGCCACCACGATGCCCCGTTCGCGGCAGGCGGCCAGGTCGAGGATATCCGTGCCGGTAGCGGCCACGGCGATCATTTTTAAATCCGGCAACTGGTCCAGCTCGGCTGCGCGCAGCGGCACCTTGTTCGTGATGGCGATCGTGGCGCCTTGCAGGCGCGACACCGTCTGTTCGCTGCCCTTGGTGTGCGGATACGCTTCCCAGCGGTGTGCGAAGGCGGGCGGGCGTACATTGGCGATCAGGCTGTCGCGATCGAGAAAGACGATGCGGTGGGACGATGTGCTTGCTGCGGTCATGGCTGGGCCTCGGTCAGGGTGGCGCGCGCGCTGGGCAGGCTGCTCTTGCCCTTCAGCTGCGTGGCCGGGTGGTTGGTAAACATGTCGGCGACCCACTCGACGAACACGCGCACCTTGGCGGACAGATGGCGGTTGGGCGGATAGATCACGTGGATGGGCAGCGGGTCGCACTCCCATTCATCGAGCAATTCCACCATTTTGCCCTGTTCTATCAGCGGCGCAAGCATGAAATGCGTCATTTGCACGATGCCCAGTCCCGCCAGGCCGGCCGCCGCGTAGGCGTTCGAGTCGTTCAGGGCGATATGGCTGGGCATGGACATCTGGATGCGTTCGCCGGCGCGCGTGAAATCCCAGTCAAACGTTTTACCTGTCTTGGCGGAGAAAAAATTCACGCCCCGGTGCTGCGCCAGGTCGTTCGGGTGCAGCGGCGTGCCGTAGCGCGCCAGGTAGCCGGGCGCGGCGCAGGTAATGAAATGCAATACGCCGACCCGGCGCGCGATCAGGTTCAGGTCGCCCAATTCTCCGCCGCGCACGGCGCAGTCGACGCCTTCCTCGATCAAGTCGACGGGGCGGTCGCTGCAACCGAGTTCGAGCACGATATCGGGATAGCGCGCGAAAAAGTCGGGCAGGGCGGGGATGAGCAATTCGCTGGCCAGCGCCGTGGGCGCATCCACGCGCAACCGTCCGCTGGGGCTCAGGCGTGTGCGCGACAGCGATTCCTCGGCCTCGCGCACGTCGGACAGGATGCGCACGCAGCGTTCGTAATACGCGGCGCCGTCGGAGGTGATGCTGACGTGGCGCGTGGTGCGGTTGAGCAACTTGACCGACAGGCTCGCTTCCAGCGACTGGATCAGGGTCGACACGGTGGCTTTTGGCAACTGCATGTTTTCCGCCGCGCGCGTAAAGCCGCCCGCATCGACGACTTGGATGAACACTTCCATGGCTTGCAGCTTGTTCACTTGATTTCCTATCACTTTATCCGTGATTGTTCATAATTCTGAACAATCAATTCGTCATTGCACTCTTTATCAGATTGTAGAACAAGTCTATAGTTGTTGTACTGCAGCATAAATGTGATTGCCGCAGGAAGGACAACAGGAGAAAAATCATGGGTCATCGGAATGGAATCTTTGCAGTGCTTGCTCTCGCTATGAGCTCGCTCGCTCTGGCCGCGATGGTATCGACGGACGCATATTCACTGGCGGCGCAAAGCGAAGCCAGTGCTTACAGCGCCCTGACCCATGAAGTGGGCGGCGTCGCCCTGTTGTGCCTGAACGACACGCTGCGCGATGTTGCGGTGCAGCCGGTGGTGGCGCAATGAGCGTTGCCGACACCGCGGCCGAGCTGGCACCTGGCCAGGCGCTGAAGATACGCGACATCGAGGTGCAGGGCGCGCAGGATGCGCTCGCCGCGCGCGTCTACACGGCCGGCGTGCCGGGCGCCAGGCAGTCGAGCCTGATCGTCTTCTTCCACGGTGGCGGCTTCGTCGCCGGCGACCTGGAGGACGCGGACGACTTCCTGCGCTGCCTCGTGCTGAGCAACCCGGACCACGTGGTGCTGGCCGCGAACTATACGCTGGCGAAGGTGCGGCCCTTCCCCGCCGCCGTGGAAGACGCGCATGCCGTGCTGTTGTGGGCAAAAAAGAACAAGTCCAAGTTGGGCTGGACGGGCAAGCAGATGGTGGTGTCGGGCATCGAAGCGGGCGCCAACCTGGCCGCCGTGTGCGCCATGATGTCGCGCGACCGGGGCGGACCGCCGCTCGCGGGCCAGGTGCTGATCATGCCCATGCTCGACCCCGGCCTGTCGACCTGCTCGATGCGCAGCTTGCCCAGTTGTCCTGACCTGGCGGAAGTGGCCGATCAATGCGCCGCCGCCTACCGTGGCTACCTGCCGAATGCCGCTGACCGTACCCATCCGTACGCGTCGCCATTGCAGTCGAGCCGGCTGAAGAACCTGCCGCCAGCCTTGATATTGTCCAGCGAAGACGACCCATTGCGCGACGAGGCTGAACAATACGGCAGCAAACTGATCGCCTGCGGCATCAAGACCACCGTGCGCCGCATGGCCGCCGCGCCGCTGCAAGACGCGACCGCCCGCAATGAATGCGCCTGCAAGGTGCAGGTATTGAGCGAAATTAGCAGTTTCGTCGCCGGACTGGGGCAAGAGCCCGAGTCATGACGCCGCCATCTGCGGCACCGCAAAAAACTTACACTAACTAGTTTACTTTTTGAGTTTCGGTTGCTACACTACGCAGTGTAGTTCCCATCTTGTCTGCGTTGTGCGCTCGCACAGCCAGCTTCGTCGTCCCCGTCCGCTTTTACGCAGCTGGCGGCCTGTTTACCTTTGATCGAGCGCCGTCGGGCGCCATGGCACCACCATTCACTTTTCAGTTGGGTTGCTTCCTGCCGCCCATACCATTAGAAATTTTCATAAAACAGGGAAATAAAATGAAAAACGTTCAACAATTTTCCACTCTGCTGAAGCCCCTGGCTGCCGCGCTCGCGCTGGCAGGACTGGTGTCGGTGAGCCTGGCCGGCTGCGATTCGGCCAACAGCAAGGTGCCCGACGCGCCAGCGGCCGGCGGCCCGCCCATTTCGGCCGCCGCCGTCATTGAAAAACAGATCACGGAAACGCAGGAATTTTCGGGCCGCCTCGAAGCGATCGAGCGCGTGGAAATCCGCTCGCGCGTCGGCGGCTTCATCACCGCCGTCAATTTCAAGCCGGGCAGTGAAGTGAAGAAGGGCGAGGTGCTGTTCGTCATCGATCCGCGTCCATTCCAGGCTGAAGTGTCGCGCGCCGAAGGCACGGCAGCTTCCGCCCGCGCCAAGGCGGAACTGGCCAAGCTGGAACTGTCGCGCGCAGAAAAACTGCTGGCCGAAAAAGCCATCGCCCAGCGCGAATTCGATGAAAAGGCATCGGGCCTGAAAGAGCTGGACGCGAACGCCCGCTCGGCGCAAGCCGCGTATGAAGCGGCCAAGCTGAACCTGTCGTACACGCAGGTGCAGGCGCCGATCAGCGGGCGCGTCAGCAAGGCCGAAATCACCGTCGGCAACCTGATCGACGCTTCCGCCATCCTCACTTCCGTGGTGTCGACGGACCGCATCTACGCCAGCTTCGACGGCGATGAAGATACGTATCTGCGCGTGGCCGGCACGGCGCAAAAGGGCACGCCCGTCACCGTCAAGGTGGGCCTGGCCAATGAAACGGGCTTCCCGCATGAAGGCAAGCTGGAATTCGTCGACAACCAGCTCGACCCGGCCACGGGCAGCGTGCGCATGCGCGCCACCTTCGCCAACGCAGAGCGCCAGCTGGTGCCGGGCCTGTTCGCGCGCATCTTGCTCGACGGTGGCAACGGCCCGCAGGCGCAAAGCACGGCGCTGTTGATCTCCGACCGCGCCGTCGGCACGGACCAGAGCCGCAAATACGTGTACGTGGTGGGTGCCGACAACAAGGCCGAATACCGCGCCGTCAAGCTGGGCCCGAACTCGGATGGCTTGCGCGTGGTGCGCGAAGGCTTGAAGGCGGGCGAAAAGATCGTCGTCAACGGCTTGCAGCGCGTGCGCCCCGGCGCGCCCGTGACGCCGCAGATGGTGGCCATGGATTTCGATCCGACCGCGCCGGTCGCCCCCGCAAAACCTGAAGTAAAAGACGCCAAGATCGCCGCGAAAGCCGCATCGACTTCCAAGGAATAAACATGAATTTTTCCCGCTTTTTCATCGACAAGCCGATCTTCGCGGCGGTGCTGTCGATCGTCATATTCGTGGCCGGGCTGCTGTCGATTTTCGGCCTGCCCATCTCCGAGTATCCCGACGTCGTGCCGCCATCGGTGGTGGTGCGCGCGCAATACCCGGGAGCCAACCCGAAAGTGATCGCCGAAACCGTCGCCGCGCCGCTCGAAGAGCAGATCAACGGCGTCGAGAACATGCTCTACATGTCCTCGCAAAACACCTCCGATGGTTCGATGATGCTGACCGTGACCTTCAAGATCGGCACCAACGTCGAGCAGGCCGAGACGCAGGTGCAGAACCGCGTGCAGCGCGCCTTGCCGCGCCTGCCCGAGGAAGTGCGCCAGATTGGCGTGACGACGGTGAAATCGTCGCCGAATCTGACCATGGTGGTGCACCTGGTCTCGCCCAACAAGCGCTATGACGATATGTACCTGCGTAACTACGCGGTGCTGAACGTCAAGGATCAATTGGCCCGTCTGCCCGGCATGGGCGACATCCAGATCTTCGGCGCGGGCGACTATGCCATGCGCATCTGGCTCGACCCGCAAAAGGTGGCGGCGCGCGGCATGACGGCCAACGACGTCGTCGACGCGATTCGCGAGCAGAACGTGCAGGTGGCCGCCGGCGTGATCGGCGCTTCGCCAGCGAAGAACTCGGACTTCCAGCTGACCGTCAATACCCAGGGCCGTCTGCAGACGCCCGAGGAATTCGGCGCCATCATCGTGCGCACGAACGCCGACGGCGCCATCACGCACCTGAAAGACGTGGCGCGCGTGGAAATGGGCGCCAACAGCTACTCGCTGCGTTCGTTGCTGAACAATAATCCGGCCGTCGGCATGGGTATTTTCGAGGCGCCCAACGCCAACGCGCTGCAATTGTCGTCCGACGTGCGCGCCAAGATGGACGAACTGAAAAAAGACTTCCCGCAAGGCGTGGAATACCGCATCGAGTACGACCCGACGCAGTTCGTGCGCTCGTCCATCGAAGCGGTGATCCATACCTTGCTCGAAGCGATCGCCCTGGTGGTGCTGGTGGTGATCATCTTCCTGCAAACCTGGCGCGCCTCGATCATTCCGCTCTTGGCCGTCCCCGTGTCGATTGTCGGTACCTTTGCCGTGATGCTGGGCTTTGGCTTCTCGATCAACACCTTGTCGCTGTTCGGCCTCGTGCTGGCCATCGGTATCGTTGTCGATGATGCCATCGTGGTGGTGGAAAACGTCGAGCGCAACATCGAGGAGGGCCTTTCGCCGCGCGACGCCACCATCCAGGCCATGAAAGAGGTCAGCGGTCCCATCGTCGCCATCGCCCTGGTGCTGTGCGCCGTGTTCGTGCCGATCGCCTTCGTGCCCGGCCTGTCGGGCGAGTTCTACCGCCAGTTCGCGCTGACCATCGCCATTTCGACCGTGATCTCCGCATTCAGCTCGCTGACCCTGGCGCCGGCCCTGTCGGCTGCGCTGCTCAAACCGCACGATGCGCCGAAAGACGCGCTGACGCGCGGCATGGACATGGTCTTCGGCCGCTTCTTCGCCTGGTTCAACCGCTTCTTCGGCCGCGCTTCGCACCGCTATGAAGCGGGTGTAAAAGGTGTGTTGGGCCGCAAGAGCGCCTCGCTGGGCGTGTATGCGCTGCTGGTCGTTGCCGCCATCTTTACCTTCAAGTCCGTGCCGGCCGGCTTCGTACCAGCGCAGGACAAGCAATACCTGGTGGGCTTTGCGCAACTGCCCGACGCCGCTTCGCTGGACCGCACGGAAGATGTCGTGCGCCGCATGTCCGACGTCATCAAATCGGTGCCCGGCGTCGAATCGACGATCGCCTTCCCCGGCCTGTCGATCAACGACTTTACCAATGCGCCGAACGCCGGCATCGTCTTCGCCACGCTGAAACCGTTCGACGAACGCACCACGAAGGAATTGTCGGGCGGCGCCATCGCGGCCGAGATCAACAAGCGCCTGGGCGGCATCCAGGACGCCTTCATCATGGTCTTCCCGCCGCCGCCGGTCAACGGCCTGGGTACCATCGGCGGCTTCAAGATGATGATCGAAGACCGTGGCAACCTCGGTTACGACGCGCTGTACAACGCCACCCAGGCGCTGGCCGCCAAGGCCTACCAGACGCCGGAACTGGCGGGCGTGTTCTCGGGCTATCAGATCAACGTGCCGCAGCTGTTCGCCGACGTCGACCGCGTGAAAGCCAAGCAGATGGGCGTGCCGCTGGCGACCATCTACCAGACCTTGCAGATCAACCTCGGTTCGCTGTACGTGAATGACTTCAACCAGTTTGGCCGCACCTACCAGGTGCGCGTGCAGGCCGATGCGGCGTTCCGTTCGCATGCGCAGGATATCGCGCAGCTGAAGGTGCGTAGTAACAAAGGCGAAATGATCCCGCTGTCGTCGCTGATGCGCGTCAAGGACAGCTATGGTCCGGACCGCGTGCAGCGCTACAACGCTTACGCCGCAGCCGATTTCAACGGCGGCGCCGCGCCTGGCGTATCGAGCGGCCAGGCGCAAGCCGCGCTGGAACGCATCGCCAAGGAAGTGCTGCCGCAAGGGATTTCGTATGAATGGACGGAGCTGACCTACCAGGACATCTTGTCCGGCAATACGATGATCTATGTCTTCCCGCTGTGCGTGCTGCTGGTATTCCTGGTGCTCGCCGCCCAGTATGAAAGCTGGACCCTGCCGCTGGCCGTGATCCTGATCGTGCCGATGTCGATCCTCTGCGCGCTCCTTGGCGTGAAACTGACTGGTGGCGACAACAATGTGTTCACCCAGATCGCGCTGTTCGTGCTGGTGGGGCTGGCGTCGAAGAATGCGATCCTGATCGTGGAATTTGCCCGCGAACTGGAAGAGCATGGCCGCACCGTCGTGCAAGCGGCGCTGGAAGCGTGCCGTCTGCGTCTGCGTCCGATCCTGATGACGTCGATCGCCTTCATCATGGGCGTGGTGCCCCTGGTGTTCTCGCACGGCGCCGGTTCGGAAATGCGCCATGCGATGGGCGTGGCGGTATTCGCCGGCATGCTGGGCGTGACCTTCTTCGGCCTGTTCCTGACGCCCGTGTTCTACGTACTGCTGCGCACCCTGGCGCAGCGTTTTGAGAAAAAACCAGCCGCCGCTGCCGCCAAGCCTGTCGCGCCAGCGCTGGACCTGGAAGGAGATATATATTGAAAACCAACGCAACTACGCGGGTAACTGTCCTGCGCACGGCCTTGACGGCCATGGCAGCCGCCGTGCTGCTGGCCGCCTGCGCGGCGCCGGAGTTCAAGCAGCCGCAGATCGACACGCCCACCGCGTTCAAGGAAGCGCAAACCTTGCCGGCCGTGCAGACGGCGGCCGACGGCACGCGCTGGAAGCAGGGCGTGCCAGCCGAGCGCCAGGCGCGCGGCGAATGGTGGCTGGCCTTCAATGATCCGGCCCTGACTGGCCTGATCAACGAAGCCACGCAGGCCAACGCCAACCTGGCGGTGGCCGCCGCCCGCGTCAAGCAGGCGAGGGCGATTGCCGGCATCGCCGAAGCGGACCGCATCCCGCAAGTGGGCGTGAACGTGGGCGGCCAGCGCAACCGCGCTTCCGGCGTGTCGCTCGGCTTGCCGAACGGCGCGCCGGTGGCGGCGACCAATGTCTACCAGGCCAGCCTGACGGCCAGCTACGAAGTCGATCTGTTCGGCAGGGTAGCGGCTAACGTCAGCGCCTCGCGCAGCGATGCGCTGGCCGTGGAGGCGACGTACCGCTCGGTGCTGCTGTCCTTGCAGGCCGACGTGGCGCAGACCTACTTCCAGCTGCGCGCCACGGACGCCGAACTGGCGACCCTGGAGCAGACGGTGCGCCTGCGCGAGGAAAGCGTGCATGTGAACCAGCGCCGCTATGACCTGGGTGACATCGGCGAATTCGATTTGTCGCGTGCCCGCACGGAGCTGTCGACCGTGCGCGCCGAAGCCATCGGCCTGCAGCGCCAGCGCGCCACCGGCGAGCATGCGCTGGCCGTCCTGCTGGGCAAACCGGCCGCCAGCTTCACGGCGAGCGTCAACCCGCTGCAGGACAGCGGCTTCCTGCCCGTGATCCCGGCCGGCATGCCGTCGTCCCTGCTGGAGCGCCGTCCCGACATCGCCTCGGCGCAGCGCACCATGGAAGCGTCGAATGCGCGCATCGGCGTGGCCAAATCGGCCATGTTCCCGGCGCTGACCCTGAACGCCTCCGGGGGCGGGGCGTCCGATACCTTCTCGGACATCTTCAAGTGGAGCAGCCGCTCCTGGCTGCTGGGCGCCCTGATGTCGATGCCCATCATCGACGGTGGCCGCAACAAGGCGGCCGTGAGCCGCAGCGAAGCGCAGCTGGAGGAATCGGTGGCGACGTATCGCCAGAGCGTGCTGGTGGCCTTCGCCGAGGTGGAAGACAACCTGGCCGGCCTGCGCATCCTGTCGGGCCAGACGCAGCAGATCGACGAAGCCGTCGTTTCGGCGCGCCGCTCGGCCGACCTGGCGCAAAAGCTGTACGACGCGGGCCGTTCCAGCTACCTCGATCTGCTCGACGCGCAGCGCAACCTGGCGGCCATCGAGCGCAATGCCGTGCAATTGCGCGGCAACCGCGCCGTCACCACGGTGGCGCTGATCCGCGCCCTGGGCGGCGGCTGGGGCGAGCCGGAGCCGCAGGTGGCGGCCAACTAGTTTCCCGGCACCGCGGGCTGGAGTGTCCGGCCCGCGGCAAGGGATGCATATCGGGAACGGCGTCGTGCGCTTGCACGGCGCCGTTTTTTTTAGTCAGTTGAATCCGTTTGCCGACAGGCCGCGTAAATACTCCTGCAATCACGCAAACGCAGTCATCCAGGAGATAGCACCATGCGCACCTTCGTTCCCGCAGTACTGTTCATTACTTCCATGCTGGCCGCCAGCAGCCCCTTTGCCGCCGACATGACGACCATGGTGGGTGGCCAGAGCATGTATCCGTCCAGGGACATCGTCGACAACGCCGTCAATTCGGCCGACCACACGACCCTGGTCGCTGCCGTCAAGGCGGCCGGCCTGGTCGATACCCTGAAAGGCAAGGGTCCGTTTACCGTGTTCGCGCCGACGAATGCGGCCTTCGGCAAACTGCCCGCCGGCACCGTCGAGACCCTGGTCAAACCGGAAAACAAGGCGACCCTGACGAAAATCCTCACCTACCACGTGGTGCCCGGCAAATATGACTTCAAGGCGCTGGCCAGGGAAATCAAGATGCACGACGGGAAAGCCACTTTGTCCACGGCCAGCGGGGGCAAGCTGATGTTCGCCATGAACGGCATGCACAATATCGTGGTGATGGACGAGGGCGGCAACAGCGCCAACATCAGCACCTATGATGTGTACCAGTCGAATGGCGTGATCAACGTCGTCGACACGGTCTTGATGCCGAAATAAATGTACGAAAAAGCGGACGAAAAAAAAGACAGGGAAAACCCTGTCTTTTTGCTTGCTGCCGCCGCGATTACTTGGCTGGCGCTGCTGCCGGTGCGGAAGCTGCCGCCGCGGCCGAAGCAGCTGGTGTTGCAGGCGTTGCCGGTGCGGCTTTCTTTGCCTTGTGATGCTTGGCTTTCTTGTGCGTCGCTGGCTTGACGGCGGCGGCCGGTGCTTCGGCCTTGACGACAGGGGCGACGACAGGAATCGGTGCTACTGGAGCGACTGGCGCGACGGCTGGCGTCTGGGCGAAAGCGGCGGTGGCGAACAGGCTGGCGATCAGGGTGGCGATAACTTTTTTCATGATGAGATCCTTGGTGTATTGTCGGGTTGATGCAGTGGAAAGGAATTACTTCGCTGGTGCCGCTTCGGCGGTGGCCGATGCCAGCTTGTCGTCAGCCTTGGCTTTGGTTTTCTTGGCTTTGTGATGGGCCTTGGCTTTCGTGGTGGCCGCTTCCGCTTTGGCGCTGGCGACGTCCGTTTTCGCGGCGACGACGGCTTTCGCTTCTTTCGCATCGGCCTTGACGACGGCTTGCGCTTCCTTGGCGTCCGCTTTCACGACGGCCTTGGTATGGGCCGCTTCCACTTTGGCGGGAACCGAGGCTGCCGCGGTGGCATGCACTGCCGGAGCTGCTGGCGTTTGGGCGAAGGCTGCGGTGGCGAACAGGCCGGCGATCAGGGTAGCAATTACTTTTTTCATGGTGCAGTCCTCGGTGGTGGTTTGTCTGGTGTGTCTGTTGGTGCCGGGATGATTCCCGTGTCACTGAGCATAAAACGCGCCCCCGGACGCTTGCGTTGACGGTCATTACAAACGCTTACATCTGCGTTGCATCCGCCTTCAGGATGGCCTGCAGGATGTCTGCCGAACGGCGCTGCCCATAACCCTTGCCATACGCGCTCGATGCGATGCTGACCACCATGCGGCGCGCGGGTATCACATAGATCTTGTTGCCGCCATTGCCGGAGGCGAAATGCACGGCGATCTGCTGTCCACCGATGTCCTGTGTCTTCGCGTACCAGAAATAGCCATAGCTGTCGGCGTAGCGGTCCACCGTGCCGATGGCCACGCGCGGCGCCAGCGCGGCCTTGATCCATGCTGCATCGATCACCTGCCGGCCATCGACCACGCCGTCGTCGAGCACCATCTGGCCAATTTTTGCCGTGTCGCGCGCGCGCAGCGACAGATTGCCCTGGCCTTTCGGGTGCTTGGCCACGTCGCGGCCCCAGCTCCAGCGCGTGATGCCCAGCGGTGCGAACAGCACCCTGGCGGCATAGTCTTCCAGGTCGGCGCCGCTGGCGTTTTCCACCACTCTCCCCGCGATGTAGGAGCCCAGCGAGTTGTAGCGATAGGTGCTGCCCGGCTTTGTTGCGGCCGGCACGCCGCGCACGAAGGCGGCGGGATCGGGCGCCGCATCGAGCTTGTCTTCATTGCCCGGCGACTGTTCCTCTTCATCAAAGGCGGCCAGGCCTGAACGCATGGTCAGCAAGTCGTCGAGGGCGACCTTGCCGGCCGGGCTGCCAGCCACTTCGGGCCAGTAGTCGCCCACCGTTTTTGTTGTCGCCAGCTGGCCCCGCGCCACGGCCGCGCCCAGCAGCAGGGCGGTGATGCTCTTGCCGGCCGAACGGATGTCGTGCAGGGTGTCGGCCGTCTCGCCGTTGTAATAGCGTTCGGCGACGATGGCGCCATCGCGCAGCACGACGATTGCGCGCAAGTCGCCATGGCTGTCGCCGTCCTGGGCTTGCAGGACTTGTTCCAGGGTGGCTGGGGTGTCTTGCGCGCTGGCGGCGCAAGGCAGGCACAGGGCGGCAATCAGGAGCAAGGGCAGGTGGCGCATGGGATGGGCTTCGTGGCAATGGTGGGAGTGCCAGTGTCCCTCATGTGCGTCGCTTTGTCGCGCGCAAGCGGGCCTGTTCGATGAGGTTTGCATGAAGGCGCAGTGCAAGAGGCAACATGCAAAAAGGACAGCCGAAGCTGTCCCTGGTAGTGCAGGCGAAGTGGTCACGTTAGCGCAGACCCGGCGGACGCGCTCCCGTGACGATGTTCGTGCTTACTTTGCCGGCGTGGCAGCAACTGCTGCGTCTGCTTTGGCAGCATCCGCTTTCACTTTGGCTTTGCTGGCCTTGTGATGGGCCTTGGCCTTGGTGGCTTTGGCATCGGCCTTGGCGCTGGCGACATCGGCTTTCGCATCGGCGGCGACAACCGCTTCTTTCGCGTCGGCTTTCACGACTGCCTTGGTTTCCTTGGCTTCTGCCTTGGCCACGGCTTTCGTGTGGGCCGCTTCCGCCTTGGCGGGAACCGATGCTGCCGGAGCGGCTGGAGTTTGTGCGAAGGCTGCGGTAGCGAACAGGCTGGCGACGAGGGTGGCGATAACTTTTTTCATTGTAGTTTCCTGGAAAGTGGCAAGTGATGGTGTGTCGATGATTACTTGGCTGCTGCGGGTGCGGCTACCGGAGCTGCTTCGGCGGTGGCCGATGCCAGCTTGTCGTCAGCCTTGGCTTTGGTTTTCTTGGCCTTGTGATGGGCTTTGGCTTTCGTGGTGGCCGCTTCCGCTTTGGCGCTGGCCACGTCCGTTTTCGCGGCGACGACGGCTTTCGCTTCTTTGGCATCGGCTTTGACGACGGCTTGCGCTTCCTTGGCGTCCGCTTTCACGACAGCCTTGGTGTGGGCCGCTTCCACTTTGGCGGGCGCTGCCGGGGCGGCAGGGGTTTGGGCGAAGGCTGCGGTAGCGAACAGGCCGGCGATCAGGGTAACAATTGCTTTTTTCATGGTGCAGTCCTCGGTGGTGGTTTGTCTGGTATGTCTGTTGGTGCCGGGATGATTCCCGTGTCACTGAGCATAAAACGCGCCCCGCCAGGTTGCCGTTGACCTTGTTTACACTTTCTTACAATCAGGTGTTTTGAAAGACGTTGCTGCATGATGTGGTGGTGAAAATGAAAAAAGACAGCCGAAGCTGTCTTTTTGTGTGGCGCAAAAAACGCGCGGTACTGATTATTTGGCTGCTGCTGCGGTCGCTTCAGTTTTGGCTTCGTCAGCCTTGGCCTTGGCTTTTTTTGCTTTGTGATGGGCTTTGGCCTTGGTGGCTTTGGCGTCGGCCTTGGCGCTGGCGACATCGGCTTTCGCATCGGCTGCGACGACGGCTTCTTTCGCATCGGCTTTCACGACGGCTTTGGTTTCCTTGGCTTCTGCTTTGGCCACTTCCTTGGTGTGCTTGGCTTCGGCCTTGGCCGGAGCTGCTGGTGCTGGCGTTTGAGCAAAGGCTGCGGTAGCGAACAAGCCGGCGATCAGAGTAGCAGTCAGGTTGACAATGCGTTTTTTCATGATGCAGTTCCTCGAGAAGTGGGTGGTAGTTCAGGAGATGCATTTCCCCTGTCACTGAGGCAAAAACGCGCCGTGAGGCAATTGCGTTGACACGCCATTACAAATACTTACACTTGCCATGTGACCGCCTTGCCGCATGGCCTGTGCGAAGATAAAAAACCGGCCGCCATCGTGCGCGAGCGACCACTGCGAATCGACAGGGAGAAACCGATGCCAAACCAATCCACGCCGGACAGCGTCTTGCCGGCCAGTTTCAAGGTCAGCCATGCGGACCGGGTGATCGACCAGGACAGCGGCGCGCGCAAGATCGATCTGGTGCGCTATTACGCGCGGGTGGGCAAGCAGATGCTCGTGCATTTGCGGGGCCGGCCCGTGTCGCTGGTGCGCGCGCCGGCCGGCGTGGGCGGCACGCTGTTTTTCCAGAAGCATGCCGATACGTCGACCATGCCCGGTGTCAAACAGCTCGATGCGCGGCTCGATCCCGAGCATACGCCCATGCTGGAAGTGGCCAGCGTACAGGGCCTGTTGTCGGCGGCGCAGTGGAATGTGGTGGAGTTTCACACGCAAAACGCGCTGGCCAGCGCCTACGACACGCCGAACCGTCTGGTGTTCGACCTGGACCCGGGCGAGGGCGTGGCCTGGCCCGCCATGCGCGAAGCGGCCATGCTGCTGCGCGCCTTCCTGACGGAGCTGGGGCTGCCCGCCTGGCTGAAAACCAGCGGCGGCAAGGGCTTGCACGTGGTCGTGCCCATCCGTCCGCTATACGACTGGGACACGGTCAAGGCGTTTTCGCAAGCCATCGTGGCGCACATGGCGCAGCAGATGCCGGCGCGTTTTGTCCTCAAGAGCGGTCCCGCCAACCGCGTCGGCAAGATCTTCATCGATTATTTGCGCAACGGACGCGGCGCCACCACCGTGTGTGCGTGGTCGGCCCGCGCGCGCTCCGGGCTGGGCATTTCCGTGCCGCTGGCCTGGGACGAGCTCGACACGCTGAAGGCGGGCGACCAGTGGAATGTGAGCAACGTCCACGGCCGCCTCGACGTGGGCAATGCGCCCTGGGCTGGCTATGCGCGCAGCGCCAGGGGCATCGACGGGGCCATGAAAAAGCTGGGTTTCAGTCCGCCGGCTTGAGTGGCAGGCTGGTGCGCGTCAGTTGCAGGGCTTCGTCGATGGCAGCGTTGAGCTGGGGAATCTCGACGGGTTTGGTCAGGTAGCGGAAAAAGCCTGCGGCCAGGCCGTGGTGGATGTCGCCCTTCATGGCATTGGCCGTCAGCGCGATGACGGGGATGTGCGCCGTGCGCGGATCGTTGCGCAGGATGCGCTGCGCCTGGTTGCCATTCATGCCGGGCAGGTTGATATCCATCAAGATCACATCGGGGCGGCGCTCCAGCGCCAGCGCGATGCCATGGCGCGCGTCGGTGGCCGAGATCATGCGCAGATGGGGCAGGAAGCTGATGATGTCTTCCACCAGCCGCAGGCTGGCCGGATTGTCTTCCACGTACAGCAGCAGGGCCTGGTCGCCGGCATCGTCGTCGGCGTCGCCAGCAGGTTCGGCCAGCCCCGCCGTGTCCAGCGGCATCCTGGCGGGCGGCGCGGCCATGGTGTCGAGTTCGATCCAGAAGACGCTGCCCACGCCGACGCAGCTGTGCACGCCCATGGCCCCGCCCATCAGTTCGATCAGGCGCTTGGTGACGACCAGGCCGATGCCCGTGCCTTCCTCGCTGCCCGCCTCCTGGCCCAGCCGGTTAAACGGCTGGAACAGTTCGGCCATCTGCGCGTCGTCCAGGCCCTTGCCCGTGTCGCGGATGGCGATGCGCACGCGCTGCGCAGCGGGTTGCGAGATTTCCAGCTCCACCTTGCCGGCCGGGCGGTTGTACTTGATGGCGTTCGACAGCAGGTTCAGCAGCACTTGCTTGAGGCGCGTATGGTCGGCCCTGACGGTCAGCGGCGCGCAGACCGAAAAGACCATCTCGAGCTGGCGCTGCTGCGCCTGTTCTTGCACCATCACGCGCACTTCCTCGATCAGCGCGGGTAGCGCCACCGCCTCGATCGACAGGCTCAGGCTGCCTGACTCGATCTTCGCCAGGTCGAGGATTTCATTGATCAAGGTGAGCAGGTGGCGGCCCGAGGTGACGATGTTTTGCACGAAGGCGCGCTTTTGCAGCACGGTCGCGGGCAGCGATTCGTTGGCCAGCAGCTGGGCAAAGCCGAGGATGGCATTGAGCGGCGTGCGCAATTCGTGGGACATGCTGGTGAGAAAACGGTCCTTTGCCTGGCTGGCCCGCTCCAGTTCGATTTTCTGTTCATTGAGCGTGTGTTCGATGCGCTTGCGCTCCGTGATGTCGCGGATGGCCGACGACACCAGCACGCCTTCCTCCGTTTCCAGCGGCGACAGGCTGATTTCGACGGGAAACTCGGTGCCGTCGCGGCGCAAGCCGTACAGTTCCAGGCCTGCGCCCATGGAGCGGGCGCGCGGCGCCGTGGAGAAGGCTTGCCGGTGTTGCGGATGGTCAGTCGCGTAGCGGGCCGGGATCAGCACTTCCACATTGCGTCCCAGCAGCTCCGCGCGCGAATAGCCGAACAGGCGTTCCGTTTGCGAGTTGACGAGCACGATCTCGCCATCGCCATTGACGATGACGATGGCGTCCGGCGCCGATTCGAGCAAGCCGCGGAACTTTTGCTCGGCCCGGCGCCGGTCGCTGACGTCGCGGATGGCGCTGATGACGAAGGTGCCGATCTCCGTCTGGATGGGCGAGAGGCTGATTTCGACGGGGAACTCGACGTTGTCCTTGCGTAAGCCCAGCAACTCCAGGTCGGCGCCCATGGTGCGCGTACGCGGCTGGTCGAAATAGCGCGCGCGGTGCCCCACGTGCGCGTGGCGCAGGCGTTGCGGCAACAGACTATCGATTTGCCTGCCGCTCAATTCGCCCTCCGCATAGCCGAACAGGCGCTGCGCCTGCTGGTTGGCCAGCACGATGGCGCCCGTGGCATTGACCATGATGACGCTGTCCGGCGTCGATTCGAACAGTACCCGGTAGCGCACATCGACAAACTGGGCGTCGCGCGCCGCCTTCAGCAAGGTCGTGTCCTTCATGGTGGAAATCAGGTAGCAGGGGGCGTCCGGCGCGGCGCGTGCGGCCTGGCACGCGACATCGACGTAGATGAGTTCGCCATCCTTGCGCCGCCGCAGCGATTCGCGGTCATAGCTGCCTTGTAGCGCCAGTGTCTCGGCGATCAGCGGGGCCGCTTCGGCCTGTCCCGGCAGCGAGATCAGTTCCCACAGCATGCGGCCCAGCGCCTCGTCGCTGGCATAGCCGAAGATGCGCTGCGCGCCGATCGTCCAGCGCACGACGACATGCTCTTCATTCGTGATGACAACGCCGCCAGGGGCGCCGCTGAGGATAAGCTGATCTAACTCGGCATCCATTGTTTTCCCGCACGCATGACAGGGCTTGCCGGACGGCAGGCTGTGTGCATACGCTAGCGAGAAGCTTGATCAAAGTCAACGAATTTATGATTGAAGAGCATCCCGGGCGGGGTGATGGTCGTGGTCAGTTTGGCCTTGACTTTTTTTTGACCAGCGCCAGCACGTCTGCGCGATAGCTGTCGTGGTATTGCCCGGGTTTCCATGTTTCGCTCATGCCCTGCTCATGCCCGTCGCGAGAGCACGATGGCGTCGCTGGCGCGGACGGGCGCGCAAAAATGCCGCTTGGTGCGCATGACTACGCTGGCGATACCCACCTTATTCGCCTTGCCACAGCGCGCGCGATGGTCTAGTTCCCCACCGTGCCGGTGACGGGCAGGATGATGCCGGTGATGTAGCTGGAACAGGCGGGCGAGGCCAGGAAGACGTAGGCGGGCGACAGTTCCTCGGGCTGCGCCGGGCGGCGCATGTCCGTGTCGGCGCCGAATTTCGCGATGTCCTCGGGCGTCTTGTCGGCCGGGTTGAGCGGTGTCCAGACGGGCCCCGGTGCGATGGCGTTGACGCGGATGCCCTTGTCGAGCAGGTTGCCGGCCAGCGCCATGGTAAACGCATGGATGGCGCCCTTGGTGGTGGAATAGTCGAGCAAGTGCCTGGAACCATGCAAACCCGTCACGGACCCCGTGTTGATGATGGATGCACCGCGCTGCAGATGCGGCAACACGGCCTTGGCCATGTGAAAGTAACCGTAGACATTGGTTTTCATGCTGAGGTCGAAGCGTTCCTCGCTCAGGTCCAGCAAGGACTCCGCGTGTTCCTGGAAGGCGGCGTTGTTGACCAGGATGTCGATGTGTGTGAACCGTTCCAGTACTTGCTTGACGGCTTGCTGGCAAAAGCCCTGCTCGCGCACGTCGCCGGGTATCAGCAGGCAGCTCTGGCCTTCCGCTTCCACATAGCGCTTCGTTTCGTTGGCGTCTGCGTGCTCGTTCAGGTAAATGATGACAACATCGGCCCCTTCGCGCGCATACAGCACGGCCACGGCGCGGCCGATGCCCGAATCGCCGCCCGTGATGATGGCCACCATGCCGGCCAGCTTGCCGCTGCCGCAGTAGTCGGGCGCCAGGAAGCGGGGTTTCAACGACATCTGCGCTTCGCTGCCGGGTTTGGCCAGGTGCTGGGCGGGCAGGGGCGGGGCAGGCTGGCTGCGGTGGCCCGTCTGCACGGGAGGCTTGCTGTCCCGCGTGCTTTTTGCTGCGGCGTCGCGGCCATCTTGCTCTTGCTGTATCGTGCGCTGCAAGTTACCGGCGGACTGGTCCTTGTTCTCGTTCATGCTGGCCTCCGTGTAAACGAAACTCCAGTATCGGCGCGGCACCCGCATCGAACGGTGCGCTTGCTAACAGAGTGGCGTAAACGGGTGTAAAATTAAATGATGATTAACATCATAGTGGAGGCGGCATGAAAGTGAGCAGGGAACAGGCAGTGCTGAACCGCGAGCGCATCGTGGACGTGGCGGCCAGACTGTTCCGCGAAAAAGGGTACGACGGCATCGGCGTGGCCGACCTGATGAAAAGCGCGGGTCTCACGCATGGCGGCTTCTATGGCCATTTCGCGTCCAAGGAAGACTTGATGATCGAAGCGTGCCAGCATGCCTTGCACAAGTCGCTGGAAGGCTGGCGGGCGAAGGTCGCCAGCGACCCGCAGCGGGCGCTGCCGGCCATTATCGAGAACTATCTGACCACCAGGCACCGCGACCAGCCGGGCGGCGGCTGTCCGGCGGTGGCCATGGGCGTCGATGCGGCGCGTACGTCGCCCGGTGCGCGTCCCGCGTTTACGCAAGCCACGCAGCAGCAGTTCGCGCTGTTGCAAGATTTGCTGCCCGACGGCGCGCCGGAAGCACGGCGCCAGCAGGCGATCGCCACGTTTGCGGCCATGGTGGGCGCCATGGTGCTGGCCCGTTCCGTCGATGACGAGGCCCTGTCGGCGGAAATCCTCGACGCCGTGAAGGCGCAATTGCTGCCAGACTGAACATATCCCCCTGTCAGCCGGCCGCGTCGCATGATAGGCTTCGGTTTTCAGATTTCGGGATCATTCATGCTGCTCTGGCTCAGGCAATACCGGCGTCCTCTGTTGGCCGGAGACATCACCGCCGGTATCGTTGTCGCCATGATGATGGTGCCGCAGGGCATGGCTTACGCGCTGGTGGCCGGCTTGCCGCCCGTGGTGGGCATCTATGCCAGCATCTTGCCGCCCGTGCTGTACGCCTTGTTCGGCAGCAGCATGACCCAATCGGTGGGCCCCATGGCCATCGTCTCGCTGATGACGGCTGCGGCCCTGGCGCCGCTGGCCGACCCCGGCTCCTCCCTGTATATCGTGCTGGCCGCCCAGCTGGCCTTCATCAGCGGCCTGGTCCTGCTGCTGTGCGGCGTGCTGCGCCTGGGCTTCATGGCCAGCTTTTTGTCGCGCCCCGTGATCAGCGGCTTCAGCAATGGCGCCGCGATCCTGATCATCTGGGGCCAGATCACACCCTTGCTGGGCGCCAGCCTTCCCCACTGGCACACGCCCAGCCTGGTCCTCGGGCTGTCCGGCCTGCTGTTCCTGCGGCTGGCCAAGCGTTACGCATCGCGCCTGCTGCAGCGCTGTGGCTTGAACCCGGTGGCGGCCGACGTGGGCGCGCGCCTGGCGCCGATGGCGCTGGTGCTGGCCGGCATCGCGCTCGTCGCCTATGGCGGCCTGCAAGCGATGGGCGTGCAAACGACGGGCCACGTGCCCAGTGGTTTGCCCGGGCTGAACCTGGCCACCTCCGGCGCCCATTGGCGCACCTTGCTGTCGCCGGCGCTCTTGATCGCCTTCATCATCTTTTTGATGAGCATGTCCGCCGCCCAGACGCTGGCGCAAAAACGCGGCGAAAAGCTGCAGACGAACCGCGAACTGCTGGGCCTGGGCGCCGCCAACGTGGCCAGCGCGCTGTCGGGCGGCTTTCCTGTCACCGGATCGATTTCGCGCTCGGCCGTCAATTTCCAGGCGGGCGCCAACACCCCCTTGGCCAGCATCATCACGGCGGGCTTGCTGGCGCTGGCGCTGGTGGCGCCCACGGGCTGGCTGGCCCTGCTGCCGCTGCCGGTCCTGGCGGCCACCATCATCTTTGCCGTGTCCAGCCTGCTGGACTGGGACACCTTGAAACTGTCGTGGCGCTACGACCGCAGCGATGCGCTGGCCCTGCTGGCGACCACGGCCGGCGTGCTGGTGCTGGGCGTGGAAGCGGGCGTGGTGATCGGCGTGCTGCTGTCGATGGGCACCCTGATCTGGCGCGCCAGCCGTCCGCACATCGCCGTGCTGGGGCGTATCCCGAATAGCGAGCACTTCCGCAACGTGGAACGCTACGAGGCGCAAACCCTGCCGGACGTCTTGCTGTTGCGCATCGATGCGGGCCTGTTCTTCGGCAATGTGGAAGCCGTCACGGAGCGCGTGGAAGACGAACTGCGCGGCCATCCGACGGCGCGCCACCTGGTGCTGGTGCTGTCGGCCGTCAACCAGATCGACAGCACGGCCTTGCTGGGCTTGATCGAGCTCAACAGCGCGCTGGCCAAGCGCGGCATCAGCCTGAACCTGGCCGAAGTGAAGGGCCCCGTGATGGACCGCCTGCGCCAGAGCAGTTTATTGCAAGACTTGAGTGGCAAGCTGTATCTGAGTACGGCGCTGGCGACGGCTGATTTAAGTGGAGAACATGCATGAGGATGGAACTGAATCTGCATGGCGAGGCGCATGTGATGGATAACCTCCTTGCGCTGGAACAGGCGCTGCAGCAAGCGCGCGCGCTGGCGCAATGCGAACTGTGGCTGACCCTGGCGACTGATGCGGAGCAGGGCCCGGCCCTGTGCCTGCTGCGCAATGGCGGCAACGCCTGGCTGATGTATCTGTCGGGGCAGGACGACCTGAGTTTTCACTCGCTGGGTGACGAGGAGGAAACGGGGGAATGCAGCTACCTGCTGTCGAATGGCCAGGTGGATGTGTATCCGGAAGCGTGGTGCGTGGAGGTGGGCCAATGCGAGCGTGCCTTTCTCGCGTTTTTCAGGACGGGCGGCGCGCGGCCGGCCGGCATCGCGTGGGAAGCGGATTGAGATGCTGCACACCATCCTCGCCGATATCGACAGGGACTTGTTCGCCGCGCTGGACGCCAGCGCAGGTTTGTTGACGCTGCGCGCCATCCTGCGCGCTACCACGCCAGCGGCGTGACGGCCGCGCAGGTGGCCGCCTTGCTGTACGAACTGCGTCCGTCTATGGAGGACAGCGCGCGGGAAGACCCGCTGGAAGACGTGATACTGGACGCCCTCGACATGGTGACGGGCTGGTGCGCGCCGCAGCTGCGGGTGTGGGACGAACAAGTCATATGAATCATCAAGAAGAACGCCTGGCCGCCTGCTACGACGGGTCGGCCATCTGCCTGATCGCCGTGGGTGCGCACGGCGCCCCGCTGGACCTGGCCGACGACGCAGTGCGCGCGCTGATCGCGAAGCTGCAGCAATGCCTGGCCGAATCCGACGCTGCTGCGACAGACGACTGACGGCTCAGGCGGCGGCCAGCACCTTTTCCATCGCCACGCTGGCCAGGCTGATGCCGCTGGGATGCGCATACGCTTCCTCGCGCAAGGCAGCAAAACCGGCGGCGCGGTAAAACGGCACGGCATTGAGCGACGCGGACAGGTGCAGGCGCGCCATGCCGCGCGCGCGCGCCAGCTGCTCCAGCGCCGCCAGCAAGCGCTTGCCGATGCCCAGACCCGCGCGCGCCGGATCGACGAACACGGCATCGACTTCGTGTTTATCCACATCCAGCATGGCGTAGCCGGCAATGGACTCGCCGTGCATCGCCACGATGCCGCCACCGGCAACCAGCATGGCCGCATAAGAGTCCGGCACGGGCGAGGCCGTCCATACGGCGATCTGTTCCGGCGCATAGTGCGTGGCGCAACCGACGCGCACGGCCACCGTGCGCAGGGCCCACAGGGCGTCGATATCGAGGGGCAGGGCGGGGCGCAGGGTGATGGGCATGGAAGCTTCCCAGGCAAAAGGAGCGTGCTGGCGCAATGGCTGGCATGGCGCCAGCATGAGCTTATCCAGCCATCACTGCGCCGGCTTGTCCGGATCGATGTAGTACGAGCCCGGCGGCGCACCCGGCACTTTCACCCGGAACTTCAGGCCCGATAGCAGCTTGTCCCACAAGGCGATGGCCTCTTCGTCCGTCAGCGACGCGGCTTCGGCGGCGCCGACCATGTTGTGGGCGACTTTGGTGTACATCTTGACTTCCAGCACAGATGGATTTGCGATGTCTTTCGGTTTGCCTACAAATGCCCATTCAAAATCATGGACGCCATCGGTACGACGTATCAGCGATTCTTCGCCTTTCCAGTGCTGGACGTTGCGTTTGCCCTCGCGCAGCAAGGTGCGCTTGGGATAGTGATTGCCTTGCATTTTTTTTGCGTCTTGTATGCGACTGAGTAGTGATAGTTCTCCACGCAACCTTGATTCAAATTCTGTCGGCGGGTAGTCACCGTATGCATCCTTATTTGAACTGATGGAGAAAGTAACATCTGGCAAGCTGGGTAAAAAAATACCTACGTCGTCTATTTCTTGATATTTATACTGATTTTCACTTATGAATCCATGCTCTACGCAAAGGCCAGGCGTGACCGGAATTTCTTCAGTAGCACGCAAACGCAGACTTTTTGCTTGAAGGAATTGTCTTTCCGCTGTTGCTCTTTCGGTGTCACCATTATCTACTGCGTCGCCTATGGCAAATATGAAATTCCCTTTGTTGATTAAGGTTCGATAAATTATGAAATTGTCTTCTTTGGCTGATTTGCTATTGTAATATCGAAGTTGCCAACTGTTTTCTATTGGTCCACTTCCATTGTAAATAATTTCAGGGGAAATATTTAAAGATCGTATTTTTTTTAAGTCAACTTCTGCTTGATGTTTTAAAGATTCAGGTCCTCCTTTAAATAGTTCAACTTCAGAATTTCCGATTATTAACTCTGCCTCGTTTGGTAGATTTAATAAATATCTTCCAAAGCAAAGTTTTTTTGTTTTTTGAAATAAATTTTCTATTTTTTTTATTGGTATTGTGTTTGTATGCATTTTATTTTCCTCATGTTTCTTACTTGGAATTGTTTCATTTGCCATTGTCCTTGAAGGTAGTGCAATTATCGCAATAATGAGAATTTTTTTATAATTTAACATGTTCATTCCCATTCTGCTTTTTTGGCAATTTGCACAATTGAATAGAGCATAGATGCCAGGACATGTGGATGAGAGTAGCTATTTTGATGTTCATATCCATTTTCAGATTTGGCGCCATGGGAAAATTTTTCCCCAGGTATGTGTTTTGCTGAGCGATCCGATGGGACAGTTTCATCGCCAGTAGAATTTGGTGGTTGTAATTTTAGTTTCAAAACACGTGTTCCTGCTTGTACAGTAAGGTTGCCTTTTGCATCGTCAGTCAATAGCTGCCACTTATTTGGTGATGGTATAATTTTTTCCGAGTCGGATGAATTTTTAATTTCCAAACCCTCGGTAACTTTGAAAGTGATTTCTCCATAGCTTAAGAATTCTTTTGAGGCACAATAGCTTGCATATGTATTTGGATGAAATATTTGTTCTATTTCTTTTAATAATTCTGATGCATCTTTCAATCGTCGCATGACATTGTTGATGCCGCCCCCTTTTTTTGGCGGAATATTTGCAGGGTTCACCCAGGAAGGATTTATCATCCTCCACCAAGCATTCGCAGGTTGTAAGTAGATACTTTCTAGCGCACTATCCTTACCTCGTGGCCAGCTCCAAAGTAATTTATCTGTTGCATCAACAACCTTGATCCATTCTTGACCATATGCAATGCTTGGCAACATTTCTAATGGTGCAGGTGTATTTGCGAGAATTGCGGTGGCGTGTTGACCATCAATGCCAAAAATTTTGGCTTCGAGAGTATTAATTGGGCCACTCTTTTCCTTAAAGCCGAAACGCATGCGTTTGTATGCACTGGCAGCCCCTAAGGTAGGCATCACATTATGATATATTCCAAGTATTTTTACACTTTTATCATTAAGCATATTTCCATATCTAGGATGCATTAAGGCTCGGGCGAGCAGACCTCCCATGCTATGTGTGACGAGAATGACCTCACTGCATTTGAAGCCGCATTTCTGATAGCCTATTACTATGCCGCGTATGCGTTTGGATATAATAATAGCGGTAATGGCATTGCTCTGTAAAAAGTTGTATCCCAATGCATGGACCGGATACCAGCATGGGGAAATCTTGACCATGTCAGAATTGTTAATTGGTATTCCGGAGGAGCCACCAAATTCTTTTGGATCTTTTATAAGAAGCTTGGCCACAGACGGATAGGCTTGTTGCCCATATGAATATCTGCCAGTGGATTGATCGGACGGGTCAATTTTCCAGTGAGGTAAAACTTGCCCTTTTTTTGTTATATTGTTCATGAAAAATTCTGTTTTTTGAAGCATTTCGCCATACGCGCCGGCGAAAAGAACTTCACTCCATCCACGCCACCGTGCAATATGTGCTGGCGTTTCACGTATTTCACGGGGAATGAATTTCCCCGCTACACCAGGTTTCTGAATTGCATCTACCTGAGAATTTTTTTTAGAACTAACAGAAATCAATGGAGGAACACCAAGAAAATCGTCAGGGACGTTGTTATGACGGGCGTCAGATCCTTTGGTTACGTCTCCACCAGGGAAGAAGCGCTCATTTTCGATAGAATATTGATAGTACTCAACTTCAGTTTCATTTGGATCAAAGACCAATTGTCGATCTCTGGGGGATGCTCCCCTAAACCAACCACCTAAACCACTACCGGTTGCAACCGCCAAATTACCAGATTTGTCGACCATGTCATCTGGTCTCCATGATCTGTTATCCGGTCGCTTCAGATCGTCTTGACGTTGTTTTGTCATTCTTAAATTGCTACCCATAACGCCGGGTAAAAATATAATCGGTATGATTTTTCTGGGTGGAATCGTGACGTCATGACGAATCGTATCTTCTATTTCCGTCATATGAACGGTGTATTCAGCCCACCCACCGACAGTCTGTCGAAAATCACCTTGGTGATTGCCGTGTTCATTCAAGTCGTTATCATCACTCATGGCAGTTCTCCCTTGTAACGTATCGTATAGCTGTCCATGCCATCTCCTTTTTGTAGTGGCGTCAGTCCGTCAGCGCCGCTTTTTTCGCTAATAATGTTGCCGTCGTCACGTATGAGTTCAAAGGCGATATCGGGTGCAGGTTTTCCGTCCACTTCCAGCAGTCGAACGGCCTGATCAAAACGCGCTACTGGCCGTTCATTAAATTCCTGCGACACGCTCTTCGGCGCCAGGGTTTCCAGGTTGCCGTTGAAGAGCACGGGGGATGAAGTGAAGAACTGCACCTTGTCGCTGATTTCCAGCATGTGGTTGGCGCCGTGCAGGCGGATACCTTTCTTGCCCTTGATGTTGACCCAGTCCGCTTCGCTGATCAGCGACAGCACTTTTTGGGCGAGGATTTCCACCTCGTCGCTGTGCGCTTCGATGGACACCTTGCCGCTGGCGGCGATCAGCTTCATGCCTGCCTTGTGCACGAACAGGCTGAAGGATTTGGCGATGCTGGCAAACATGCTGTCGCCGCTGGCGAGTGAAATATGCTTGCTGCTGCTGAGCGCCACGTGCTCGCTGGCGGCCAGGTGGATGGATTGGGCCGTGCTCAGCTCGATGCCGGCCGGGCTGGCCAGCAGCAGATGCGCTTCGGACAGCTCCGGGAAATCGCCAGCGCTCCCCTTGATGGCGGCGTTTTGCCGCTGGATGGACTCGGCCACGGCGCCCTGTTGTGCGGCGCTGTCTTGCGCACCCGCGTCGACGGCCATGCCGGCCAAGCCTTGCTGCAGTTGGCGTGCCTGCGCCAGGCGGGCCTGTGTTTCGTCGAGCTGTTTGACTGACCCCGTTCCCGTTGATGTTTCGGTGGTGATCAGCATGCCTTTGGCTGCGCGCAGGGCGCCCCAGGCGTTGCTGGCCAGTTCAAAGCCGACGCCGCGCGCTTCCTTGCGTCCGGCGTTGTCGTCGATGCGGGTGATGTTGCCCAACGAAAGCCGGCTATCCTGGTGCTCGCTGCGCAGCTGTGCCTGGATCGCGCCCTTGGTGTCGTCGAGCACGAGATGGTTGGCGCTGCGGGCGCCCAGTTCGCGGCTGCGCAAGCCGGACAGGGCACGCTGCTGCGGCAATTGCCATGGCGGCGGATTGGCGCTGTTGTAGACCACGCCGATGACGATGGGGTGGTCGATATTGCCGTCCTGGAATTGCACGACGACTTCCTGGCCCACACGGGGCAAGGCGATGTGCCCCATTTGCGGCCCCGCCATCGGCATCATGACTCTTATCCATGGCGAGCTGCGTTCATCGAATGTACCCAGGCGGTCCCAGTGAAATTGCAGGCGGATGCGTCCCAGCGCATCTGTATGGATTTCCTCCCCGGCCGGCCCGACCACCAGCGCCGTCTGCACGCCGGCAACGATGCATGGCGTGCTGTTGTAGCCACGGCCCGGCCGCCAACGGATGTCGCGGCGCACGCACACCATACTGTTGACATAGTGGGAAGGTGCGCTGGGGCCAACCTGATAATTATTGCTGGCGCCATGCACCACTGACAGGATCAGGTATTCGCGTTCGGCGATACTGTCAGGGCGCTCCTGGCCAGGCTGGTAGCGTTTTTCCTCGGCGCTGAAATGGCCATCGAGCCGGAAGCAAAGGCCGGGCTGTGCGCCACGATGATTGCCGGCTGCCTCGAAATACTGGCGCAGATGGTCGCTTTCTTCCATGCGGCGTTGTGCCAGCGCTTCCCCCTCATCGACATTCTGATAGCCATAGGCGCCCGTGTTTTCATACAGTTCATGGGCAAATACATCACCCTGGCGGTTCAGGGAGTAGCCGCTGGCCAGGCGGGGCTGCGGATTTTTATAGTCGAAACTGGCCAAGGTCAGCTGCCCGGAGCCGATCCGGCGCACGGCTTGCCACTGTTGCAGGCCATCGTCTTCCATGGAACCCGACTCGGAGTGGAAACGCATGGCGCCGTCGCCCGATACCGTGGCGATCATGTCCGCCAGGGTGCTGTTGTCCGCGAGCCACAGCGTATGGCCATCGGCGCGGTGCTCGTACCAGTAATGCCAGCCTAACGCCTCCCAGCGCCGGTGCAGGTGGTTGTAGTCGGTTTCATTGTGCTGATTGGCGCAGGTGAGCTGTGGGTCGTCGCCATGGATGCTGGTTTTCCAGTCGCGCTGCCCGTAGTGCGCAAACGTTGTTTCGGTCAGCTGCATCACGCTTTGGCCATGAAAGGAGACGTTGTCCTGGCGCAGCCGGGCAAAGGCCAGCCAGGGTTGCAGCACCATGCGGTACCACGCAAAGCCGCCATCGGCGCGCAGCAGGCAAAACTCGCCCACATAGCCGTTAAAGTAGCGCAGCGTGCCATCGTCGCGCAGCATGGAAATGCTCACCATGCGGCCCATCATGGCCTTGAGCGCGATGTGGGCGTCATCGGACAGCAATTCGGCCTCGAAACGGAAGTCGCGCGATACTTCTTCCCTGGCAGTGAGCGAATTGACCAGCAGGATGGCGCCGGCTGGCCCATCTGCATGGGGGAACGCGATTTTCAGCAGGCGCTGCTCTTGCGCGGCGAGGTCGAAGGCCGACAGTGCCGCCTGGATGCTTGCATGCATGGCCTGCCTCCGTTATAGCGATGTGATCAGGTGGGCGCCGCAGGCAGTGGCATCGCCGTCATAGGCGTACGGCTTGCCCATGTGTTTTGCGCCGGCGCCGTCCGGCGTGATGGGAAAGCTGCCCTTGCACTTGGGGCAGAAGGTGGTGTCATCGGCCAGCGCCGCCGTCTTTCCCATCACGGTGCTGCCGGATGATGCGCTGGTGACCTTGCCGCCGTGATCGGTTGCATCGCCGAGCCGGATGACGCCGCGTCCTGCATGTTTCATGTTTGCCTCGCTTTCCAGGGATGACTGCTCAAGCCAGTTGCAGCAGATAACGCACTTCGGCGCCGCCTGCCTTGCCTTGTGCGGTCTGCAAGAACGTCGTCCAGCCAAGGCGCCTTCTTTCTGATGGATTGGCGCTCAGGATCAGGGGGGTAATGCATGGCGGACTCAATATCAGCCGCACTTCATATTGCAAGTCCGGCACGCCAAACAGCGCCAGCATCTTTGCCAGCGCCGCCGCGCCTGCGCTGCGCGGCAGGAAGCGTTGCAGGCTGGCGGCATCCAGCGGTCCGATATGCAGGCAGACGCGCATGTCCTGGCGCCACAGCCGCAGGCCCAGCGTTGCGCCGCGCGCCAGCGTAAAATTGACACTGCCTAGCAGACTGCGCCGGTTTTTTTCCAGATAGTCCCAGCCACCGACAAATGGTTGCAAGGTGACGGGTACGCCGCAGTACTCGGCCAGCACGGGGCCGATCGCTTGCGCGGAGACGGGACGGCAGCGCAGCAGACCCGCGTACCAGGCCGCGACGTCCTGCGTCACGGCATCCGGTTCGGCCCTCGACGGCAGCGCGGTGCGCCGCACGCCGCCCAGTGCCAGCAGCAAAGGCAATTGTGCATCGGTTGCCTGGGTCTGCAGCGTCGATTCCAGCCGATACTTTTCCCACGCCTGGTAATACAGCGCGACCATGCGGTGCGAAAAGATATCGAGGAAGGCCGAGACGCCGGCATCCTTGCTCGACAAGCGGTAGGCGGCGATGCGTTCCGAGTGATGCAAGGGCAAGGTGCCGCCGACGCCCAGAAAACGCATGAACGTCGGTATCAGGGTCAGTTGTTCATTCTCGTCGAGCGAGAGCTGTTCGATTTCACTGGCGGGGAAACTCAACGACAGGCTGTTCTTGAAGCGCAATACCTGGCTGAAGGCTTGCACATGGGATACGTTCTGCTGACGTAGCCAGCACAGCAAAATACGCACCGCCTGGATGAACTGGTAGCGGTATGGCTCGGCCAGCAAGTGGTGCATCACACCAGATTCTGCAGTCCGCTTCTCGGTTTGCATCGGATCAGCTCCTCTCCGCTTTGCAGTGACAGCACCACCAGTTCGATGAAACTGTTGATTTGCACATACAGCCCAAGGAAGTGATCGATCACTTGTACAAACAAGTGCATGCCGCTGCCGACGAACGCTTCCTCGTCCAGCGTGATGCGCACCTCCACGCCATGCGCCAGCGAGGTGCCGCGCTTGTGCCGCAGCCATGTCGTGGTCGGCGAGTGCGCCAGCGCGGCGATGCCGCCGATCTGGCGTTGCGAGCTTGCCGATTGAGACAGGTCATACAGCGTGAGCATTTCGCGCAGCGCCGGCAGGCCCTCCTGGACCAGCGCGTGATGATTCAGCGCCAGGTGCGAAATGAGGCGCCAGTGCAGGCCCGCGCCCGGCGAAAAGCGTCGCGGCGGGCTGGGGCGTCGCAGCATGTGCAGCGCCGGTCCGCCGCCGCACGGTTGCAAGTCTCCCTGCGGCTGGCCGTATTTGAGCGACAGCGGCAGGTCGCGGTTGCTGCACGTCAGCGACAATGACAGGCTGGCCTTTTCATGGATCAAGGGATTGAAGTCGCCATCGACCAGCGTGATTTTCTTTTCGTGACCAGGGCTTTTGATGGCCAAAGCCGTATCGTGGCGCATGACCCAGTAATGGCCCTGTTGCGCCGTGCCTTCGCCATGGCGCAGGCTGTACAGCGGGCGAAATTCGCTCAGCGTGCTTTCGCCTCCCCGTTGGCGCAACAAACGCACCGCATCGACGGAGACGACTTCATAGCCATGCGCATGGGTAGCATGGGCCAGCACGGAGTAGTCGGTTTTCTGCCGGGTGACGGTGATCGGCACGCCTTCCTGGCGGAAGAGGTTGACCGCCGGACTGCAGCCCAGCTTCAGGTTGTCGCTGGAAATGCTGGACAACATGCGCGCCGCGGCGGAATCGGGCCGCAAACCGGCCATGCACAGATGCAGGGTAAAGCGCCGGCAAGCAGGCGGCAGGGCCGCACTCAGCGCCGCCATATCGAGGTCAAAGAAATTGAATTTTTCCGGATACGCAAAATACTCGCTCAGCACGCGGTAGGCCGGCTGCGAACGCGCACCGAAAGGTAGCAAGGCATCCGTGTCGGCGAAGCCAACGGGCGTCACAGGCACGGCGGGCAAGGCCATCCATTGCAGCGCGTCGATCGACACGAAAGCGCAGACTGTCTGCATGAACAAGGCATCGCGCAATGCGGCGGAAAAAGACGCTTCGCCATCGATGAAAACGCGCAGCGATGCGGGCGCCGCGTCGAGATGCCTGATGCCGATGTTCAGCGAGGAAGTCGCTGATGCAGGCAGGCGTACGCCTGGCGGCGCCTTGATCATGGCATCGAATGCAGCGCTGTCGAGTGCCGATGCGCCTGTCGTCAGGTCGTAGACCGTCTTGAAGCGACAGCGCACGCCGCGCACGGGCGTTGCGTCCATTTCACTGCCGGCCGGCAGGTGCAATCTGCCCGCTCCGGCCGCCGGGGCGGGCTGGTGCACGATCGTGCATGATGGAAAGGGCCGCAGATAATGCGGGAACAGGGCTTCGAACAAGGCTTCGGTAAATTGCGGATAGTCGTCATCGAGACGCTTCGAGATGCGTGCCGCCAGCATGGCCACCGATTCGATCAGGTGTTCGACGTGCGGATCTTCGCAAGACTCGCCGGACATGTGCAGTTTTCCGGCGACTCTCGGATAACGTTCGGCAAACTCACGGCAATGTCGCCGCAGCATCACCAGCTCGCGCTCGAAATACGGCAGCAAATCCTCCATCTCTTTTCCTGTGTCTTTGCGGCGGAATGGCCAGTATCCGAGCGTTTTCTTAAAGGCAAATTGCGTTTGCGCAAATAATTGAACAGGGTGCTGCGCAACATCAAGGGCTTTCAAGCTAACAACATCAGACTGGCAAGGCAGCAAGATTCCAACGGTCACCATGGAGAACGCAATGACACTGCCATCCAAATTACTTTGGTCCGAAGGCCTGGCCATCGGTCCCCAGCAATTCCAGCAGCTGGACCGCTACCATGAAGCGCGCCTGCAACGACTGGCCTCGTTGATTAATCCCCATTTATGGGGCTTGCATGGCGTCAGCTGGAATGCGGATGCACTGGCCAACAATAGCCTGCGGGCGGACGCCATGTCGCTCGTCTTTCAGGATGGAGAGCTGTTTGAGGCGCCGCTTGGCGATGTCTTGCCCAGTGCCGTTGACCTGTCCAAGCTGCCTGCCAGCGAACATAGCTTTACTTTTTATGCCGCGCTACCGGCGCTGCAGGCACATGGCGGCAATGTGAACTCCGCAGGCGCGCGCTATGTCCAGGCGGATGTCGAGACCCCGGATCTGTACAGCGAGGCAGTCAGCATCGAGGTGGCTTATTTGAAGAAGCGCGTGTACCTGCTGTCGCAACTGGAGCCCCTGAATGATTACCTTGCCATCCCGGTGATTCGTCTGTACCGCGCCGGCAACGGCGGCTTCGAAGTCGATACTTCCTTCATTCCACCCGGCCTGACCATCAGCGCCGAGTCTTCGCTGCAGAAAATGCTCGAGTCGCTGATCGACCGCATGGGCGCGAAAATTGAAGCGCTGTACAGCCGCCACCGCCAGCCCGGTAACCATACGGTGGAATTTCATGGCGGCGATGTTTCCTCGTTCTGGATGCTCAATACCTTGAGCACGGCCAGCGCCACGCTCAGTCATTGCGCCAGTTACCGGCGCCACCATCCCGTGTATTTATTTGAAAAATTGATGGCATTGGCCGGTGGCTTGATGACGTTTTCGAAAAAATACACGTTGAGCGACCTGCCGGCTTATTCTCACGATGACGCGGCGCCCGGTTTCGGCAAGCTCGATGGCATCATTCGCGACCTGATCGATACGGTGCTCCTGTCGCGTTACTTCCCGATTGCGCTGTCCAACGACGCGCAACAAAACACCCACTATCACGGCTTGCTCGACGCCAAGCGGATTGACCGTCAGACCGAACTGTGTCTTGCGGTAAACGCCGATATGCCGGCGCTGGAACTGGTCGCCACGGTGCCGTTGCAGTTCAAGATTTCATCTCCGGACAATATCGACCTGTTACTGGGCCGGGCACTTCCGGGTGCCGAGTTGCGTCATATGGCCCAGGTTCCTGCTGAAGTGCCGGTGCGGCCCAATACGTATTACTTTTCGATCGAGAACAAGGGCAGTATTTATGACAGCATGATCAAGGCCCAGGCGATTGCGATTTATGTGCCGTCCGGCATAAAAGGGCTGAAGCTGGAATTGTTCGGTATTAGCGGCACTGCGGCGTAACGAGCGGGCGGATTGTCAAAAGATTGCCCTAAGGAATGGACTTGTCCCTGCAGTTGACGTTATCATGTTTTTGTAAGTGTCGGTGGCTGATCAGCCAGCGCATGGGTGAAACATGGTGACAGGCGGGAGTGAGCATGGGCATGGCGAATGATGCGTGATGTGCCGGGCGGTGGGCAGGGCAGGGCAGCGGTGCGCCGCTGCTGCCGCGCATTGCTGCTGGCGTTCTGTGTCGCCGCCCCCTGCGCCGCCCTGCCGGCAGCAGCGCCCACCGTCGCACCGCCGCACCAGGGCCAGCGCGTGCTGTTCCTCAACGCCTACGACTATGGCCGCGCCGGCGTGGAATCGTACACGCGCACCTATGTGGCCGCCATGGCCGCCGCGGGCCTGGCCAGCGAAGACATCATGGTCGAGCACCTGAACCTGAATACCCAGGGCGACCCGGCGCTGCGCAACGAGATGCGTGATTTGTTGCTTTTGAGATACACCCAGATGATGGGGCGCAAGGCCGACCTGATCATCGCCATGCAGCAGCCCGCGCTCGATTTTTTGCTGTCGGACCTGGCGCCGCTGGCGCGCGGCGTGCCCGTGCTGGCGATTAACACCTCGGGCAGGGCCTTACCGGCGGGCAGCCCGGCATCCATCTGGCAGCAAAAGGCGAATGTCGATTTTCCCGGCACGCTGGCGCAGGCCATGGCGCTGTTCCCTGACACCAAGACCATCGTCATGGCCGTCGGCACCAGCGAGGCCGACCAGGCATTGAAGCGCAGCATGCAGCAGGCGGCGCTGGCGTGGCAGGGCAAGGTGGCCATGCGCTACCTCGATGACCTGACCCTGGCGCAGATGCGCGCGGCGGTGGCGCGCCTGCCCGCCGATAGCGTGCTGGTGGCGGGCACTGTCAACCGCGACGTGGCCGGCATCATCGCCACGCCCGTGCCGTTTTCCGTGCAGCTGGCGCGCCTGGCGAATGTGCCCACCTTTGGCATGTACAACGCGACGGTCGGCAAGGGCATCCTGGGTGGCTCCATCCTGCACATCGAACAGGCCGCGCAGCAGGTGGCGCAGATGTCGCTGGCCGTGTTGGATGGCAAGGCGCCCGCCGTGCCGGGCACCTTGCTGCCGCCGGCCCGCCCGGTGCCCATGTACGACTGGGAACAACTGCAGCGCTGGGATGCCGACATCAGCCGCCTGCCGCCGCACACGCTGTTCCTCAACCGGCCGCCGCAACTGTGGCACGAGCACCGCCTTGCCGTGCTGCTGGTGGGCGGCGTCTTTATCGTGATGGCCGGCTTGCTGAGCGCCTTGCTGCTGCAGCGGCGGCGCCTGCGGCGCGCCGAGAGCGATGCGCGTGAGAGCGAGCAGCGCTTCCGCATCCTGGTCGAGCATGCGCCGGAAGCCATCCTGGTGTACGACCTGGATCTGGACCGCTTCGTCGACGCCAACAGCAGCGCGCAGCGCATGCTGGGCCTGTCGCGCGCAGCGCTGCTGGCACGCGGGCCGTTCGACCTGTATGCCGGCAAGCAGCCCGATGGCTTGCCGCTGGGGCTGATGATGGAAGAGCATCTGCGCCGCGCCATGCTGGGCGAGCCTGTCCTGGTGGAGCGCAATGTGCGGCGTGCCGACGGCAGCGTTTTTCCCTGCGAGGTGCGGCTGGTCAAATTGCCCATGGAAGGGCGGCGCCTGGTGCGCAGCGGCATCGTCGACATTTCCGAGCGCAAGCACAGCGAGCAGGAATTGCTTGGCTACCGCGACCACCTGGAAGAACTGGTGCAGCAGCGCACGGCGGCCCTGTCGGTGGCCGTCACCGAGGCCGAATCGGCAAATCGCGCGAAAAGCGTCTTCCTGGCCAACATGAGCCACGAACTGCGCACGCCCTTGAATTCCGTGATCGGTTTTTCGCAGATGATGGCCGATTCGAGCAGCATGTTCGAGGAAGAAAAGCATAACCTGGCCATCATCAACCGCGCCGGCCATCATTTGCTGACCTTGATCAACGACATCCTCGAATTGTCGAAAATCGAAGCGGGCCGCATGCAGCTGCAAACGGGGCCCGTGGACTTGAATGGCTTGCTCGACGAGGTGCTCGAGATGGTGCGCATGCGTTCGAGCGACCAGGGCATCGCGCTGCAGCTCGAACGTTCCGGCGTGCCGCCGCTGGTGCGCCTCGATGGCGCCAAGCTGCGCCAGGTGCTGCTCAATTTGCTGTCGAACGCGCTCAAGTTCATCGAGCAGGGCAGCGTGACCCTGTCGCTGGCGTGCCAGACGGCAGAAGGCGGGCAGATGGCGCTGGCGTTTGCCGTGCGCGATACGGGCAGCGGCATCGCGCAAGCGGATCTGGAGCGCATCTTTGAACCGTTCGTGCAGGCCGACAGCGCCGTGGCGCAGGCCGGCACGGGACTGGGGCTGACCATTTCGCGCGAATTCGTGCGCCTGATGGGCGGCGAGCTGCGCGTCGACTCCACCTTGGGGGCCGGCTCCGTATTCCATTTCGACCTGCGCGCGCCGGTGCTGCGGCAGCCGGCCACCGCGGCGCTGGCGCCGGGCCGCGTGGCGCGCCTGCCGCCGGGCCAGCGCGGGCGCATGGTGCTGCTGGTCGACGATGACGACAACTGCCGCAAGCTGCTGGCCGGCTTGCTGGCGCCGCTGGGTTTCCAGCTGCAGGAAGCGGCGGGCGGTGCGCAAGCGCAAGCCATGCTGGCGGCGCAGCGCTATGACATGGTGCTCAGTGACTGGCGCATGCCGGACATGGATGGTCTGGCGCTGACGCGCTGGCTGCGCGCGCAGCCGGCGCTGGTGCAGCCGCGCCTGGTGATCATGACCGCCTCCGCCTTCGAGGAAGAAAAGCAGGAGGCGCTGGCGGCCGGCGCCGACGGCTTCCTGCGCAAACCGATCGAACAGGAACACCTGTTCGTCATGCTGGAGCAGCAACTGGGCGTGCGCTTTCAGCGCACCGCCGCCGCGCCGCCGCGCGTGCCGGCGCCCGCCTTTGACCTGCAGCAGGCGCTGGGCCAGCTGGGCGCGGACGAACGGCAGGCGCTGCTCGAATCCGTGCAAGCCCTCGATTTGCGGCGCAGCGCCATCGTGCTGGCCGGCGTGGCGACCGGCCTGCCGCAGCTGTCCGCGCACATCGCCGCCATGCTGGAACAGCATCAGTACCAGCCGCTGTGCGCCTTGCTGGCGCAGCTGGCCAGCGAACCGCAGGGTGAAGGCGCATGACTTTTCACGCATCCGAAGGCGCGCGCCTGGGCAGCGTATCCATCGTGCTGGCCGTCAGCGTGGCGCTGACCTGTGTCGTCACTGCGCTGCTGCTGGTGTTTGCCGTGCTGTTTTACCAGTCCGAACGCGAGCAGCGCTGGCAGCAGCTGCATCGCAGCCTGGCCGTCAGCGCGGACCAGCTGGCCGTGGCCATCGAACTGCCCTTGTGGAACCTCGATGAAAAGCAGATGCAGGCCATCATGCGCAGCATGCTGGGCAAGCGCGACCTGGTGGCCAGCTCCCTCACGCCGGGCATCGGCAAGGAGGCGCTGATCCTGCGCCGTACTGAGGACGGCGCCATCGAGAGCCTCGCCGCGCTGTCCGCCGAACCGGGCTGGCTGGTGCAGCGGCGCTCCGTGACGGCAGGCGGACAAGTCATCGGCAGCGTTGCCGTGTATGCCACGCCGGCCCTGCTGGACGCGGAGCTGCGGCAGCGCGCGCTGGGCATCGGTGCGATGATCGTGGCCCTCGACGTGATCCTGGTGGCCTGCATCTGGCTGCTCCTGTGGTGTCTGATGCTCAAGCCGTTGAAGGCGATCGGCCAGTACGCGGCCGGCGTCAAGGCGGGGCAGGGCGAAGCCTTCGGCACGCCGCCGAAAGCGTGGTTCCTGGGCGAGCTGCGTACCCTGTACCGCTCCATCCGCGACATGGTGGCGCTGCTCGACAGCCGCTACCGCGCCCTGCAGCGCAGCGAGGAGCGCGTGCAGATGGCGACCGGCGCGGCCAGCATCGGCATCTGGGACTGGAACGTCAGCAGCGACGCCTTGCAATGGGATGAACAGATGTACGCGCAGTTCAAGGCCGATGCGGCCAGCAGCATGTCGCCGGCGGTCATCTGGCGCGCGGCGCTGATGCCGGACGACGTGCCGGCGGCCAAGCAGGCCCTGCGCGCCGCGCTGGGCGCCGGCCAGGCGTTTACGCACGAGTACCGCATCCTGTGGCCCGACGGCGCCATCCGCTACATCAAGGCCGACGCCGTGATCTTCCGCGACGGGCGGGGCCAGCCCATGCGCATGGTGGGCTCCAATTACGACATCACGGCGCACCGCGAGGCCGAACTGGAACTGCTGCGCCACCGCCACCACCTGGAAGAACTGGTGGCCGAGCGCACGAGCGCCCTGTCGGTGGCCGTCAGCCAGGCGCAGGCGGCGAACCGCGCCAAGAGCACCTTCCTGGCGAACATGAGCCATGAACTGCGCACGCCCTTGAATTCCGTGATCGGCTTTTCGCGCCTGATGGCCGCCTCGCCCAACATGCAGGACGATGAAAAGCGCAACCTGGCCATCATCCACCGCTCCGGCAATCATTTGCTCACCCTGATCAATGAAATCCTCGAACTGTCGAAGGGCGAGGCGGGGCGACTGCAGGCGCAGGCGACCGTGGTGGCGCTGGCGCCCCTGTTGCAGGAAGTGATGGATATGCTGGACATGCGCGCCGAGCAGCAGGGGCTGACCCTGCGCCTCGATTGCGCGGACCTGCCGGCGGCGGTGCTGCTCGATGCGACGCGCTTGCGCCAGGTGCTGTTGAACCTGATGTCGAATGCCGTCAAGTTCGCCGGCAGCGGCGAGGTCACCTTGCGCGTGCGCGGCGAGCTGCTGGATGACGCCACGTGGCGCCTGTCGTTCGCCGTCAGCGACACGGGCATCGGCATCGCCCTGGAAGACCAGCAGCGCATCTTCGAGCCGTTCGTGCAGGCCGACAGTGCGGGACCGAAGGATGGCACGGGCCTGGGCCTGGCCATCTCGCGCGAATTCGTGCAGTTGATGAAAGGCGAACTGACGCTGGAATCCACGCCGGGGCAGGGCGCCACCTTCCGTTTCAGCATACCCGCGCAGGCGGCGCAGGCGCCAGTGCAGGCAACCGCGCCGCCCGCCATGCCGGCGCAGGCGGCAGCGCCGCCGGCACTGCGGGCGCAAGACTTGCTGCTGCTGGCCGGGGAAGAGCGCGCCGCCTTGCTGGTGGCGCTGCGCGAATTGAACCTGGCCAGGGTGGCGCAGCTGCTGGCGGCCCTGCCGGCGGCAGCGGCACCGTTGCTGGCGCCGCTGCAGGCCATGCTCGAGCAGCACCAGTACCGTCAGCTGTGCGTCTTGCTGGAGAGCGAGGGTGCGCTGGCGCATACCTGAAAGTGTGGGCTGACAACATCGGATTCGATGAAAAGACCGACTAAGTGCCGTGGATGGATGGTGCTAAATTGCAATAAAGATTATGATGATAGTACGTAGTTCATCGCAAAAGAAATGTCTTGTCCAGCGTGGCAATCGAGCGCCGCGCCTCATCCAAAGCTGAGAGAACTGCTACATGCACCGCGATTTTTCGGAAGTGAATGCTAAGGGCGAAGTACTGATCGTTGAAGATACACCGGCTTCGCTGAAGCTGTTGAGCGACTTGCTGGGCGCCGCCGGCTATGCGGTGCGTCAGGCGCCGAATGGTGAACTGGCCCTGTGGACAGCCCAGGCGCGCCCGCCGGAGCTGATCCTGCTCGACGTGCGCATGCCGGGCCTCGACGGCTTTGAGGTGTGCCGCCGCCTGAAGGAGATACCGTCCTTGCGCCAGGTGCCGGTGATCTTCCTGTCGGCCCAGTACGATACGGACGACAAGGTGCGCGGCTTTGCGCTGGGCGCCGTCGATTTCATCGCCAAGCCTTTCCAGGCCGAGGAAATCCTCGCCCGTACCGACGCGCACGTGCGCCTGGCGCGGGCGCAGCTGCAGCTGGCGCAGGAGCGCGCCAACCTGGAGCGCAGGGTGGCCGAACGCACGGCCGAACTGGAACAGGTGGCCAGCACCCTGGCGCGCGAAGTGCAGATCCGCCGCGCCAATGAAGAATTGCTGCGCCTGTCCGGCCAGGTCTTCGAAGCCACCCAGGACGCCATTTTGATTACCGATCCTGCCGGCATCATCGTCACCGCCAATCCCGCCTTTACGCGCATCACCGGCTACGCGGCGCAGGAAGTGGTGGGCACGGACATCCTGCGCCTGCACGCCGAACACACGGGCGAAGCGGTGCTGCAGGCCATGCGCCAGGGCTTGCGCAGCAGCGGCTGCTGGTCGGGCGAGGTGCAGACGCGGCGCAAGAGCGGCGACACCTATCCCTGTTTGCTCAGCGTGTCCACCGTGCATGGCCCGGACGGCGCCGTCGTTAACTATGTGGGCGTCTTCCTCGATATCAGCGAGCGCAAGGCCGAGCAGCACTTGATCGATTTCCTCTCCTACCACGACGCGCTGACGGGTTTGCCGAACCGCGTGCTGCTGCGCGAGCGTTTCGAACAGGCGCGCGCCAACGCCCTGCGCGACAGCCAGCAAGTGGTGCTGATGTGCCTGGACCTGGACCGTTTCAAGAACATCAACGATTCGCACGGCCAGGCCGTGGGCGACAAGGCGCTGCAAGTGGTGGCGCGTTTCCTCTCCGGCTGCGTGCGCGAGGGCGACACCGTGGTGCGCCAGGGCGGCGACGAATTCCAGATCCTGCTGCAGGACGATGCCCTGTTGGGCCGCACCTTGGCGCTGGTGCAAACCATCCTGGCCGGCTTGCGCGAAGAGCTCAATGTCGGTGGCGAGCGCCTGGCGCTGACCACCAGCATCGGCATCGCCATGTGCCCGGCCGACGGCGACAGCCTCGACGACGTGCTGCGCCACGCCGACACGGCCCTGGTGCGCGCCAAGGAAATGGGGCGCGATCATTACGCCTTCTTCACGGAGCGCATGGGCAGCGATATCCGCGCCCGCCTGGCCATGCAGCAGCAGCTGCGCGGCGCCATCTGCCGCGATGAATTCGAAGTGCACTACCAGCCGCAGATGTGCTTGCGCACGGGCGCCTTGCTGGGCGCGGAAGCCCTGCTGCGCTGGGAGAACCCGGTGCTGGGCAAGGTGTCGCCGGGCCTGTTCATCGCGCTGGCCGAGGAATACGGCCTGATCACGGCCATCGGCGAATGGGTGCTGGAAAGCGTCTGCGCCCAGATCCGCGCCTGGCACGACGCAGGCCTGGGCAGCATCAAGGTGGCCGTCAACCTGTCCGGTAAACAGTTCGCGCAGGATCGCACGGTGCCTTTCGTCGAGGCGGTATTGCGTAAATACGGCATCGCGCCCGCCTGCCTGGGTATCGAGATCACGGAAAGCACGGTGATGGGCGACCCGGACAAGGCGGTGGCGGCGCTGACGCGCCTGAAGGATATCGGCGTGGGCATTTCCCTCGACGACTTCGGCACCGGCTATTCCAGCCTGGGCTACCTGAAGCGTTTTCCCATCGACGTGCTGAAGATCGACAAATCCTTCGTCGACGACGTCACCACCAGCAGCAGTGACGCGGCCATCGCCCGTTCCGTCATCTCGCTGGCACACAACCTGGACATGCGCGTCATCGCCGAAGGCGTGGAAACGCGCGAACAGGTGGACTTCCTGACGGAACACGGCTGCGACGAAATGCAGGGCTATTATTTCAGCCGGCCCCTGGCTGCCGCACCATTCACGGCCTTGCTGCGTGAGCGGCGCACCCTGGCCGTGGCCTGAACATACACGCCGCGGTGCGGCCGATGCACCATGCCGGTGCATTCGCAGCAGCGCGGTGCAGGATGCTCACTTTTTATTCCTCTGACGCTGGCACATATCCTGCTTAGGTAATCGCTTATTTACGCGATTGCCCCGCATGCCAGACAGTACCCATCCAGCCATGCCTTCACAGCCCAGCGCGCACGGCGCCTGGCAGGCGCATTTGCGCCTCGGTTTTGCGCTGCACGATGGCGTCAGCCGCCTGGTCGAGCGCACGCACCGCGGCCCTTTGCGCGTGCAAAAGCCCTTGTACCCGGAAGGCGATGCCGTCTGCCACGCCATCATCATCCATCCGCCAGGCGGCGTGGTGGGCGGCGACCAGCTGGCCGTCGACGCCACGGTGGGCGCGGGCGCACACGCCTTGCTCACGTCACCGGGCGCCGCCAAGTGGTACCGCGCGAATGGCCACGTCTCGGGTCAGCACATCGTGCTGCGCGCGGGTACCGGCGCCGCCATCGAGTGGCTGCCGCAGGAAAGCATTTTCTTCGACCAGGCGTGCGTGCGCCTGCGTCACGAGGTGGAACTGGCGCTCGATGCCAGCTACATCGGCTGCGACATCGTCTGCCTGGGCCGCAGCGCCTCGGGCGAAATGTTCAACACGGGCAGCATCAGCCAGCAGGTGCAGATCCGCCGTGGCGGCAAGCTGCTGTGGTGGGAGCAGGGCGTGCTGGCGGGAGGCGGCGCGCTGATGGCCAGTCCCCTGGGGCTGGCCGGCCACACGGTATGCGCCACCCTGATCGCCGTCGGCACACCCGTTTCTTCATCGGTACTGGCGGCCGTGCGCGAGATCGCCGTGCCGGCCGGCGCCGTGTTTGGCGCCACGCACATGAAAGCGCTGGTGGTGGTGCGCCTGCTGTGCGGCGACAGCGAGGCGGCGCGCCGGATCATGCTGGCCGCCTGGCTTCTGCTGCGCCCCGCCATGCTGGGACGCGACGCCGTCGTGCCCCGCATCTGGAACACTTGAACAGGAAAGACTAGGAAAACCATGGACCTGACTCCCCGCGAAAAAGACAAGCTGCTCATTTTTACGGCCGCGCTGCTGGCCGAACGGCGCCTGGCGCGCGGCTTGAAATTGAATTATCCCGAAGCGGTGGCCCTGATCAGCGCCGCCATCATGGAAGGCGCGCGCGATGGCAAGTCGGTGGCGCAGCTGATGTCGGACGGTAGCAAGATACTCTCGCGCGCCGACGTCATGGACGGCATCGCCGAGATGATCCCCGATATCCAGGTGGAAGCGACCTTCCCCGATGGCAGCAAGCTGGTGACCGTGCACCATCCGATACCGTAGTCTTTTGAGAAGGAGCCCCTCATGACCCCAGGTGAATACAAATTGGAAGAAGGCGAGATCAGCCTCAATGCGGGCCGCGCCACGGCCACCGTGGTGGTGGCCAACCGGGGCGACCGGCCGATCCAGGTGGGCTCGCACTTTCACTTTTTTGAAGTCAATCCGGCGCTGGCCTTCGAGCGCTGGCGCGCCTACGGCATGCGCCTCAATATCACGGCCGGCACGGCAGTGCGCTTCGAACCTGGCCAGCAGCGCACGGTGGAACTGGTGGCGCTGGCGGGCGAACGCAAGGTCTACGGCTTCAATGGCGCAGTGATGGGCGACCTGCAAGACACTCCACCGGGAAAGGATTGAGATGGCCAGCATTCCCCGCAGCGCGTATGCCGAGATGTTCGGCCCCACCAAGGGCGACCGCATCCGCCTGGCCGACACGGAACTGTTCATCGAGATCGAGCATGACTATGCGATCTACGGCGAAGAAGTGAAGTTCGGCGGCGGCAAGGTGATCCGCGACGGCATGGGCCAGTCGCAGCGCTGCGCGGCCGAGGTGATGGATACCGTCATCACGAATGCCGTCATCCTCGACCACTGGGGCATCGTCAAAGCCGATATCGGCCTGAAAAACGGCCTGATTTTCGGCATCGGCAAGGCGGGCAACCCGGACATCCAGCCTGGCGTGACGCTCTCCATCGGCGGCGCCACCGAGATCATCGCCGGCGAAGGCCTGATCGTCACGGCCGGCGGCGTCGACACGCACATCCACTTCATCTGCCCGCAGCAGATCGAGGAAGCCCTGATGAGCGGCGTGACGACCATGCTGGGCGGCGGCACGGGACCGGCCGTGGGCACGGCCGCCACCACCTGCACGCCGGGGCCATGGCATCTGCACGCCATGCTGGCGGCCGCCGACGCCTTCCCGATGAACCTGGGCTTCATGGGCAAGGGTAACGTCAGCCTGCCGCTGCCGCTGGAAGAGCAGGTGCGCGCGGGCGCCATCGGTTTGAAACTGCACGAGGACTGGGGCAGCACGCCGGCCGCCATCGACAACTGCCTGTCCGTGGCCGACCGCATGGACGTGCAGGTGGCGCTGCACAGCGACACCCTGAATGAGGGCGGCTTCCTGGAGCACACCCTGGCCGCCTTCAAGGACCGCACCATCCACACCTTTCACACGGAAGGGGCAGGCGGCGGCCATGCGCCCGACATCATCGCCGCCGTGGGACAGGCCAACGTGCTGCCGTCATCGACCAATCCGACGCGCCCGTTTACCGTCAACACGCTCGACGAGCACCTGGACATGCTGATGGTGTGCCACCACCTGGACCCGGCGATTGCCGAAGACGTGGCGTTTGCCGAGTCGCGCATCCGCCGCGAAACCATCGCCGCGGAAGACATTTTGCACGACATCGGCGCCATTTCCATGATGTCGTCCGACTCGCAAGCCATGGGCCGTGTCGGCGAAGTGATCATGCGCACCTGGCAGACGGCGCACAAGATGAAGGTGCAGCGCGGGCCGCTGGCGCCCGACACGGCGCGCAGCGACAATTTCCGCGCCAAGCGCTACATCGCCAAGTACACGATCAACCCGGCCATCACGCATGGGATATCGCACGTGGTCGGTTCCATCGAGGCGGGCAAGATCGCCGACATCGTGCTGTGGAAGCCGGCCTTTTTCGGCGTCAAGCCGTCGATGATACTCAAGGGTGGCATGATCGCCGCCGCGCAGATGGGCGACCCGAACGCCTCGATTCCCACGCCGCAGCCCGTGCATTACCGCATGATGTTCGGTGCCTTCGGCGGCGGCCTGAAAAAGTCGTTCACGTTCGTGTCGCAGGCGGCCTACGAGCTCGATATCGGGCATCAGCTCAAACTTAATAAATCCGTCATCGCCGTGAAAAACATGCGCGGCTTGCGCAAGGCCGACATGATCCACAACGGCGCCACGCCGCACATGGAAGTGGACCCGGAAACCTATGCCGTGCGCGCCGACGGCCAACTGCTCGTGTGCGAGGCGGCCGCCGTGCTGCCCATGGCGCAGCGTTATTTTCTATTTTAAGCGGGAGACAAGCATGCTCACATTGCATACCAAGCTGGGAGCGGACGACGACCGCATCCCGTTCGCCCAACTGGTGCTGCCCTATGACCAGCGCGAAAAATGCCGGCTGCGCGCCGTGCTGTCGAATGGCGACGAGGTGGCCGTGTTTACCGTGCGCGGCACGGTGCTGCGCGACGGCGAGCGCATGACGGGACCGGAAGGGCAGGTGGTGCAGATCGTCGCCGCGCGCGAGCCGACCTACCTGGTGCGCTGCGCGGACGCGCACACCCTGCTGCGCTGCGCTTTTCACCTGGGGAATCGCCACACGCAGGCGCAGGTGGGCGACGGCTTTTTGCGCATCCGCAAGGACCCCGTTTTAAAAGAGATGCTGCAAGGCTTGCAGGCGAGCGTGACGGAGGAAAGCGCGCCGTTCGAGCCGGAGGCGGGCGCGTATGGCGGCGGCCATGGCCACCACGACGGCCACGGCCAGCACTTGCTGGCGCCCGTGCCGCTGCGGCAGAAAATCCACCGCCCCGGCGATGTGCCAGGCGCTGCATGATGCAGGCCTCGGCCCTGCTGCATCTGCTGCAGTTCGCCAGCCCGGCCTTGCCGATCGGCGCTTACAGCTATTCGCAGGGGCTGGAAGCGGCGCTGGAATCCGGCCTGGTGGCGGATGCGGCCACGGCGCGCGCGTGGATCGCCGAGCATCTGGCGCACGTGGTGGCGCGCTGGGAAGCGCCGCTGTGCTGGCGCTTGATGCAGGCGTTTGCAGCGCAGGACTTATCCTCCGTGCAGTGCTGGAGCGAGCGTTTCATCGCCTCGCGCGACACGGCGGAATTTCGCGCCGAAACCATCCAGATGGGGTATTCCTTGACCAAATTGCTGGCCGAGCTGGGCGTGGCCGACGGCGTGCTGATCGACATGCTGCAGGGGCAGCCGGAAGTGGCGCTGCCCACAGCCTATGCCTGCGCCGTGGCGGCGCTGGCGATTCCGCGCGAAGAGGCGCTGCTGGCCATGCTGTTCGCCTGGGCGGAAAACCAGGTGCTCGTCTGCGTGAAATCCGTGCCGCTGGGGCAGGTGGCGGGCCAGCGTTTGCTGCTGTCGCTGCGCCCGGAACTGGAAGCGGCGGCGCGCACGGCGCAAACCTTGGCCGACGACGAGATGGGCAACTGGGCGCCCGGCCTGTCGCTGCTGTCGATGCGGCACGAAGTGCAGTACAGCCGCCTGTACCGTTCCTGAACTATTCAATGAAAGAGCAAACATGACATCGATTACCTCCAATCCCCTGCGCGTAGGCATCGGCGGCCCGGTCGGCTCGGGCAAGACGGCCCTGTGCGAAATGCTGTGCAAGGGCATGCGCGAGCGCTACGACATGGCCGTCATCACGAATGATATCTATACCAAGGAAGACATGGAAATCCTGCTGCGCGCCGATGCCTTGCCGGCCGAGCGCCTGATGGGTGTGGAGACGGGCGGCTGCCCGCACACGGCCATCCGCGAGGATGCATCGATCAACCTGGAAGCGATCGCGCGCATGCAGGCAGATTTTCCCAACCTGGACTTGATCCTGGTCGAATCGGGCGGGGACAATTTGGCCGCCACCTTCAGTCCGGAACTCTCGGACCTGACGATCTACGTGATCGACGTGGCAGGTGGCGAAAAAATCCCGCGCAAGGGCGGGCCCGGCATCACGCGCTCCGATTTGCTCATTATCAACAAGACGGACCTGGCGCCGTACGTGGGCGCCAACCTGGACATCATGGCGCAGGACGCCAAACGCATGCGCGGCGAGCGCCCCTTCGTGTTTACCAACTTGCGCAGCGGCGACGGCGTGCAGGTGGTCATCGATTTTATCCGCGAGCAAGGTTTGCTCGATCAACCAGGCAAGGAGCTGCAATGAGCGCAAGACTGATGACAAAAACGGCCGCCGTGGCGGCGCTGTGCCTGCTGGCCTTGCCAGCGATGGCCCACCCCGGCCATGGCGACAGCGTGGGTTTTCTGGCCGGCTTCGCCCATCCGTTCACGGGCATCGATCATTTGCTGGCCATGCTGGGCGTGGGCATCTGGGGTGGCCAGCAGCGCCGCAGCCTGGCCCAGCCCGCCACTTTCCTCGGCATGATGCTGCTCGGCGCGCTGGCCGGCATGGTGGGCTTGACGCTGCCCGGTCTGGAAACGGGCATCGCCGCCACGGTGGCGCTGGTGGGGCTGGCCATCGCGCTGGCGCTGGCGCTGCCGAACTGGCTCGGCATGCTGCTCGTGGGGGTGTTTGCGCTGGCGCATGGCAATGCGCATGGCCAGGAATTACCGGCTGCCTCGGCCGCGTGCGGCTTCCTGCTCGCTTCGGCCGTGCTGCTGGGTGCGGGACGTTTCGCCGGCCAGGTGCTGGCCGGGCGCGTACTGCGCGTGGCCGGCGTGGCCTTGACGGCCGCCGGCGTGGTGCTGATGGGAATAAATTAAGCGCCGGGGCGCTTGTCGGACAGCACGATGGGCGCCGCCTTTTCCGGGTGCAAGCCCTGATGGCCCGCATACACGGCGGCGATGGCGGCCATGTCGGCCTCCTTGTCGCCCGTCAAGTAGATATGGTCGACGACGCCCAGCACCTTGTTCGGGTAGTCGATATACACCAGCAACAGCGGCACCTTGGCAGCCAGGGCCAGGTGATAAAAGCCGCTTTTCCAGTTCGGGCGGTAGCTGCGTGTCGCTTCCGGCGTGATGGCCAGCCAGTACCAGTCGGCGGCCAGCATGCGCTCGGCCTGACGTTGAATCGTGCCGCTGGTGGTGCTGCGGTCGACGGGTTCGCCGCCCAGGTAGCGCAGCACCTTGCCCATCGGGCCGCGGAACAGGGAATCCTTGGCCAGCCAGTGGAACGGCAGCGACAGCGCCCATTTGCCGAACAGGCCCACCATGAAATCCCAGTTCGACGTGTGCGGGTAGACGACGACGATGCCGCGTGGCCCCGGCAGGGGACGGAAGCGCATGCGCCAGCCAAACAGCCGCAGCACGCGCAACGCACAGCGCTGGTGCCAGGTCGGCAAGTCGCCCGCTTGTACAAATAAATCGTCCATTGATACCCTTCAGTGACACTGTTTTTAATCGGATGGCGCTGCTGGCCATTTTCCTTGAAGCAAAAATTCTGCGCAGGCATTCTATACGGGGCTGGCGGTGGCGACAAGCAGCCGAGGCCGCTATTCATGCGGTGTCGGGCCGGCTGTTGCTGCTATTTTAACGATGCTTTGCCACCGTGGCGGGCACTAAATGCACACAATGTGGTCAAAACTTGATACAGCATTGATCCACCCGACGGGGAGCCATGGCATGAATAACAGTATCGAGGATGTACCTGGGGGGCATGTCCGAACGGACAAGGTGATGGCCGAGCTCGTCGAGCGGGGCGTGGCGTTTCATCATGCCCTGGGGCGGACGGTGGCGACAGCCTACTTGCGTGAGCACGCGGTGCCGGCCGAGGTGATACGCCGCGTTTTCAGCAGCGTGCAGGCGCGCCGTCCGGCGCGGCCGGCACGGCGCCGATGGCGCTGAAGGGCAGGCAACAGCGACGAGTGCCGCTGCTGTCGCCCCGAGTGCCGTTTAGGCCAGTGCCGCCAGTGCCGGGTAGTCCGTGTAGCCGGCCGCATCGGGTGCGTACAGCGTATCCGGGTTCAGGGGATTCAAGGGCGCGTCGCTGTGCAGGCGGATGGGCAGGTCGGGATTGGCGATGAACCACAGGCCGAAGGCCACGGCATCGGCTTCGCCCTTGGCCAGCAAGGCTTCGGCCGCCGCCTTGTCCATTTTCTCGTTGGCAATGTACACGCCGCCGAACTCCTGTTTCAGGTACGGGCCCAAGCGGTCTTCACCGAGCGCTTCGCGCGCGCAGATGAAAGCGATGCCCCGTTTGCCCAGTTCGCGCGCCACATAGCCGAAGGTGGCGCGCGGGTCGGAGTCGCCCATGTCGTGCGCGTCGCGGCGCGGCGCCAAATGCATGCCCACCTTGTCGGCGCCCCATACCTCGATGCACGCATCCGTCACTTCCAGCATCAGGCGGGCACGGTTTTCAATCGAACCGCCGTAGTTGTCGGTGCGCAAGTTGGTGCTGTCTTGCAGGAACTGGTCGAGCAAATAGCCATTCGCGCCGTGGATTTCCACGCCGTCGAAACCCGCTTTTTTCGCATTCTCGGCGCCCAGGCGGTAAGCCGCCACGATGCCGGGAATCTCTTCCGTATCGAGTGCGCGCGGCGTGACGAATTCCTGTTTCGGGCGCAGCAGGCTGACATGGCCGGCCGGCTTGACGGCGCTGGGCGCCACGGGCAGGTCGCCATCGAGGAAGACGGGCGCGGAGATGCGGCCCACATGCCATAGTTGCAGCACGATCAGGCCGCCCGCGTCATGCACGGCCTTGGTAATGTGTTTCCAGCCTTCCACCTGTTCTTCGGACCAGATGCCCGGCGTGTCCGCATAGCCCACGCCTTGCGGCGTGACGGCCGTCGCTTCCGAGATGATCATGCCGGCCGAAGCGCGCTGCGTGTAGTACTCGGCCATGAGGGCGTTCGGCACGCGGCCCGGATTGCCGGCGCGCGAACGCGTCAGCGGCGCCATGATGATGCGGTTTTTCAGTTGCAGGCTGCCAATGGTGATGGGGTCGAATAAGGTTGCCATGGTTGCTATCTTTCCTGTCGAGAGTGCCGCGGACGGCGATATGGATGGGGCTGCGGTTACAAACCTTGCTGCATGTGCTGCAGAAAAGCCTGGAGGGTGACTTCATTACGTTTAAAAAAGCTCCATTGGCCAACTTTCCTGGCTGAAATCAAATCGGCCTTTTGCAAGGTAGCCAGGTGGGCCGAGACCGTAGATTGCGACAGACCCAGCTTGCGGTCGATCAGTCCGGCACAGACGCCGAAGTCGAGCGGATGCTCTTGCTGGGCGAAATGCTGCTGCGGCTCCTTCAGCCATTGCAGGATCTGTCGCCGCACGGGATTGGCCAGCGCCTTGTGGATGGCGTCGATGTCCATGGTGTTTCTCCTGATCGATGTTCGTCTGTAGACGATATATGGTTCGTCTTTTGTGAATTTCAATATCGGAATTTTACGATATAATCAAAAAACATGCTGGCGGCGGATATTTCAGGCAAGTATCAGGCGAAATGGAACAGCAGCAGGGCGATGACGGCGGGCACCGTTTGCAGGTAGAGGATGCGCGTCATGACGGTGGCCGCGCCCCACACGCCGGCCACGGCGATGCAGGCCAGGCCGAAGACGGTGAACGCCTGGGCGATGGCCGCGTCCGGGTGAAAAAAGCCCAGCGCCAGCGCGGCGACGAGAAAGCCGTTGTAGCAACCCTGGTTCGACATGGCGGGACGCACGATCTCCGCCTTTTCCTTCGACAGGCCAAACACCTTGCGTCCGCGCGCATCGAACAGCACGGTTTCCAGCAACACGATGTAGACGTGCAGCAGCAAGATGAGGGCGGTAAGGATTTGGGCCAGTAGCAGCATCATTGTTCCCGAGAGTGAGTGGATGCAGCGATTATGCTGCCATCAGCCTCTTTTTTGGCAGCAGCACTGGAAAAAATGTGTTGGCGGCAAGAGCTTGCACCCGATGGTATACTTTTCCTTTTGCTCCTGTGGGGACGACCCCGCTCGATGTGGGGGCTGTATGGCGGGGACGACCCTGCCGCCTCAGGAGAAAAGTAATGGCGTGGATTATTCTGGTACTGGCCGGTTTGCTGGAAATCGGCTGGGCCATCGGCCTCAAATACAGCGCGGGGTTTACCCGTCTGCTGCCGTCCGTACTGACGGCTGTTTCCATGCTGGGCAGCGTGGTGATGCTGGGCCTGGCCTTGCGCACCTTGCCGTTGGGCACGGCGTACGCGATCTGGACGGGCATCGGCACCGTGGGTACGGCCATCTTCGGCATCATGGTGCTGGGTGAGCCGGCCAGCGCCGCGCGCATCGCCTGCATCGCATTGATCGTGTCCGGTATCCTGGGCTTGAAACTGCTCAGCCCACAATAAAGGATGCCAGCATGAGTCTCGCCATGACGTATTTCTACCTGGCCATCGCCATCATCGCCGAAGTCATCGCCACCAGCACCTTGAAGGCGTCCGACGGCTTCAGCCGCTTGTGGCCCAGTGTCATCACCGTGATCGGCTACAGCATCGCCTTCTGGTGCCTGTCGCTGACCTTGAAGGTCATTCCTACCGGCATCGTGTATGCGATCTGGTCGGGCGTGGGCATCGTGCTCATTTCCGCCGTGGGCTGGTTCTGGTTCAAGCAAAGCCTCGATACGCCGGCCTTGATCGGCCTTGGGCTGATCATTGCCGGCGTGCTGGTGATCAATTTGTTTTCGAAGTCCGTCGGGCATTGATCAAAAACTGCTGGCCACCCGCGCCAGGTAATACCACTCGGCATTGGCTTGCGCGTTGACGTCCGGGAACAGGATGTAGGCGTCGAATTCGGCCGTCACGGGCGTGCCGTCCGCGCGCACGCCAATTTGATCACCCTGTTTGACCTTGTCAAAGCTGGACCAAGTCTTGATGAAGCGGTCATCCGCATGCAGCTTGTCGTGCACGACGACCATGTTCAGCGCTTCCATGTCGGCGTCGGCGATCGGTTCCGGCTGCGGCGCGTCGATGAAGCCGAGGAAGGCCAGCGTGTTCATGATGGCGCGGTAGGCCACGTCCGGCGCGGCCGGGTCCGCGTGCTGGCCGCATTCCAGGGTCAGGGCATAGCCACCCGTCGAGCGCATGTATTCGGTGGTGCCCACGCCGTAGCGCAAGACCAGGCCCACCTGGTCGCTATTGCCCAGGCGGCGTTGCACTCCCTGGCCATACGCATGCAGCCAGCCATCGACGAAGCGGCGCACGCCCAGGCGGCGCGCCAGCGCGCGTTCCTTCTCTTCATGTTGAAACGGTTGCAGCGGGCCATCGTTGTTGCGCGGCCCCACCATGACGAAGGGCTGGCTGTCGGCATTGAACGAGTGCAAGTCCAGCAGCACGTCGTGTTGGCCCAGCAGCGGGCACAGCCAGTTGGCGATGCGGTCTTCGAAATCCTGCGGATGGTCGTTCGGGAACAGATTGCGGTTCAGGTTGCGGTCGCCGCTGCGCACGCCCTTGGCATAGGCCAGGGGATTGGTGATGGGCACGAAGGTGACGCTGCCGGCCACGATGGAGAGGGCGCCGCTGTCGAGTTCAGCCATCACGCGGTGGATGCCCTTGGTGCCGCAGGTTTCATTGCCGTGCACGGCGCCCGTGACGATCAGGCGCGGGCCGCTGCCCTGGCCCGTGTAGTTGATGGATTTGAAGTGGAGTGCGCTGCTCATGCTGGACATATCCTATGCTGTTGCGGGAAGGGAAAGCGGGGTCGGCATATTTTAGCGGCATTCCCGGGGTGCACCCGTAAAAATGTGGCCATGGCCGGGTGCGCCGTGGCATGATCGGCGCCACCGTTGTTTTTCCTTGCCGAGATCCATGTCGTTTTCTTCCTCTTCTTCGCGCCTGTATGGCCTCGACACCTTGCGCGCGCTGGCCATCGTGCTCGTCTTCATGAACCATTATCTGCTGTTCGTCAGCGAGGGCGGGGCGTTCGGTTTCTGGGGAGAAATTGGCTGGGTCGGGGTGGACCTGTTCTTTGCCCTCAGTGGCTATCTGATCGGCAACCAGATCTTTGCGGCCTTGCGCAGCGAACACGGCTTTTCCTTGCCGCGTTTCTATGTGCGGCGCTTCCTGCGCACCTTGCCCAGTTTCTATGCCGTGCTGGCGCTGTACTATCTGTGGCCCGCGTTTCGCGGCGAGAGTACGCTGCTGCCCTTGTGGAAATTCCTGACCTTTACGCAAAACATCAACCTGACGCCGGGCACGGCGTTTTCGCATGCGTGGTCCTTGTGCGTGGAAGAACAGTTCTATGTGTTGCTGCCGGCCGTGGCCTTGGCTATCGCGGCGTGCCGCAGATCGCTGCTGTGGGCCTGGCTGGCCGTGGTCGCCAGCTTGATCGTCGGCATGCTGCTGCGTGCGTATCTGTGGGAGGAATATGTGCACCTGCCGCGCGGCGGGTTCGGCTATTACAAGTACATTTACTATGCGTCGTGGTGCCGCTTCGACGAACTGGTGGCGGGCGTGGCGCTGGCGCTGCTGAAGAATTACCATCCCATCGCCTGGACGCGCCTCACGTCCTACGGTAACCGCACCTTGCTGGCGGGAATCGCTGGCACGGCGCTGATGTTTTACGTGTTTCTCACCGATCACTACGGTTATTGGGTGACCGTGTTCGGCTATCCGGCCCTGGCCGCCAGTTTTACCCTGCTGCTGATCGCCGCGCTGAGTCCCTCCAGCATCCTGTACAAGCTGCGCGTGCCGGGTGCGGCCAGCCTGGCATTGTGGTCGTATGCGATTTATTTGCTGCACAAGCAGCTGTGCATTTTGCTGCGCCCGCTTTTGCAGGATATCGGTTACGGGCCGGACAGCCTGCCGGCGATCCTCGTGATGATTATTCTCAGCATTGCCACGGGCTGGCTTTTATATGCATTGGTGGAAACACCGTTCATGCGCTTGCGCGCGCGCTATGTTCCCGCCAATCATGCGTGACGGCTACATGTCGATGACGTCGAGTCCCCGTGGCGTGCCCACCAGCAATTCCAGGATCGCATGCACGCGCAGATTCGTGTCTTCATGTTCCGTGTTGAAGATCAGGGTGCGCAGGCCGGGCACGGCTTCCGTGATGTGGTCGCTGGCGTAGGCATGGATCAATAACAAGACCAGGTCGGTGGCGCCCGCGCCGGGCTGGCGCCGCAGCCGGTCGTGGATCACGTTCAGCAGCGCGCGCTGCATGCGCGGCGTGGGATTGGTGATATAGGCGAAGACGCTCGGCGTGTTGGCGATGGCCGCACAGATGCGCCGTTCGATCTCGTCGGGCTTCACGTCGGAGGCGATATCGAAATACGCGGCGTCCCAGCGCGTGCGCGCATACGGGTGGCCGGGCGGGAAGGAGTCGGCCGTTTCAAAACCGCAGATGCGGCTCAGGGTTTTCAGCCAGGCTAATATGGTGGAGTTCATGCCGCGATTCTAGCGGCATTCCGTGTGTGCCGGGCCGACTCTGTATAAAGAGGGCTGACGCCCGGGAAGCGGATCAAAAACAGATTAAAGTTTCCTGTAAAACAGCCCTTGTCATTCTGGGAAAGCCTCTCTATAATGCTGGTCTTCGGGGCGGTTAGTTCAGCTGGTTAGAATACTTGGTCGACATCCAAGGGGTCGGGGATTCGAATTCCTCACCGCCCACCAGAATTTGGCAGTAGATGGTTTTTAAGCTGGCGCAAGCCGCAAGCAGTCATTTGAAATACAATGATCAACAAAAGTTTTACGGGCGGTTAGTTCAGCTGGTTAGAATACTTGGTCGACATCCAAGGGGTCGGGGATTCGAATTCCTCACCGCCCACCAGAATGCAGTTAGAGAGAAAGGGTAAACCGGTTATGACACCGCGAACTACTACCAAGCTTTGGGAGTGACGCTAGTCGAACGGGTTTCCTTTGTCTCAAGAAAGTGAAAAACGCGGCTAGTCCGCGTTTTTTTGCGTCTGCGTTTTCCTTTCAGTATTTTACCCATCACATCGCAGTTTTACCTGGCGCCAGCGCCGATATGGAGATCAATATGCTTACAATCCGACTTCCCGATGGTTCCGCCCGTCAATTTGACGGCCCGGTCACCGTGGCCCAGGTTGCGGCCAATATTGGTACCGGCCTGGCCAAGGCTGCCCTGGCCGGCAAGGTCGACGGCAAGCTGGTCGATACTTCCTACCTGATCGAGCAAGACGCGGAACTGGCGATTGTCACGGACAAGGATGCCGATGGCCTGGAAGTGATCCGCCACTCGACGGCCCACTTGCTGGCCTATGCCGTCAAGGAATTGTTCCCGGACGCGCAAGTGACCATCGGTCCCGTGATCGACAACGGCTTTTATTATGACTTCGCCTACAAGCGTCCGTTCACGCCGGAAGATTTGACGGCGATCGAAAAGAAAATGGCGGAACTGGCCAAGAAGGATGAGCAAGTCACGCGCAAGGTTGTCGCGCGCGACGAAGCCATCGAGTACTTCAAGGGTATCGGCGAAGCCTACAAGGCAGAGCTGATCGGTTCGATTCCGGCTGACCAGGAAGTGTCGCTGTATTCCGAAGGCAAGTTCACCGACTTGTGCCGCGGCCCCCACGTGCCGTCGACGGGCAAGCTGAAAGTGTTCAAGCTGATGAAGCTGGCCGGCGCCTACTGGCGCGGCGACTCGAAAAACGAGATGCTGCAGCGTATCTATGGCACGGCCTGGGCCAAGAAGGAAGACCAGGAACTGTATCTGCACAACCTGGAAGAGGCGGAAAAGCGCGATCACCGCAAGCTGGGCAAGCAGCTCGATTTCTTCCATTTCCAGGAAGAAGCGCCGGGCCTGATCTTCTGGCATCCGAAAGGCTGGTCGATCTGGCAGCAAGTCGAGCAATACATGCGCAATGTGTACCAGGTCAACGGCTACCAGGAAGTCAAGGCGCCGCAAATTCTCGACCGTGGCCTGTGGGAAAAAACCGGTCACTGGGATAATTACCGTGAAAACATGTTCATCACGGAATCGGAAAACCGCGCGTATGCGCTGAAACCGATGAATTGCCCCGGCCACATCCAGATTTTCAACAATGGCATGCGCAGCTACCGCGACCTGCCATTGCGCTACGGCGAATTCGGCCAATGCCACCGCAACGAGCCGTCGGGCGCCTTGCACGGCATGATGCGCGTGCGCGGCTTTACGCAGGATGACGGCCACATCTTCTGCCTGGAAGAGCAGATCGCCGGCGAAGTGACGGCCTTCCACCAGCAGGCGATGGATGTGTACACGGCCTTCGGCTTCACGAATATCGATGTGAAGCTGGCCTTGCGCCCCGATAACCGCATCGGCACGGAAGAGTCGTGGGATTTCGCCGAGGAATCCCTGCGTTCGGCTCTGCGCGCCTGTGGCGTGGAATGGACGGAATTGCCGGGCGAGGGTGCGTTCTACGGTCCGAAGATCGAGTACCACCTGAAAGACAGCCTGGGCCGCGCATGGCAAGTGGGCACCGTGCAGATCGATCCGTCGATGCCGGGCCGCCTGGGCGCCGAATACGTGGCCGTGGATAACACGCGTCAGGTGCCGATCATGTTGCACCGCGCGATCGTCGGTTCGCTGGAACGTTTCATCGGCATCCTGATCGAACACTATGCGGGCGCCATGCCGTTGTGGTTGTCGCCAGTGCAAGTGTCGGTGTTGAATATTTCCGACGCTCAAGCCGACTACGTACAGGAAGTTACAACAAAACTGCGCAAAGCGGGGCTGCGCGTACAGGCTGATTTGCGTAACGAGAAGATTACCTATAAAATACGTGAACATTCCGTACAAAAATTGCCTTACATCTTAGTAATTGGCGACAAAGAACGGGATGCAAATACAGTGGCCGTGCGGGCGCGGGGCAATATCGATCTGGGCGTTATGTCCGTCGATGCCCTGATTGAGCGACTCAAACATGAAGTCGACACCAAGGCCTGACGAGGAAACTCGCTGCACGACCGTCTTACAAGATTTTTAAAGGAAACTACAATAGCTACTGACAAGTCACATCGCATCAATGGCGAAATCACTGCCCCTGAAATGCGTTTAAGCGGGGTCGATAACGAGCCACTCGGTATCGTAAGTTTGGCTGAAGCCTTCCGCCTGGCGGAAGAGGCAAACGTCGACCTGGTGGAAATTGCGCCTACCGCGCAGCCACCGGTGTGCCGTTTGATGGACTACGGCAAATTTAAGTATTCGGAGCAGAAGAAAGCTCACGAAGCCAAATTGAAGCAAAAGATCATCCTCGTGAAGGAAGTCAAATTCCGTCCGGGGACTGATGATGGTGACTACAATATCAAGTTGCGTAATCTCATCAAGTTCCTCGATGAAGGTGATAAAACCAAAATCACGCTGCGTTTCCGCGGTCGTGAGATGGCGCATCAGGATATTGGCTTCCGCATGCTGGAACGTCTGAAAGCCGATCTGGAGCCGTATGGCCAGGTCGAGCAGTTCCCGAAGATGGAAGGCCGCCAAATGATCATGGTTCTTTCGCCGAAGAAGAAGAAGTAAGCTACAATAGCGTTTTACTGTGAGTCGACGTGATTTGCGCCAGTCTTGGTGCGGCACCCGATTCCAGGCAGAATTTGCGCGGCCCTGACAGCAATGTCCGGGCCGCGCGAACTGTAGCGGACTCGCATCCGCTGCACAGCATGTGAAAGCAGGCATCTAAGCGCAGCGTCGTGTTGCCACCTGCAATCCTGTTATAAATGGAGCTGTCCGTAAGAGGACAGATTGCTATGCCTAAAATGAAGACCAAAAGCTCTGCGAAAAAACGTTTTCGCGTGCGCCCGGGTGGTACTGTTAAATGTGGTCATGCGTTCAAACGCCACATCTTGACCAAGAAAACCACCAAGCTGAAACGCGCTCTGCGCGGTACCACCAATGTCGCTGCGTCTGACGTGAAATCCGTCTACCGCATGATGCCGACTGCTTAATCTCACACTCAATATAAGGAGTTACTATGCCTAGAGTAAAACGTGGGGTTACAGCTCGTGCCCGTCATAAAAAGATTCTTGTTCAAGCTAAAGGCTACCGTGGTCGCCGCAGCCGTGTATACCGTGTTGCCAAGCAAGCAGTTATGCGCGCTGGCCAATACGCTTACCGCGATCGCCGCAACAAGAAACGCGTTTTCCGCCGCCTGTGGATCGCCCGTATCAACGCCGCTTCCCGTGAGCATGGCGTAACGTACAGCGTATTCATGAACGGCTTGAAAAAAGCAAATATCGAACTGGACCGTAAAGTCCTGGCCGATATGGCTGTGATGGACAAGCCAGCATTCGCTGCGATTGTCAACGCAGTTAAAGCAAAAATCGCTGCGTAAGCATCGGTGATTGCAGAACGTCATCCGTAGGGTGACGTCATAAAGAGCGGGGCAGGGGTGTGAACCTTATGCCCCGTTTCCGTTTTTGATTGTTGGACTTTTGATAACCGAGTCCAGAATTGATGTCCAAAACAGGAAATGCCGCATGAACTCCCTAGAAGAACTCGTCGTCTCGGCTCAGGCTGACTTTATCGCCGCCGCAGACGCTGCCGCACTTGAAAACGCCAAAGCCCGCTACCTGGGCAAGACTGGCCAGATTACCGAAATGATGAAGGGCCTGGGCAAACTGGATCCAGACGCGCGCAAGGCGCAGGGTGCCCTGATCAATGCCGTCAAAGTGCAGATCGAGGACGCGCTGACGGCGCGCCGTGATGCACTGGCCGATGCCCAGATGCAAGGCCGCCTGAACGCCGAAGCGATCGACGTGACCCTGCCAGGCCGTGGCCGCATGCCCGGCGGCATCCATCCCGTGATGCGCACGTGGGAGCGGGTCGAGGAAATCTTCCGCTCGATCGGCTTCGACGTGGCCGACGGCCCCGAAATCGAGAACGACTGGACCAACTTCACGGCGCTCAACAGCCCGGAAAACCACCCGGCCCGTTCCATGCAAGACACGTTCTACATCGATGGCAACGACACCGATGGCAAGCCCTTGCTGCTGCGCACGCACACCAGCCCGATGCAGGTGCGCTATGCGCGCACGCATACGCCGCCGATCAAGGTCATCGCGCCGGGCCGCACCTACCGCGTCGACAGCGACGCCACCCATTCGCCCATGTTCCATCAGGTCGAAGGCCTGTGGATCGCCGAAGACATCAGCTTTGCCGACCTGAAGGGCGTGTACCTGAATTTCGTCAAGGCGTTCTTTGAAACGGACGATTTGCAAGTGCGCTTCCGTCCATCGTACTTCCCGTTCACGGAACCGTCGGCCGAGATCGACATCGCCTTCGGCTCGGGTCCCTTGAAGGGCCGCTGGCTGGAAGTGTCGGGCGCCGGCCAGGTGCATCCGACCGTGGTGAAGAACTTCGGCCTCGATCCCGAGAAATTCATCGGTTTTGCTTTCGGCTCCGGCCTGGAACGCTTGACGATGCTGCGCTATGGCATCAACGACCTGCGTCTGTTTTACGAGGGAGACTTGCGCTTCCTCAAGCAGTTTAACTAAGGCGTTTCATTATTCCATGTCACTCGATGCGCTGGAGCGTGCCCTTGCATGCTCGCGTATTGAACATTTGAAAGCTTGATTATGCAATTTTCCGAAAACTGGCTCCGTACCATGGTCGATCCGAAGATGACTTCGGACGAACTGGCCCATCTGCTGACCATGTCCGGTCTCGAAGTCGAGGACGTCGATCCCGTCGCCCCGCCATTCTCGAACGTGGTGGTAGGCCTGGTCCTGGAGATGGAAAAACATCCGAATGCGGACCGCCTGAATGTGTGCCAGGTCGATGTCGGCACGGGCACCATGCTCAACATCGTCTGCGGCGCGCCCAACGTGCGTCCGGGCTTGAAAGTGGTCTGCGCGATGGCGGGCGCCGTGCTGCCGCCTGGCGCCGATGGCAAGCCGTTTGAAATCAAGGTGGGCCAGCTGCGCGGCGTCGAGTCGCAAGGCATGCTGTGCTCCGCGCGCGAATTGAAATTGTCGGAAGAAAACGCCGGCTTGATGGAATTGCCGGACGACGCGCCGATCGGCCAGAATTTCCGCGATTACTTTGCCTTGAACGACTTGAAATTCACCATCAAGTTGACGCCGAACAAGGCGGACTGCCTGTCCGTGCTGGGCGTGGCGCGCGAAGTGTCGGCGCTCACGGGTGTGACCCTGAATGTGCCGCAGTTCCGCACCGTGCCGGTGTCGAGCGACGAAATCCTGCCCGTCAAAGTCAGCGCGCCGGACCTGTGCGGCCGTTTCACGGGCCGCGTCATCCGCGGCTTGAACGCCCGTGCCGCCACGCCGGACTGGATGAAGCAGCGCCTCGAGCGCAGCGGCCAGCGTCCGTTGTCGGCCCTGGTCGACATTTCCAACTATGTCATGCTGGAACTGGGCCGTCCCAGCCACGTGTTTGACCTGGCGAAGATCCACGGCAGCCTCGACGTGCGTTGGGGCAAGGCGGGCGAGTCCGTCAAGCTGTTGAATGGCAACACCATCGCCGTCGACGAATGGCTCGGCGTCATTGCCGATGAGCAGGAAATCGAATCGCTGGCCGGCATCATGGGCGGCGACGCCAGCTCGGTCTCGGACGATACGGACAGCATCTATCTGGAAGCGGCATTCTGGTGGCCGAACGCCATTCAAGGCCGCGCGCGCCGCTTGAATTTCTCGACCGATGCGGCGCACCGCTTCGAGCGCGGCGTCGATTTCGCCACCACCGTCGAGCACATCGAGCGCATCACGGCCCTGATCGTGGAAATCTGCGGCACGCCGGCAACGACCGTCGGCCCCGTTGACGACCACGTGGTGAACTTGCCGCAGCGCCAGCCTGTATCGATGCGCACGGCGCGCGCGCAAAAGGTCATCGGCGTGCCGCTCAACGATGCGCTGATCGCCGATATCTTCACGCGTCTGGCCCTGCCATTCACCCTGGCCGACGGCGTGTTTTCCGTGACGTCGCCCAGCTACCGTTTCGACATCGAGATCGAGGAAGACCTGATCGAGGAAGTGGCGCGCGTGTACGGCTTTGAAAACATCCCGACCCTGCCGCCCGTGGCCGCGAACGTGATGCAGATTGCACCAGAAAATACCCGCTCCCTGTTTGCGGTACGTCATGAACTGGCCGACCTGGGCTTCCAGGAAGTGGTTAACATGAGCTTTGTCGATGCGGCATGGGAGCGCGATTTCTCGGGCAACACCAATCCGATCAAATTGCAGAACCCGATCGCCAGCCAGATGAGCGTGATGCGCTCCTCGCTGATCGGCAGCCTGATCGCCAACGTGCGCTATAACCTGAACCGCAAGACGAACCGCGTGCGCATCTTCGAAGTGGGCGCCATCTACCAGCGCGACGACAGCGTGGAAAACGGTCCCTTGTCGGTGGCCGGTTACGCCCAGCCGAAGCGTGTGGCGGCCATGGCCTACGGCGCGGTGGCCGACGAGCAGTGGGGCCAGCCCGCTCGCACGGTCGACTTCTTCGACGTGAAGGCGGACCTGGAAGCGCTGTTCGCGCCGCTGGTCTTGCGTTTCACCAAGGCGGAGCACCCGGCCCTGCATCCGGGCCGTTCGGCCAACGTGGAACTCGATGGCAAGGTCATCGGTTTCATCGGCGAATTGCATCCGCGCTGGATGCAAAAGTACGACTTGCCGCTGGCGCCCGTGCTGTTCGAAGTGGATGCCGCCGCCCTGACGCAAAGAGTCGTGCCCGTGTACCAGGAAATCTCGAAATTCCCTGGCGCCAGCCGCGACCTGGCCGTGGTCGTCAAGCAATCGGTAGCGGTGCAGGATCTGCTCGACAGCTTCCATGCCGCCGCCAAGGCAAGCGCTGCAGCGCGTATCGTGCAAGCCATTGTTTTATTTGATGAATATCGTGGAAAAGGGCTGGAAACGGATGAAAAAAGCCTTGCTTTCCGGATTAGCTTGCAAGATACTCAAAACACTCTGCAAGACGATGTCGTCGATGGCTTGATGGCTGTCCTGATCGATGCGGCCAAGCAGGGCCACGACGCGAAACTGCGTTCGTAATACCGGACTGGCCGTCGCCTTGCGTGACGGCCTTTCCGTCGTCAACCGTAGACGAGCTTGCCATGTGGCGGGCTCGGGCGCACAGAAAAGGCAGGGCAGGAAAATTAATAACAGCGACGTTGATTCCGCCGTACTGCAATCCGCACTGGCCGCCGATTTGCATCGGGCCATGCTGGTTGCCAAGGTGCGCCAGGAAGCGGAAAAAGATTTACCCACCTTGACCAAGGCGGAACTGGCCGAACTGCTGTTCGAGCAAGTGGGCCTGAACAAGCGCGAAGCGAAGGATATGGTCGAGACCTTTTTCGACGAGATCCGCAATGCGCTCGAGCGTGGCGAGGCTGTCAAGCTGTCCGGCTTCGGCAATTTCCAGTTGCGCGACAAGCCGCAGCGTCCGGGTCGCAATCCGAAGACGGGCGAAGAGATTCCCATCACGGCACGCCGTGTCGTGACTTTTCATGCGAGCCAGAAGCTGAAAAGCATGGTCGAAGAGACCAGTCCGCTGGCACGTGCTGCCTGAGTGAGTGGCGATGAACGAGCGCATCAGTAAAACCGAGTTGATCGCCTTGCCGCCCATTCCGGCGAAACGCTATTTCACGATCGGCGAGGTGAGCGAGTTGTGCGGCGTCAAACCGCACGTACTGCGCTACTGGGAGCAGGAGTTTTCCCAGCTCAAGCCGGTCAAACGACGTGGCAACCGCCGTTATTATCAGCACCATGAGGTGCTGCTGATACGCCGTATCCGCGAATTGCTGTATGAACAGGGCTTTACCATCAGTGGCGCGCGCAACAAGCTCGATAGCCGTGGCGCATCGCATGCCGTCCTCGACGCATTGCCTGTGCTGCCGGCCATGCCTGTCGTGCCGCAGGAAGCACCGCTGGACCGCGTGTGGATACGCAATGAATTAATTGCGATTTTAAACTTGCTAAAATAAGATTTGTACCAATATAGGTCGGGTTGTCCGATACCGGCTGACTATATTGCATGGGCTTGCCGCCCGGCCGCTGCCGTTAGTCTGCGGCGCCATATTTTGAATATAATGTTAATGTTGCGTTTTTGTTAGTGACGCCAAGCCGGAGCAGCGTGCAGGTTCCGGTAGTCTTTCCCAGGCCAGGAAAATTTAAGGGGAAACAATGATACGCGTTGCCATTTGTGATGATCACCAAATAGTACGAGCTGGATTCAAGCAGATTTTTTCGTCGTCAAGCGATTTCAGTGTGGTGGCGGAAGCCGGTACGGGGCGCGAAGCGCTCGATATCGCCCGCCGCGAAATATGCGATGTATTGCTGCTCGATATCGCCATGCCCGATCAGAGCGGCATCGATACCTTGCGCACGATCCGCCAGGGCCAGCCGGAATTGCCCGTACTGATACTCAGCGGCTATCCCGCGCAGCAATACGCGCTGAACCTGTTCAAGATGGGCGCGAATGGCTATCTGAACAAGGAATGCGAAGCCGACGAGCTGATGACGGCCGTGCGCACCGTGTTCCAGGGGCGCCGCTATGTCAGTTCCACCGTGGGCGAGTTGCTGGCGCAGTCGTTCGACCGCGACACGAATGCGGCCCTGCATACGGAATTGTCGGACCGCGAGTTCCAGGTTTTCCTGCGCCTGGCGCGCGGCGCGACCGTGTCCGATATCGGCGTGGCCTTGTCGCTGAGCATCAAGACGGTGAGTACTTACCGTACGCGCATCATGGAAAAAATGGGCTTGCAATCGAACAGCGACTTGACCTATTACGCAATGAAAAACAATTTGCTTGACTAGCGCTGGGGTGCGATCATGGAAACATGATCGCTCAGCCAGCTAGCCGGCACGACTTGTGCAGTGCAGCAGTCTGTGGCGAGGACTATAATTGGCCGGCGCCGGCGCTTTTTCTTGCGCCGAACCTTGCTAAGGATGCACATCAGGATGTATTTCACCGCTGAACCGGCCCCGCATCACCGCCTGCCCCTGTACAAGACGATCCTGTGCGTCACTTGCGCCTTGCTGCTTGTACTCAATGGTTTCAGCCTCTATCACAACTTGCAGTCGCTGAAGGGCACGAATGCCTTGCTCAGCCAGAGCGCCCGCGTGGCCGATCGCCTGCAGTATCTGAACGTGCTCGTGCTCGATGCGGAAAGCAGCTTGCGCGGTTATTTCATTTCCGGCTCCGAAACGTATCTGGGCCCGTCGAAGACGGCTGCCACCGAAATCGACAACGAATTGAACGAGCTGCAAGCCTTGCTCGCGGGCAGTCCCACCCAGCTGAAAAACCTGGCGCAATTAAAAAGCTTGATCCGTCGCAAGATGTCGATGCTGCAAGAGTCGATCGAGGTCTACAGGCAGGGCGGGTTGGCTGAAATCGTCAATATCTCGCGCGTGACCGATGACCGCGCCACCATGGATGAAATCCGCCTGCAGGTGGTGATCATGACGCGCGAACAGAATGAAGCGCTGACGTCCGGCAGCGCGGCCTTTTATCATGAGTACCAGAAAGCCGTGCTGCTCGGCATCGGCATCAATGCGCTGGCCATCCTCGTGCTGATCATGTTTTACCAGTTGGTGCGGCGCAGCTTCCAGAACCGCGCGGCCGTCGAGTATGCCCTGCAAAATGCCAACGACACGCTGGAATCGACGGTCAGCAAGCGTACGGAGCAGTTATCCGTGCTGTCGCGCCATTTGATCAGCGTCAATGAAGTGGAGAAGGCGCGCCTGGCGCGCGAGCTGCATGATGAGCTCGGTGCCAATTTGACGTCGATCAGCATGGACCTGGGCGCCGTCACGCAGCAACTGGCGCACACGCAGCCTGAACTGGCCGCGCAATTGCGCCGCGCCAAGGCCACCCTGCTCGAAACGGTGGAACTGAAGCGCCGCATCGTCGAGGATTTGCGCCCCAGCCTGCTTGATAACCTGGGCCTGTGCGCCGCCATCGAAAGCTATTGCGAGGATTTTGCGCGCATGAGCTCGGTTCGCTGCGAAACGGACGTGGCCATCAATATCGACAACCGCGAAGCCACCCTGACGATTGCCCTGTTCCGCATCGTGCAGGAATCGCTGACGAATATCCTCAAATATGCGCGCGCCGGCATGGTCAGCGTGACATTGAAGCGCAATGAGCACGGCCTGGTGCTGCGCGTGATCGACGACGGCATCGGCATCACCGACGATGCGTTGCAAAAACCCATGTCGCACGGCTTGCTGGGCATGCGCGAGCGGGCCTTGCTGCTGGGCGGCACCCTCACCGTGCGCCAAGGGCCGGAAGGCAAGGGCACTTGCGTGGAAGCCGTGATTCCACTGCCGCTGACGCCGGAGCCGGAAGAGCTCGACGAGGACGCCAGCGTGTGAGTGTTGCTGGATGCAAAAAAATGGCCGGGCATGCAGCCCGGCCATTTTTTTATCTATGCAGATCAGCAGCGGTTCAGCAGCGCGACACGTCGCGCAGCAAGCGGTCGTATTCCGTCTTGGCCACCTTGTAGCACTCGCCCGCATAGCATTCCAGGCCGGCGCGGTCCAGCACCGTGATATTGCCGCGGCGATAGTGGATCAAGCCTTCTTCCTGCAATTTGCCGGCGGCGGCCGTGATGCTTTCGCGGCGCACGCCGAGCATGATGGAGATCAGCTCCTGCGTCACTTTCAATTCGTTCGATGGCGAACGGTCCAGGCGGTCCAGCAGCCAGCGGCACAGTTTTTGCTCGATCGAGCTGTGGCGGCCGCCGACGGCGTTCTGCGCCATTTGCGCAAACAGCGCGTTGGTGTAGCGCATCAACAGCTGGGGCAGGGCGCCGCCTTGATTGAAGGCGTCGCGCAAGCTTTGCGTTTTCAGGCGGTAACCGTAGCCGGCGCTTTGCACGACGGCCGTGCACATGGCGCGTTCGCCGGCCAGCAGCGAGGCACCAGCCACGCCTTCATGGCCGACGACGGCGATTTCCGTCGTGGCGCCATCTTCCATTACGTACAGCAGCGAAATGATGGCGGTGGTGGGGAAATAGCTGTATTCCAGGTTGTTACCGTAGGCATACAATTCCTTGCCGAAAGGCAATTCCACCAGTTCCAGGTCTTCGAACAGCGATTCGAGCGCGGCGCGTGGCAGGGCGGCCAGCAATTCATTTTGTTGGGCACTGCTGAGGCTAACCCGCGACGCAAGCTTGATTTCCCGGCCAGCCGCCGGCATGGCGCGCGGCAGCAACTGGTTCTTCTGGACCGGGGTGATAAGTTGAGTATGGCTCATAGTATTCCTCACAGGCTTTTTGCATCGGAGTGCGACTGCCGCGTTGCTGGTCGAAAGCTGTGCCGCATCCATCGGATAACGGCGTTTTTTTTCGACCGCGCGGTGCAGATCGCGATGTAGCTACTTTAAAAGCTTATGTAAGTGGCGAACATAAGATTAGCAGTCGCCACTTTGTAGTCTCTTTTGAGGTGGAATTGTAGTCCTTGTCCTACATGCACACTTTAGCCTAGCTAGCCTTGCGCCGTTCTGCGCGATTTTGTGATATGACGCGCGGCTTATTGGCGCTCCACAGGCCGGCCGGACGCACGCTGGGCAAGCCGTCGCGCATGCTTGCTGCGGGCGCCGGGCGCGCGGCTGGCGCCTCGTGTTCGCCCAGGCGGAAGCGGCTGACGGCCTGCGTCAGCGCCTCGCCTTCCTGGTGCAGGCGCTGCGAACCGGCGCGCGCCTCGTCGACCAGGCCCGCGTTCTGGCGCGTCATGTCGTCGATTTGCGCCAGCGCGCCGTTGATGCGGGCGATCTCGCCATTCTGCTCGGCGCCGGCGCTGCTGATGCGCCCGATCACCACGGCCACCTGCTGCACCGCATCGACGACTTGCCGCATGGTGTTGCCGGCGGCATTGACGAGCTCGCCGCCCGCATCGACGGTGGCCACGGAATCGCCGATCAGGCGCTTGATTTCCAGCGCCGCCTCGTTCGAGCGCTGCGCCAGGCTGCGCACTTCGGAGGCGACGACGGCAAAGCCGCGTCCTTGCTCGCCGGCTCTAGCCGCTTCCACTGCCGCATTCAGGGCCAGGATATTCGTCTGGAAGGCGATGCCGTTGATGACGCCGATGATGTCGACGATCTTGTGCGAGCTGGCCTTGATCGAGGCCATGGTCTCGACCACGGCGCCCACCGTTTGCCCGCCGCGCAGGGCCACGTCGGCCGCCGTCGCCACCAGGGTGCGTCCCTGTCCTACATGGGCTTCGTTGCGGCCCACGGTGGCCGTCAGCTCGCGCATCGAGTCCACGGTGGCGCCCAGCGCGTCCGCTTGCGTGGCCGTGTGGCCGGACAGGGCCGCATTGCCCTGCGCGATATCGGCGCCGGCCGCCGCGATGACGGCCGCGCCGCCGCGGATTTCCTGCACCAGCGTGGCCAGGCCGTGCGTCATGGCGCCGAAGTCGCGTACCAGGTCGCCGATTTCATCATGCGCCTGCGAGGTGATGCGCTGCGACAGGTCGCCCGCCGCCGCCGCGCCGACGGCCACGCGCAATTGCGTCACGTCGCGCGCGAACGCGGCATAAAAGCCCGCGCACAGGTAGGCGGCGGCCAGCAGTACCAGCAGCATGGCCGCCAGGATCAGGCCGCGGCGCGCCTCGTCGCGCGCGATGCGCTGCGCCAGCAAGTCGTCCAGGGCGCTGGCCGAGGCGCCGGACAGCGCCTGCAGCGCGTCGATCGCCTGCATGCCGGCCGCGTGGAATTGCGCGCCCGAGGTCTGGTCGTAGGAATTGGTCACTTCATTTTTCGTGCGTTCGAGGAAGGCCAGTGCCGTCGGCACGGCTTTCAGGGCCGGCTGCAGGCTGGCGCGCAAGGCCGGCTTGGCGGCGAGGATTTCGTCGAAGCGGGCCGGCAGGCGTTCCAGTTCGTGGCGCGCGATCAGGGCGTTGGCGTTGACGAGTTGATCTTCGTTCGCTTCGAACAGGCCCGTGTCGATGTAGGCGGCGCCGCGCCCGGCGATGTCGGACAGGCTCTCGGCCAGATCGGGCAGGGTGGCCGTGAAGACGGCGCTCAGGTGGTTGGCGCCCGCGTCCGGGTCGAGGCTCAGGTGCGAACGGTCGGCCACCAGCTGGCCCAGTTTGGCCGCCTGGCGCAGCAGCGCCGTGTGCGCCGCATAGCTGTCGCGCGCCGCGAGGCCCGCCTGGCGGCCCAGCAGGGCTTGCCACTGCTGCGTCAGTTCGGCCGCCTGGGGCAGGCCGGCGCCGGCCGGCAAGCGCGCCAGGGACGCCAGTGCGGCCGTGATGCGCGCATTCAGGGCCGAGTTGTCCATGCCCGCCTTGCCGCTCAGGCGCAAGTGTTCCAGGCCGCGCCGTTGCTGCAGCAGCCGCGTGCCTTCCTGCAACTGGCGCACATAGGCCACGCCCCGCTGCGCATCCTGCGCCTGCGCCAGCGACTTGCCCAGCTCCGAGATCAGCAGGGTGGTCGCCAGCGCCAGCGGCAGCAGGAAGACCAGGCAGACCAGCATGAATTTGGGCAGCAGGCGCAAGCGCTGCATGAGTCGGATCGCGGGGGTAAGGAGGATTTTCATCGGTTTTCCAGGGAAGGGTGGCAGCATTTCTGCAGAGCAATGTTGCCTGCGGATTGTGACCTCTTGATGAAGTGGGCAATTTTGCTTTCCGCCCGAGTGAAGCAGTTCACACGGAAGTGCGATCCTTCTGTAAAATCGAGGGTTTTTTGCGAGGGCCATATTATGGTCACCAATATGGCCAACGAGAACGACATCACTACCCCCGATTCCAGCGACAATGCGGACAGCGCCGCAGCGTCAGCCAGCAGCAAGGCGCCTGCCGTGATCGCGCGCGAAGTGGCGCGCCGCCGCACCTTCGGCATCATTTCCCACCCGGATGCGGGTAAGACCACGCTGACGGAAAAACTGCTGCTGTTCTCGGGCGCGATCCAGATGGCCGGTACCGTCAAGGCGCGTAAATCGGGCCGCCACGCGACGTCGGACTGGATGGAAATCGAGAAGCAGCGCGGCATTTCCGTCGCCTCCTCGGTGATGCAGTTCGAATTCCGCGACCACGTCGTCAACCTGCTCGACACCCCGGGCCACCAGGACTTCTCGGAAGATACCTACCGCGTGCTGACGGCAGTCGACTCGGCGCTGATGGTCATCGATGCGGCCAAGGGCGTGGAAGCGCAGACGATCAAGCTGCTGGCCGTCTGCCGCATGCGCAATACGCCCATCGTCACCTTCATGAACAAGATGGACCGCGAGACGCGCGATCCGCTGGACCTGCTCGACGAACTCGAATCGGTGCTCAAGATCCAGTGCGCGCCCGTCACCTGGCCGATCGGCATGGGCAAGAACTTCCGCGGCGTGTATCACCTGCTGAACGACGAGATCATGCTGTTCAAGGCCGGCGAAGAAAAAGCCGACGGCGCCTTCGAAATCATCAAGGGCATCGACAATCCGCGCCTGCAGGAGATGTTCCCGCTCGAGATGGACCAACTGCGCATGGAAGTGGAGCTGGTGCACGGCGCGTCGAACCCGTTCAACCTGGAGGAATTCCTCTCCGGCGTGCAGACGCCCGTGTTCTTCGGTTCGGCCATCAACAACTTCGGTGTGCGCGAGATTCTCTCGGCGCTGGTCGACTGGGCGCCGGCGCCGCGCGAGCGCGACGCGACCGTGCGGTCGGTGGCGCCGACCGAGCAGCCGTTTACGGGCTTCGTCTTCAAGATCCAGGCGAACATGGACCCGGCCCACCGCGACCGCATCGCCTTTTTGCGCGTGTGCTCGGGACGTTTCGAGCGCGGCATGAAGGTCAAGCATTTGCGCCTGGGGCGCGAGATCAAGGTGTCGAACGTGGTGACCTTCATGGCTTCCTCGCGCGAACAGGTGGAAGAAGCGTACGCGGGCGACATCATCGGCTTGCCGAACCACGGCAACATGCAGATCGGCGACAGTTTTTCCGAAGGCGAGATGCTGACCTTTACCGGCATTCCCTACTTCGCGCCAGACTTCTTCCGCTCCGTGCGCATCCGTAATCCCTTGAAAATCAAGCAGTTGCACAAGGGCTTGCAGCAGCTGGGCGAAGAGGGCGCGGTGCAGGTCTTCAAGCCGGTGCAGGGCGGCGAACTGGTACTGGGCGCCGTCGGCGTGCTGCAGTTCGAGGTGGTGGCGAGCCGCTTGCTCAATGAATATGGCGTCGACGCCGTGTTCGAGGGCACCAGCATCAGCAGCGCGCGCTGGGTCAGCTGCGACGACAAGCGCATCCTGCAGGACTTCGAAAACGCGCTGGGCCACAACGTGGCCTACGATGCGGCCGGCAACATGGCTTACCTGGCCACGTCGGGCGTGAACCTGCGTCTGACGGAAGAGCGCTGGCCGAAGCTGACGTTCCACGCGACGCGCGAACATTCGGCCAAGCTGGCTTGATGTGAGTGGTGTCGGGTTACGCGCTGCGCGCTAACCCGACCTACGCCGACCTAGCTGTTCATTGTGTAGGTCGGATTAGCGGCGGCACGCCGCGTAATCCGACACCATCGTTGGCGCAATTCAAGCCGGCATGACGGTGCGCGTACTCCAGTCGCGCCGTTCCAGCAGCAATGCCGTCAACTGCGCCGCCGTCATCGGGCGCGCAAAGAAAAAGCCCTGCACGTTGTCGCAGCCGGCTTTTCTCAAAAACTCCACCTGCTGCAGCGTTTCCACGCCTTCGGCCACCACTTTCAGATGCAGGCTGTGCGCCATGGCGATGATGGCCGTGACGATGGCTTCGCCTTCGCCGGGCAGGTCGTGCACGAAGCTGCGGTCGATCTTCAATTGGTCGATCGGCAGGCGCTTCAGGTACGACATCGAGGAATAGCCGGTGCCGAAATCGTCGATCGACAGGTGGATGCCCGTGTCCTGCAGGCGCCGCATCAGTTCCACGTTGGCGTGGACATTGTCCATCAGGACGCCTTCCGTGATTTCCAGCTCCAGCAAGCCATGCGGCAGCTGCGTCTCGTCCAGGATGGCGCGGATATCGTCCATCAATCCCGGGTCGCGCGCCTGGCAGGCCGACAGGTTGACGGCCACGTGTTCGAGCGAATCGAGCAGGCCGGCCTTGCACCAGCTGGCCGCCTGGCGGCAGGCGCTTTGCAGCACCCAGCGTCCCAGCTCGACGATGATGCCGCTTTCCTCGGCCACGGGGATGAATTCGCTGGGGCTCAGCTGGCCCATCTCGCGGCAGTTCCAGCGTATCAGCGCTTCCACGCCGACGATGCGCCCGCTGCGCAAGTCGATCTGCGGCTGGTAGTGCAGATACAGTTCCTCGTTTTGCAGGGCGCGGCGCAGGTTCGCTTCCATGCGCAGGCGGCGCTGGGCGCGCAATTCCATTTCGGCCTTGAACACGGCATAGCGGTTCTTGCCCTGGTGTTTGGCGTGGTACATGGCCGTGTCGGCATTGCGCGTCAGGGTGGCCACGTCCTGCGCATCGAACGGATACAGGCTCACGCCGATGCTGGCGCTGACATACAGCTGGTGGCCTTCCAGCGCGAACGGCGCGGCCAGCACGGCAAGGATCTTGCGCGCCACGCTGGCCATTTCCGAAGCGTCGTCGGCCGGTTCGACGATGACGACGAATTCGTCGCCGCCGATGCGGCAGATGATGTCGGTGGCGCGCAGGATCGCCACCAGGCGCTCGGCGACGAGTTTGAGCAGCTGGTCGCCGCAGTGGTGGCCCAGCGTATCGTTGACCACCTTGAAGTTGTCGAGGTCCAGCAGCAGCAGTCCCACGCTGCTGTCCTGGCGGTCGGCGCGCGCCAGCGCGTAGGCCAGGGCGCCGTTGAATTCATGGCGGTTCGGCAGTTGCGTGACAGGGTCGACGTGGGCCAGGTAGTGCAAATGGCTTTCCGCATGTTGGGCGGCGCTGCGCGTGCGGCGCACCATCAGGACCGTCAGGCCGAACGCACACAGGCAGACCAGCAGGGTGAAGGCGGCAAATTGCGCCAGGCTGCCGAACAGCGGCGCCAGGCTGGCGCGCAGATACAATGCGCCGCCGCCGGGCAGGTTTTGCAGCAGGGCGGCGCTGCCGTCGAGGTAATCGATCTGCAGGCCGCTGCGCGGCGCTGCGGGCACGGCATCGCTGGCGCTGCGCGCGTAGCGGGCGAATGGCGTGCCGTACGGACTGTAGAGCAGTGCTTGCCGGACATGCGGCGCGGCGGCGAGGGGAGCGAGCACCTGTTGCGCCGCAAGGCGATCATCGTGGCGCATGGCCTGGGCAGCGGCTGGCGCCAGCATGTCGGCCTGGATGCGCAGGTCGCGCTGGAGCGATGCCTGGAGGGAAAACAACTGGAAGAGGATCAGCAGCAGGCTGGCCGTGGCCAGCATGGCCGCTGCGGCCAGCAAGTTCAGTCTGGCTATCCGGTCACCGCGCAACTGCACCGAGGGCAGCATCAATGGCACCATCATGACGCTTTCTCCTGCCGGTCACGCTTGCCGCCGCCCCATGTGATCCCGCCTCGCCCTGCCATACTTGTCGTTCCAGTCTGATGAAAACCGAAGTGAGCCGGAACTCTCAACGTGTTGCTAAGTGTTGCTAAGGCCGACATCTTGTCATTTTGCGGCGTGAAAGTACAGCGTACGCGGCAATTTAGTGGGCATGCCGCAAGCCGGTAGCCGCATGCAAGGCGACAAGTCAGGCGGAAAAGGCGGTGCATGTCTTTCTAATAATAATGTAATCTGAATTTTAATCCTTTTTTTACCGGCGGGTTTTTTTCCCTAAAAACATGCTGCAGGTAAACAAAATGGCATGCAGAGTAACTTGAATGCCTGCAGCCGTCACGGCAGGGATTAACTTTTTGTCTGTATCGGCCAGTGCAAGTCATTGATTTTAATAAATTTTAATGAAGAATGCGAGAACGCTATGGCCTTGCTCCGCGAGTTCGTCCATAATCCGCTGATGATGGACGTTCTGATGCTGTTTATTTTGTCTGCCGCGGCCAAGTAAACTGCCGCCAGCAAAACCGGACGTCGCCCTAATGATCAATAGTGAGGATATCTTGGAAAAAAAACCAAAAATTATTTTGTCGTCACAAGACCTGGAACGACTGGAAGCGTTGTTGTATGCCTTGGGAAATAACTTGTCGCCGGACAAGGCCGCCTTGCTCGATGAGCTGGGCCGAGCCGAGGTGCTCGAGCCGCAAGAAATACCGCCCACCGTCGTGACGATGAATTCCACCGTGCGCTTCACGGTGGAAAACAAGGAGGAATTCTGCCTGACGCTCGTGTATCCGAAGGATGTGGATGGCCAGGCCGACCGCATTTCCGTGCTGGCGCCCGTCGGCAGCGCGCTGCTGGGCCTGTCCGTCGGCGACAGCATCGCCTGGCCCATGCCCGGTGGCGTGGTGAAGGTGAAGATCGAGGAGATCGTGTATCAGCCTGAACGGGCCGGCGAATACCACCGTTAAGCGCTGATGGCGGACGGCGCCTGCCGTTCGCCTGCCAGGCCGTGCCGGGAGCGGATTTAACTGTTTCGCTGCACGCGCACCACCAGCCATCCCGCCACGACGGTAAACGTGACGATGATGGCAACGATGATCCAGAAGCCCTGCGGGTGCTGGGCCAGCGGAATTCCCCCCACATTCATGCCCAGCATGCCGGCGATGATATTGATCGGCAAGGCCAGCACGGTGACGATGGTCAGCACGAACAGGCTGCGGCCGTTTTCCTCGTTGACCCTGGCGGCAATCTCTTCCTGCAGCAGCTTGATGCGTTCCTGCAAGGACGACATATCGCTGAGCACCACGGAAAATTCTTCCGTCGACTGGCGCAGTTCCAGGCTGTCCAGCTCCGAGACCCACGAAGGCGGGCGTTGCAGCAGGCGGAACAGGGCTGCCGGTTCCGGCGCCAGCAGGCGCTGCAGCCGCACCAGCACGCGCCGCATGGCGCCCAGGTCTTCGCGCTTGGGCACCAGGCGCCCGGCCAGCAAGTGGTCTTCGATATCGTCGACCCGCGCCACGGCGTCGCGCACGATGTTGACCAGCACGTCGGCCTGGTCGCGCAGCAGATGGATCAGCAGTTCCACCGACGAGCGGATCGGCTCGTGGTTCTTGATGACGGCCTGGCGCAAGCGCTCGATCGACTGCAGCGGCGCGCGGCGCGCCGTGATGACGAGGTCTTGCGCCACGCTGGCCCACATGGTGGAAATGTCGGACGCTTCGAACGAAAAATTGTGCACCACATCGTTGACCACGGCGATCAGGGTGTTTTCCGCCTGTTCGATGCGCGTCGAGCGCGAACCCTGGTGCAGCGTCTCATAGAATTCGTCGGCCAGCTGCGTATGCGCCATCAGCCATTTTTCGCTGGCCGCGTGCGATAAATTGAAATGCAGCCAGACGAATTGCTGCGCCGGCCTGGCCGCGCCATCGGCCAGCCAGGCCAGTGCGGCCGTCGAGTCGAGCGCCAGCGGCTGGGCTTCGCGGCCAAACAGGAAGCCCCAGACCAGGCCCGAGGTATCCGAGCCGTAAGTAAAACCGGCAGTTTCCATCGCCATCGTGAATCTTTCTCGCGCAGTGTGATTGATCGTCGCGCGATGTTAATACACGGATATGTCCGGAAAATGACAAGGCCACCGCGATGGGTGGCCTTGTCGGTAACTACAACTGCTTGTCAGCTGCGGTTCGGGTTGTCCGGACGCCGGTCGTCGCGGTTGGGGACGCCATCGCCGTCGCGGTCGCGGCGGTTGCCATTGTCGTGGTCATAACGATTCGGGATGCCGTCGCGGTCGCGGTCGCCGTTCGGTCCGCGTGGCGACCAGCGGCCCTGTTCCATCTGCCAGCGTCCATCGCGCTGGTTCCAGGCGGGCGCCGCATACACGTAGCCGGGGCGTTCGGCGATCCATACGCCGGGCGTCCAGGCGTAGCGCTGGCTGCGCCATTCCCAGTGGCCGGGCGCCCAGGTGTAGCCGTGGCGGGCGCGCGGGATGGCTTCGCGGCGCGGCGGCGGCGGGGCGATGCGGATGTCGTCATAGCGCACGGGCTGCACTTGCGCGGCGACCCAGCCGCCACGATCCAGGCGCCAGCGGTTGTTCTCTTGTATCCAGGCGGCGCGGCGGTACTGGTTGCCGCCGCGTTCGCGCAGCCATTCGCCGCCGGTCCAGACATGGCGCTGGCCGTCCCAGTTCCAGTAGCCCGGTGCCCAGACATAGCCGGCGCGCGGCGCGGGGGCGCGTTCAAAGCGTGGTGGAGGCGGGGCGTTGCCGACGACAATGCTCACGGCAAGCGGATTCTGTGCCATCGCCTGCGCCGGCAAAAAGGCTGCGGTGCTGATGGCAAGCATGGTTGCTGCGTAGAGTGCGATGGGTTTCATGGTGTGCTCCATTTCGGTGATTGCGTGAAATGGACTATAGGCGCTTGCTGGCGTTTTTTCGCCTTTGATTCAACTTATTACAATTGACACAATGCTGTGTGTCCGTGTATCCGTGGTCGATACAAATGGCGGCCTGGCGCGTGGCTATTTGCGCTGCGCCAGGCGGCGTACGGTCAGCATGGATGGATCACAGGGTGCTGGCGGTGGCGTTGCCCAGCAAGGCTTGTCGTTCCTCGATCAGCGAGATTTTCTTTTCCTGTTCCGTCAGGCGCTTGGCGCTGACCACCACGACGGGGATGGTGCTCGCTTGTGCCACAGCGGCGGTCCTGGCTGCCGATGGCTGCATGAAGCTGACATAGCTGGCGCCGCAAGCGATGGCGACGGCGACGGTGAAGATGGCTTCCATGTTTTTCAACGTTTTCATGATGGTTCCTTTCGGGTGGCGGGTGGGTATGCATGCACTGTAGCCAAGCGCGCCCCAGCGCGCCATGCGGATGCGACCAGCCGTGGTTTTGGCGGGATGGCCTGCAAAAAAACGGCGTTGAAATGCCGCCGCACGGGGCTGGCGGGCGACCGCTTGAATTGAGGCCTAAATTGCCCTGTATCCGGGCATATGAATGTAATTGCCGCGTGGCATTATTTGACGCTGCACACTGCCGCGCGCGGCAAGTGCAAGGCCAGCTGTCCTGCTAGAATCGGCATGGCGGCCCCGTCGCGTGGATAAAAATATCATCAGGAGTCACATATGTTCCAATTGTTTGGTTTTGGCGGCGCCCGCTGCCCGCGTTGCGAGCACAAGAACGGCGCTGCCGCCGGCTATTGCGCGCAATGCGGCTTGTCGCTGGGCGCGCCCGACAGCGACGCGGTGCTGCATGCCAACCAATGGCATCTTGCTGATGGGCAACTGGCCCTGTTCTTCGGCGTGCGCGAGTTGTCCTCGCTGTTCGGCAGCGCCGCGCGCCGCCTACAGGTGCCGGCCGAGTCACGCGCCTGGATCGTGCAATCGGACGCTTTCACCTTGATACCGGCCGGCGACTACGACAGCGCCGCCTTTTTCGCGCGCCTGCCCGCGCTGCTGCCGGCGCGCCCCGCCGAAGTGCTGATCGCGCGCGCCGACGCCGTCAGCCTGGAATTCGACCTTCCCGGCCTGGCCAGCACGGAACTGCTCAACGTCGCCGCGTCCTTGCGTATCGATATCGCGCTGGGTCAGCCTGATGCGTTCGCGCGCCAGTTCATGCGTGCGCCGGGCGCCGTCACGCGCGCCCACCTGCACGCCTTGCTGCTGCCGTCCGTGCGCCAGATCGCGCTGGAATTCATCGGCAGCCGCGCGCTGCGCGAGATGGACGCGAATGCCGACCTGCGGCCCGAACTGAACGAACGCCTGCAATCGGCGCTGACGCAGCGCCTGGCGCCATCCGGCCTGGCCGTGGCGCGCGTGGAGACGCTGGCGTTACGCCATGACAAGCGCGAAGGCAACGCCGACGCCGCCATCGGCACCCTGTGGCTGGGCGGCTTGCCGGCGCAGGAACTGGAGCAGCATAGGCTGGAGCGCATGAAGCAGCTCGACCAGCTGTATGACGAGGAAGAGTGGCAGCGCATCCGCCGCGAAGAACTGGCGGCGCGCCACGCGCACCGGCGCGCCGAACTGACGCAGGACGCGACGCTGGAAAAGGCGGAACTGAACCACCAGGAAGCGGAGCGCCTGCAGGCGCTGCGCGGACGCCAGATCGACCTGTATGGCCGCATCCTGGAAGCGAAATCGCGGCGCCAGGCGCTCGACCACGGCGCCGCGCTGGCGCTGGGTGAGCTGGAACAGGAACTGGCGCAGAAGGGCGCACAGCGCGCCGATGAAACGGCCAACTGGGAGCACGTGCGCGCGCTGGCCGCCATCAAGATGCGCAGCGAGCTGGAATTGTCGCAGCTGCATGGGCGCGAACAGATCCAGCTGGCGCAACAGCGCTTTACGCATCAGGTGCACTTGCAGTCGATCGCGCAGCAAGTGGAAAGCGCGCTGCTGATCGACGACGAGACGGGCCGCCGCACCCAGCTGGCGCGCCTGCGCCAGGCCGAGACGGATGCGGCCCAGCGCGAGGCGCAGCTGGAGGCGGAGCAGCACCAGGCCGCCTGGCAGGGCCTGATGCTGGCGAATGCGGCGCGCAAGCGCGAAGCGGAGCGGGTGCAGGAGTGGGAAGACCAGATGCAGCTGGCGCGCCAGCGCGAATTGCTGCGCGCCGAGGCACACAAGGATGAAGCGGCGCAGGTGCAGGCGGCGGACATCGCGGAAAAAGTCGCGGCGCTGCGGCGCGGCGGCGCGCGCGAAGACGCCATCGCGCAGCAGGAAAAACTGCTGCGCACCATCGAGGCCGACGGCGTGCACGCGCGCCAGCTGCAGCAGCAAACGCAGCTGGCGCAGCTCGACGCGCTGGCCATCGAGGAGCAGCGCCAGCAGCTGCGCCAGCTGGAACAGGAGGCGCAATGGCAGCGCGATTTGCTGGCCATGGCGCAGCAGCGCGAAAGCGATTACGCGCGCTGGAAGGGCGAATACGAAGCCCTGCTGGCGCAGCAGGCGCATGCGGCCGAACTGGCGCGCATCGACATCGACCGCATCGAGAAAATCGGCAGCTTGAGCGACACGGGCAAGCTGGCCATGGCCGCCGGGCAGAATGCAAGCGCGCTGGCGCAAGTGCTGAAAACGCAGCTGCAGGCGGGCATGAGCGCCGAGCAGATTCACGCGCTGGCGGCGCTGGCGGCGGCCGAAAACAGTATCGCGCCGCTGGACGCGCTGCGCATGGCGCAGGACAGCGTGGCGCAGGAGCGCAGCTACCTGGAAGGCCAGGCGGAACGCGAACGGCGCCAGCAGCTCGACCTGATCAACCTGCAGAACGCGGCGCACGCGCATGGCCTGTCGGCGCAGGCGCAGCTGGGCGTGGCCGTGGCGCAGGCGCTGCAGCCAGGCGCTGTCTCTGCCGCGCCGGTCCGCTGCAAGAACGGCCATGCGCAGCGCGCGGGCCATCCCGAAGATAAATTCTGCGCCGCCTGTGGCGTCGCCGTGCAGCCTTGATGGAAGCGTTTCACCCCAGATGATGCAAAAAGCACGAGACAAACTGCGGGAACTGCGCGCCCTCCATGACGACGGGCTGCTCAGCGAGCAGGAATTTGAACGCCGCAAGAACGCCATCCTCGACGCCGAGTACGCGCCGCCCGGCGCCGCGCCGGTGGCCGTGCCGCTGCCGGTGCGCCAGGGCACGGAGCTGGGCTTCATGACGGGCCAGGAAATCGGCCCGCAAAACCGCCGCTACCGGCTCGAACGGCTGATCGGCACGGGCGGCATGGGGCAGGTGTGGCAAGCCACCGACCTGGCCACGCACGCGGAGCTGGGCAGCAGCGAAATGGTGGCGCTGAAGATCTTGCCGCCGCAGCTGACGCAAAGCGCCACGCACGCCAAGCTGCTGATCGAGGAAGCGACCCAGGCGCGCAAACTCGCGCATGAAAACATCGTGCGCGTCTACGAGTGGGCGCAGGATCCGGCCACGGCCAGCTATTTCATCATCATGGAATGCCTCGACGGCGAAGACCTCGAGCACTATCTGGCGCGCGAGGGCGCGCTGCCGCTCTCCAGGGTGCAGCAATTGCTGCAGCCGGTGGCCGAGGCCCTGTCGTATGCGTGGGAAAAGCACAAGCTGGTGCACCGCGACATCAAGCCGGGCAATGTCTTCCTGACGGCGAAGGGCGACATCAAATTGCTCGATTACGGCATCGCCACGCGCGTGCGCAATGCGGACAGCAGCCTGGCGCTGGACATGCCGAACGCGGGCACGCACGGTTACCGGGCGCCCGAGGCCGGCGCCAACCAGCGCCAGCCCAGCCCGCGCCTGGACGTGTACGCGGTGGCCGTGATGATTTACCAGATGCTCGAAGCGCGCATGCCGTTCGACGATGCGCGCAGCGCCAGCCATCTGCCCTCGCCACCGCAGGCGCTCAATGCGGCGCAGTGGCAAGTGCTGCAGAACGGTTTTTCGCTGACGGCGGAATTGCGGCCGCAATCGGTGCAAGCCTTGCTGGAAAGTCTGGAGCGCGCGGCCGGGCCCTCGCCCGAAGAACTGGCGGAACAGGCGCGCCAGCAGCAGGCGCGCACGGCGCAGCAACAACGGCAGGCGGCGCTGGCCGCCGAACAGGCGCGCGAAGAAGAGATCAAGCGGGCCCGGATACGCCAGGAAGAACTGGACCAGCGGCGCAAGGCGGAAATCCATGCCGCCGCGCTGGAAAAGCAGCGGCAGGACAAACTGCGCCGCGAGCAGGAGGCGCAGCGCCATTTCGAAGCGGAAGAGGCGCGCAAGCTGCGCAAGGAAGCGCTGCGCGGCCAGCTGCGCGCGCGCCGCGAAGCCGATGCCGCCACGGCTTTGCAGGAGCATCAGGAATTGCAGCGCAAGGCCATCGTCGCCAAGGCGGAGGCGGCCTATCGCGCCGAGCAGGAACGCGCGCGTCGCGCCGAGGCCAGCCGCGCCGCCGCCGCGTCGGTTCCTGCGCCGGCATCCGCGCCGGCGCCAGAAGCGGAAGCGGAACCCGGACATGGGCAAGCGGTGGCCAATGCCGAAGGCATCTTGCGTGACGATTTCCTCGATGGCGCGGGGCAGGGGCCGGAACTGGTGCTCATTCCCAGCGGCCGGTTCCAGATGGGCGCGCACGAGGCGGAGCACAAGGCCGCCATCCAGGCCGGCTCGCTGCAGGCATGGCTGGAACGCGAAACGCCGCAGCACTGGGTCGGCATCGAGCGCCCGTTCGCGCTGGCGCGCCACCCCGTCAGCGTGGGCGAATGGCGCGCCTTCGTCAAGGCGACCGGCTGGGCGGGCGGTTCCGAGACGGACTGGGACAATCCCGGCTTCGTGCAAACCGAGCAGCACCCGGTGGTCGGCGTGAGCTGGAATGACGCACAGCTGTACCTGGCCTGGCTCAGCGAGCGCACGGGGCGGCAGTATCGCCTGCCCAGCGAAGCGGAATGGGAATACGCCTGCCGCGCCGGCACGCGCACGGCCTTCAACGTGGGCGACACGATCAGCACCGAGCAAGCCAACTACGACGGCCTGTATGTCTACAACGGCGGCCCGCGCGGCGTGTACCGGGGCGGCACCACGCCGCTGGGCAGCTTCGCGCCGAATTCCTGGGGCCTGTTCGACATGCATGGCAATGTGTGGGAATGGGTGCAGGACGTGGTGCACGACAATTACGCAGGCGCGCCCACCGATGGCAGCGCGTGGGAAGAGGGCAGCGACAGCAGCCGGCGCATCCTGCGCGGCGGCTCCTGGCTGTACCACCCGCGCTATCTGCGCTCGGCCCTGCGCAACGCTTTTTCCACCGTGCTGTCGAACGACATCGTCGGTTTCAGGGTGGCGCGCACGCTCGATTAATCCATTGTCAAATATGTCATCTTGGCGGATACTTCATGCATCCTAACCGTGCCGGAGTGTCCGTGTTCAAACGCCGCCTGCTGTCCATCGTGTTCGCCTGCCTGCCCGTCTGCGCCCTGGCCAGCGACTTGCCCTCCTATCCCTTCATCCATGCGACGGGGACGGCGTACAGCTTTGTCACGCCGGACCTGGGCGAGATCGATTTCGACGTCAGCGTCTTCGACCCCTCGCCCGAAGCGGCCACGCTCCTCGTGCAGACGCGCATTACGGAAGTCAAGGCGCTGCTGGTCGAGCAGGGCTTGCCCGAGGCGGCTGCCGGCATCGAGGTGCGCGACGTGCGCAAGGAAATCCGCAAGGGCGCCGAGCAGGACCCGGCCAACCCGCAGTACCTGATCAAGGCCAGCGTGCATATCAACGTGATGGACCTGTCGAAATGGCCCGCCGTCATGCGTCCGCTGCTGGCCATGCCCAACCTCGATGCGTTTGCCGTCACCTTCGGCGCCGCCGAACGCATCCGCCTGGAAGAGGAATTGATGGGCGAAGCCGTCAAGGATGCACAGCGCAAGGCCGACGCCATGGCGCGCGGCTTCGGCAAGCGCGTGGGCGCCGTGGCCGGCATCTCCTCGGACCAGCTGAAAAACCTGGGTAATGCGGTGGGCCTGGTGCCGTCCGACCGTTACCAGCGCGCGAACAGCCGCCAGCGGCAAAATCCCGACGACATGCTGATGGTCACCGTCATGAAGATGGGGCAGACGGTGGACGCCGTGTTCCGTATCAAATAGCCTGGCGCCCGGGGAGCGGGCTGCGCAAAGCGGGCAAACGGTGTAAATTGTGGCTTTCCAAACGCACCAAGGAACGCCATGACCATCAAAGCCATCCGCGACCAGTCGCAACCCATGCGCCACATCGTGCACGTGCGCGATCACATCATTTCCGCCGACGCTTCGGTGGCTGAAGGCGGCGGCGATGCCGGTCCTTCGCCGCACGACCTGTATGACGCGGCCCTGTCGGCCTGCAAGGCGCTCACGGTGGTCTGGTACGCCAAACACAAGGGCATCCCCCTGGAACATGTGGAAGTGTCGACCGAGCGCGATGCCAGCGAAGAGCGCAAGGGCGTGTACCGCCTGGCCGCCACCCTGCACCTGACCGGTGATTTGAGCGACGCGCAGCGCCAGGAATTGCTGGCCGCGGCTGGCAAATGCCCGCTGCATAAATTGATGACAGCTGTGACCACCGAAGTGACGACGGTGCTGGCATGAGCGCGGCCATCCTGAAAAGCCACGAAAAGGACCTGGGCGGCGGCTTTGTCGTGCGGCGTTTGCTGCCGTCCGCCGTCAAACAGGCCGTCGGTCCCTTCATTTTCTTTGACCATTTCGGCCCCATCGACGTGGCGCCCGATGCCAACCACGACGTGCGCCCCCATCCGCATATCGGCCTGGCCACCGTCACCTATCTGTTCGAGGGCGCGATCGATCACCGCGACAGCATCGGCTCGTACCAGCGCATCGAGCCGGGCGCCATCAACTGGATGACGGCCGGGCGCGGCATCGTGCATTCCGAGCGCACGCCGCACGACCTGGCCGGCCAGCCGCACCGCACGCACGGCTTGCAGCTGTGGGCCGCGCTGCCCAAGGCGCATGAAGAAGACGAACCGAGTTTCACGCACACGCCGCAGGCCGACATTCCCGTCGTGGCGCTCGATGGCGCCGTGGTGAAAGTGTTGATTGGCGCGGCGTTTGGCCAGACCTCGCCCGTGCGCACCTACATGCAGACGCTGTACCTGGATGTGGCGCTGCAGGCGGGGCGCGAGTTGCGCCTGGAGGGCTTGCCGCCGGAAGCGGCGGTGTATCCGATCAGCGGGGAGGTGCTGCTCGATGGCGTGGCGCTGGTGCCGCATACCATGGCCTTGATCGAGGCGGGCGCCGTGCCCGTGGTGACGGCAGGCAGCGGCCCGGTGCAGTTCGTGGTGATCGGCGGCGAGCCGCTGGACGGCCACCGCTTCCTGTTCTGGAATTTCGTCTCGTCGAGCAAGGAGCGTTTGTCGCAGGCGGCCGACGACTGGAGCGCCCAGCGCATGGGGCAAGTGCCGGGCGAGACGGAATTCATCCCGTTGCCGAAGGCGCCCCTGCGCCCGGCGACCTGAGTCCCTCTTAGAAGCGCGCGCGCAGGGTCAATGCGGCCTTGCGCGGCTCGCCATAGAAATTGCCCCAGGCCGGCGCGCCCACCGTCTGGTAGTAGCGCTTGTCGAGCAGGTTCGTCACGGACAGCGCCGCCGTCCAGTTGCGGTCGATCTGGTACGCGGCGCGCGCGCTCCACAAGGCATACGCGCCTTGCGCCACGGTCACGTCGCGCGTCACGCGCGAGCTCTGCGTCTGGAAGTTCACGCCGCCGCCCACGCTCCACTTCCGCAAGGCGCCGGGCAGGCGGTAGTCGCTCCACGCGCGCAGCATGTGGCGCGGCGAGTAGGTGCTGGCAAACATCACGCCCGCATTCGAGGTCTGCTCCAGGTACTTGAAATTGTTCAGGGTATAGCCGGCGAACAGCTGCCAGCCCGGCGCCACTTCGCCGCTGATTTCCGCATCAAGGCCTTCACTGCGCACCTTGCCCGCCGAGAAATAGCACTCCGTGCCGCTGGAGCAGGTATTGACCAGGTCGAGCTCCGCGCGGTTGCGCTGCTCGATGCGGAACAGCGCCAGCGAGGTATTCACCTTGCCATCGAACAGTTCCCCTTTCACGCCCACTTCCAGGTTGCGCCCCTTGAGCGGGTCGAGCAGGGCGCCGTCGGCCGTGCGCTGGTTCTGCGGCTGGAAGATGTCGGAGACGCTGGCGTAGCCGGACCAGCGCTGGTCGAATGCGTAGATCACGCCGCCATACGGCGTGACGACGCCATTTTCGCGGTACGGGTCGATATACACCTCGCCCGTGTCGCGGTACACGCTGCTCCATTTGTAGTTTGACACGCGCGCGCCGGCCACCACGGTGAGCGGATCGCTGACGCTGAAGCGGGCCACGCCATACGCGCCCGTCTGCGTCATCTTCGTCACACTGGGATCGCCCCGGTAGCTGTTTTCACGGAACCAGGTGTCGCCCGGCTCGGCCACGCCGTGATTCGGTTGCAGCGGGTTGTTCGGCTTCTGCAGCAGGGCCAGGCTGAAATCGCTGTCGCTTTCCAGCCGGTTCGTGCTGACACCGGCGCTGAAACCGTGGCGGCGGCCGAAGGCGTTGAATTTGCCATCGAGCGACAGGTCGATGCCCTTGTTGGTGCTGCCGTAGTCGAATACGCCGCCATACATCATCATGCCGGCCAGGGTGGCGGGATCGAGTGCGCCCTGGCTGAACATGTATTTCACGTCATGCCGCTCGCGCGTGTAGTTGGCGCTGGCTTTCAACGACCAGTCGGCGTCGAAGCGGTGCTCGAATTCGGCGAAGACGGCCGTTTGCTTGCTGTTCCAGCGGTTCCAGTCTGCGCCCAGGTAGGTCGAGCGGGGCAGCTTCGGATCGCTGCCGTCGCGGTAGCGGGGCATGCCGGAGAAGAACGGCGTCGAGTGCAGTTTTTCGTGGCTGGCGCCCGTCGTCAGTTTGCTGCCCGGCGCCAGGTCGAATTCCAGCACGCCGTACAGCACGTCCGTGCGGCTGTCGGCCACGTCATAAAAATAATCGCGCTGCTCATGCGCGGCCACGGCGCGGCCGCGCATGCTGCCCGACTCGTTCAAGGGACCGGTGACGTCGACTTCGCCGCGCACGTCGTTCCAGCGGCCCGCGCCGAGCGCCAGCTGCACCTGCTTTTCCGCCAGCGGGCGTTTGCGCACCATGTTGATGGCCGCACCAGGAGAGCCCGTGCCCTGCAGCAGTCCCGTGGCGCCGCGCACGATTTCCACGCAATCGAGCATGGCCGTATTGCTGGTAAAGCTGTTCGCCTGCGGGTAGTACATGGCGCGGTTGACGCCATCGAACTGGTACGTGTCGACCATGAAGCCGCGCGCATACACATAACGCCCGCCCATGGGGCTGTCGTACATGGTGATGCCGGTGGTATTGGCCAGCACGGCGTCGATGGTGTTGAGGTTCTGGTCGTCCATCTTCTGGCGCGTGACGACGCTGACGGACTGGGGAATTTCGCGCAGGGTTTGCACGCCCTTGCCGACGGTGACGGCGCGCGCCGCGTACGAGTTGCTGTGTTCACTGACGGGGTCGCGCTCCATGCTGGCGCTGACCATCACAGGCGCCATGGTCTTTTCCACGCCGGCCGCCGAGGCGGACGCTGGCGCCGCCTGGCGCAGCACGTAGGCGCCGTTCGGCAGTTGCACGGCTTCCAGGCCGCTGCCGGCCAGCATCTGGGCAAAGCCCTGTGTCACGTTGACGCTGCCGCGCACGCCGGGCGAGCGCAGACCGCGCGTCTGCGCGGGATCGGTCGACAGGCTGACGCCGGCGGCCACGGCAAAATCGTTGAGGGCGGTGGCCAGCGGGCCGGCGCTGATGGCGTAGCTTTGTGACGCGGCGGCGGCCTGGCCTTGCGCCAGCGCGGGCGTGGCGAGGAAGGCGGTGGGGGTGGCGCACGCCATGGCGAGGACGGCCAGGCGGATGGCGCGCGCGGCGGGATGGAGGACGGGGGTGGTCAGCTGCATGCTCGGTCTTTCTGTTCAGGGTATGGTCAATGGAGGATGAATCGGCTACTTATCCATGAAGCCGAAGCAGCGCAGCGAAACACCAACCCCTGGCGCAAAAAAACTGAAAATAATCAGGTTGAACGGGCCGCCACCGTGGCCCAGTAGCGTGTGAAATACGTCACTTGCAGCCCATGCGAGGCGCACAGGCTTTCCAGCACGGCGTCGATATCGTCGAGGCGGTAGGTGCCCGTGACGGGGCGCCGCGCCACCTTGGCGTCGCAGACGAGACGCCCGCGCCGGTAGCGCGCCAGTTCCGCTACCAGCTGCTGCAGCGGCCAGTCGGCGGCCACCAGCATGCCGCGCAGCCAGCTGTCCTGGTGCGCGGGCATGGCCAGCACGGCTGCCAGGCCCGTGTCGGAGAAGTGCAGCTGCTGGCCCGCTTCCAGGCGCCGCACGGCGTCCGGGCGCGCCGCGCAGCGCACTTCCACCGCGTGTTCGAAGACGCTGACGGTGCTGCCATCGCCGTCGCAGCGCACGCCGAAGCGCGTGCCCAGCGCGCGGATCACGCCGTGCGGCGTATCGACCAGGAAGGGGCGGGCATCGGATGCCGTCGTGATGATGATTTCGCCATGGTGCAGGCGGATGCGGCGGCGCGCGGCGCTGTAGTCGATATCCACGGCGCTATCCGTATTGACCTCCATGCGCCCGCCATCGGCCAGGGCCACGTGGCGGCGCTGGCCCGGCGCCGTGCGCAAGGACGCCGTCAGGGCTTGCCATGGACCCGATTGCAAGCCCGCCTGGCCCAGCGCGATGCCGCCGCCGGCCGCCACCAGCACGGCGAGTATCTTGCCGGCGGCGCGCCGGCGCTGCTGTGCCGCCTGCAGGGCGGGAATCGCCAGCGCTGCCGGCAGCGTGGCCAGCTGACCGTCCATGCGCTGCAGCAGCCGCCAGGCCCGTTCATGCTCGGCGCTGGCGTCGCGCCATGCCTGCAGGGCGGCCGGGTCGGCGCTGCCGCACTGGAGCTCCACATGCCAGTGGGCGGCGGCGGCCAGCACCTTGCGGGGGATAGGCGACGAAACGGAGGCCGATGCGGTGAACATCAGGCGGCCGCCAGCAGCAGGCATTCCGTGTAGGCGCGCACCAGGTGCTTCTTGACGGTGGGCAGGGAGACGCCGAGGCGCCGGCTGATGTCCACATAGCTGAGCTCTTCGATTTGCGCCAGCAGGAAGATGGTCCGCGTGCGCGCCCCCAGGCGGTCGAGCAGGCGGTCGACGGCGAGCAGGGTTTCAATGATGATGGCATGCGTTTCCGCGCTGATCGATGCCGGCTCGGCCTGCTGCGCCAGCGCTTCCAGGTAGGCGTGCTCCAGCGCCTGGCGCCGGTAGCGGTCGATCAGCAGACCGCGCGCGATGGTCGCCAGGTAGCCGCGCGGCTCGCGCAGGGGCGCCAGCGGTGCCACCTCGCGCTTGCCCAGCAGGCGTAAAAACGTGTCCTGCGCCAGGTCGGCCGCCTCGGCCCGGTTGCCCAGCTTGCCGCGCAGCCAGCCATACAGCCAGCCGTGGTGCTCGCTGTACAGGTTGCTCAGGTCGATGGCATGGACGGGACTGACGGTGCTCACTGCGTTCTCCAGGCAAGGGATGAGCTGGGCTGACGGAACGCGGGGTGCCGGCTGGCTGGGCTGTTTGAGAATGATACGCATTATCACATCGCCATGCCGCCGGCGTCAATTGGCGTGGGCTCCCAGGCGCCAGCGCGCTTGCCACTGTTGCAGATCCGCCCAGGCCGACTGGAGTGCGCCAGCGGACCAGTGCAGCAGGCTGTCCAGCGCCAGCGCGGTGCGGCGCAGGTGGATGCCATCGAAAAACACGTGGTCGGCCACGACGGTGGCGGCCAGCCAGGCGGCGAGGATGACGATGATGTCGTGCCGGCCGCTTTTCCACCAGCGCAGCGAGTGGCGGCGGAAAATCCACGGCACGCCGAGCGGATTGGGCCAGTCGGCCAGCAGATGCATGATGCCGCCTGCGGCAAAGCCGAACAGGGGCGGCGCCCACAAGTGGTGCGGCAATTGCAGATACGTGTAGACGAGCAGGGCGATCCAGGCCAGGCCCCAGTGCGTCCAGGTGCGGTGCGTGATCCACAACCGGTGCGAGCGCGCCCACCAGGCCACTTCCAGCCAGTCCGGCGCCGTGCCGCCCAGTGCGCCCATCACAAAGGCGAGCATGCTCAGCACTTGGTAGGGACCACCGGCGCCAGCGTGCGCGACCAGGGCCGCGGCGATCACGCCGGCAGCCCAACCGGTCGCATGATGCGCTTTGTTGGAAGCCATAGAAAATGTAAAACGCCATGCGGGCGTTGTGTGAAATACAGGGGGATATTAACTGGATGAATATACAGTATGCAAGGGCGTGGAGGGGTGCTATTTGCAGAATAGTTGGTGAAAATTTGTTAAATTGTGTGTCGGCAGGACCCGGGTAGCGCACTCGGCAAGTCATGCCGGGCGCTCAAGTGTGTTGTGCGGCTGATAATGCAATTGGCGCAGGGTGCGCTATGCTGAAAGTGGTTCCACGTTTTGAAGAGGTCTCGCCATGAAAATCCCGCGCGAATTGCAGATTCCCGCCATCGTGTTTACGCTGGAAGCGGTGTTCATTCTGGGCTTGTCGATGATCTTCCTGGTACTCGTTCCCCGCTAGCGGGTAGCGAGGTGCCAGGAAGCGTTATCAGGCGGTTAGCACGCTATCGCACAGCGCCGCGCCTTCGGTGCGGATGATCCAGCATTCCGGATACGGTTCGCTGGCGAAGCGGTTGTGCCGCGCGAAGCCGCTGAGTTTATCCAGCGCAGTGGCGGGGGCCAGCGCGGTTTCCTTGCCGCTGGCGTTGTCGAGGTGCCAGAAACCGCCGTTGCGGTGGAACAGCACGGGCAGACAGCTGGCCTGCGGCGTGGCCAGGTGGCTGGCCGGCGTGGGCTGGGTGTCCGGCAGCAGCAGGTAAAAACACTCGGCGCGGGCGCCGTGGTCGATACGGTGCAGGATCACGCCGTGCGCCAGGATGGCCGTGACGCTGAGCACGACGATGCCTTTGATGCTGGCAGACAATTCGATGCGCATGCCCAGGCGCAAGGCGACCGGTTTGTGCTTGCCGGGCCACACGCCGTCGAGCAGCATGCCATAGCGCGATACGTCCTCGATTTCAAAGCCTTGGCCGCTGCGCCGGATGATGGCATGGCGGCCCGACAGGCGGCGCGTCAAGCCATTGTTATCCTGGCCGTCGGGACTGAAATGGCTGAGCAGCACATCGGCTTCCGGGTCCACCAGCTCGAAGCGGCCCAGCATGCATTCTTCCAGCGCGAACAGGCGGATCTGGCGCTGTTCGCCCGCTTCCGGCGCCGCATTGACGAGGCAGGCGGCCTGGCTCGGGTGCGGATGGCAGTGGCTGGCGGCGGGCAGGTCGACTTCGATCAACTCCTCATCCCAGGCGATGGTGGTAAAACCCATGTCGATCTTGCCTTGCGGCGCAGATAAATCCACGTGGGCAATGCCGGCATTGCGCGCCGTCACGTCGAGGTTGCAGCCGTCGCCGCCCGTCACGCGGGCGATCGAGGCGTCGTCCGCCATCACGCGCACATTCTTGTGCGTGCTGAGGAAGATCTGGTGGATTTCCGTCAAGGTAGCGTCGCGGCGCGGCACGAGGATGACGAAGGTGCATACCCATTTCTGCGCCACGGCGCCATCGACATGGCTGTGTACTTCCACTTCGATCTGGTATTGCCCGTGTTCCTTGTTGCGCGAGGAGAACTCGACAAACACGGGGCGCCAGTCGCCGCGCGTGGTGCGCACGAAATCATGCTGCACCCGGCCGCGGGGGATCAGGTCCGAGCACAGGCGCAAGGTCAGCTGCGGCGCGCAGGCGGCGCCCATGCCGCGCAATTCCATCTTCAGGGTTTGCCGTCCGCCTGCCGCGCGCGGATCGAAGCCGCTGATGTGCAGGTGGGCTTGCACCGGCTGGTAGGCGGGCGGCACCGTTGCCGGCGCAACGGGCGCTGGCGTGCATGACGGGGCGGCGGCCGGCGAGGAGCGGCTTGCCGTTTGAATGGCCGCATCGCGAATCACAGCGTCGCGAATATCAGCATCATGCGCAGGGGCGTGCGAAAGCGCCGTTGCCGATGGCTCGGAACGGGCGTTGCGCAGTGCGGTCAACAGGTCGTAGCTGCTGGGAGCAGTCGTCGCTTGCGGGTGGTTGCCCGCACAGACTGTATCCCCAGGCAAGACCCAGAACGTACAGTGCGGGTGCTCCGGGTTGCTGCATTTTTTCATGACATTCTGACTCGAATCGAGCGGGGACATTCTGCCCTCTGGTCTAGATGAGAGCTTACGCGCTTTTGCGCCTGCTTGGCAACTTCCGCGGCGCCCGAATGCGCACTTTTTGCCCAAATTCATGCCCCTGGTCACACCTGATCATACATGTCATGGAAACTATTGCTTAAAAACACATTTTATATCTTTCTGGATATGTTATTTTGATATGGTATGGCGTCGCTTCCCGTCAATGCGCGCGCGCCGGCCGGGCATTTTTACGTCCGCGATGCGGGCCTGGGGCGTTTTGCCTTATGCTGGCCGTTCCCCCAACGCTTGAATCGAGAGACCATCATGCCTGTCCAACGCCCGCTCCAGCTGGTCATTGCCTATGGCGCCACCTTGTGCGTCTTCCTGGCCATCGATGCCCTGTGGCTGGCGGTGCTGATGAAGCCTGTGTACGCCGCAGCGCTGGGGCCGCTTCTGGCGGAGTCCCCGCGCTGGGCGCCGGCCGTGTTGTTTTATCTGCTGTACGTGGCTGGGCTGCTGGTCTTTGCCATCTTGCCCGGACTGCGCGCGCGGCGCGGGCGCACGGCGGCGGCACTGGGGGCGCTGCTTGGACTGCTTGCCTATGGTACTTATGATTTGAGCAACTATGCCACCTTGCGCGACTGGCCGCTGGGCCTGACGGCGATCGACATGGCCTGGGGCGCCGTACTGTCGGCCGTGTCGGCGACGGCCGGTTATCTGGCCGCTAGCCGACTGGGGCGCTGAACGCCGCGTCGAAGCGCAGCGCCAGCATGGTAATGTTGTCGCTACACAAGCCTTTTGGCGGTCGTGCAAGGAAGTCGTCGAACAGGGCGCTGACGGCCTGGGCAGCACTCTTGCCGGCACACAAGGCGGGCCAGCGGGCCGTGAGCGCCAGCGGGTCGTCGCAGGCCCAGAAGCCGTCGCTGGCCAGCAGATAGTGGGCGCCGGGGCGCACGCGCAGCACGCGGCGGTCGCCCAGATGCGCCAGGAAGGGCGGCAAGGTGGATGCATCGAGGCCGCGCAGGGGCTTGTCGAGCTGCAAGCTGTCGCTGAGAGCGTTGCCTAGAATAAATGCCTGCGAGATTTGCGGGTGGTGTTCGCCATGCACGGCGGCGCGCCAGCGCGTCTCGTCGAGCGCGCCGCGCATGGCGTACGCGGTGGCCGGCACGTGGTCGACGGTGAGGATGCTGGCCACGCCATCGGCAAGCTCATACAGGCGTGAATCGCCCACGTGATACAGCAGTGGCGCTTCGCCGGGTGGCACTTCCAGCAAGGTCAGGGTGGTGCCCGGCGGTCGCGCCTGGGCGGGCGCGTTCCTGGCGAAATCGTCCTGCAAGCGCGTATGCAGAGCGTCGAGCCTGGCTGCCAGGCTGGCCGTGTCGAGGCAGGCGGGCATGGCCAGCAAGCCTTGCACGGCCGCTTCCGTCGCCTCGCGCCCCTGGCCGTGGCCGCCCATGCCGTCGAGCACGGCTGCGCGCACATGGCCGCGCGGCCAGCCTGGCACCTGGCAGTGGAATGGCGCCTGCCGCGACAGGCAGACGGCGTGGCCGCTGGCATCGATCAGCAGGAAGTTGTCCTGGTTCTCGCGCCGCAGCAGGGGGCCGGCGCCCATGCTGCTGCCGGCGGCGGCATCGAGCCAGGGGCCGAAGTCAAGCGCGTCTTTGATTAAATGCATCGGTGAACGGTCCAGGCGGTCGACAATATTGATCATGGGATACAGATTAGCCGAAATTATGCAGGGGCGATACCTTGCGTATCTAACAAAAAACCTGCGACAGCAGGCTGGCGCAGGTTGTAGAGCGGGCGCGTGCAGGGTGCTGCTTAGAGCCTATCCCAGTAGATGAATACATCCCCTGCTGGCGCCCCTCAGAAGCGGGGACTGCGTTGATCGTCGTTGCGTGGCTCGCCACGCGTCCTCCTCACGCCTTGTCCGCGCTCCTGATGCGCCGCCAGCAGAAGACGCTCCCTACTGGGATAGGCTCTTAGCGACGATGGCCCCAGCCGTGACCGTGACCGTGGCCGTGACCGCGGTCATAGTAGTCGCGGCGGTCATGGTCGCGGTAGTAGCCGCGGCCCGGTTGCACGTAGACGACAGCCGGTGGGCCGTAGTAGCGCGGTGGCGGCGCGTAATACACGGGCTGCGGTGCCGGCGCGTAATACACCGGTTGCGGCGCAGGCGCGTAATAGGTTTCGCGATAGCCGCCACGATAGCCGCCACGGTCATAATGGCGGTCATTCGTGCTGATGCTGTTGCCGACGGCGGCGCCAAGCACGCCACCGACGATCGCGCCATTGCGCCCGCCGGTGCTGTTGCCAATGGCCGCTCCGACAACGGCGCCTGCCACGGTATTGAAGTCGCGGTCACCGGCGACTGCGGCCGAAGACACAGCCACCGCAGCTACCATTACCGCACCCAGGAGTTTCTTGTTCAACATGGCATTTCCTTCCATTCCGGCGAGATCACAATGATCTGCATGGACCGGACTATATCTGCTGTCACCAGCTTGTTCCACGTCTAATACAACTTCTTACACTCCTGCCCCGATGGTAACAAGTCAGCGCAGGCGCGCCTGCCATTCGGGCCGCAGCAGGCTGTACATTTTGACATCGCGCATCGCGCCATTGATAAAAAACGCCTGGCGCATCAAGCCTTCCTCGGTAAAGCCGTTCTTTTGCGCGATGCGCTCGGAGCCGATGTTCAGCGGGTCCATCAGCAGCTCCAGCCGATGATACGCATAGGCGTTGAACAGGTAATCGACCACCAGGCGCGTCGCTTCGCTGATGTAGCCGCGCCCGTCCCGCTGCCGGTCGAACAGGCGGTAACCGATCTCGCGCGAGGCTGGCGTGCGGCTCTTGAAGTGCGTGATCGTGCCGATGATGTGCTGGGCTTTGTCTTCGATGAGGAACAATTCGCTGTCTTCGGTGACAAAGCCCGATTGCAGGAAGTCGCGCCGCATGGCCTCGGGCGACTTGAATTGCATCGAGAAAAACTCGCCGCGCGAGGGCAGGTCGTTGACGAGGGAAATATAGGCATTCAGATCGGCGGCCTGCACATGCCGGACGTTACAGAGGGTTCCCTTGAGCATGGCGGTATCCGGTAGCGATCACGATCTTGATGGTAATCGACTCCGGGGGGAGAGGCAATCGATCCCGTAAAAGTTGCTGCAATGACAGAATAAATACGCTATCGTAGAAAGCCGCGCCTTGCCCCTGGCCAAGGCGTACCCGCTTCGACCTCGTTGACTGGAATTGACATTACATGCATAGCATCCTGACTGGCGCGCCACTGCGCCGTTCCGCTTTCTTCATCGCCCTTGGCTGCGCCGTCAGCGCCGGCGCCTTTGCCGCCGCGCCAGGCAATGCGCCGCAAGCGCTGGCGCAGGTGCGCGACACGGCGCTGCAAAGCGACTGGGCGTATGCCCGCCTGGCCGACATGACGGATCTGATCGGCCCGCGCCTGTCCGGTTCCGCCGGCGCGGCCGCCGCCGTGCGGCAGGTGGCCGACACCATGCGCCAGCTGGGCGCCACCGTCACCTTGCAGCCCGTGAAAGTGCCGCACTGGGTGCGCGGTGTGGAAACGGCGGACATCGTCGATTATGCGGGCCGTCCGCAGGGCGTATCGCAGCGCGTGGTGCTGACCGCCCTGGGCGGTTCGGGCGCCACGCCGGCCGCCGGCCTGACGGCGCCCCTCATCATCGTCAAGAGCTTCGAGGAACTCAAGGCGCGCGCGGCGCAAGTGAAGGGCGCCATCGTGCTGATCGACACGCCGTTCGACCAGGAGATGGCCGAGCGGGGTCTGGCCGGTGTGACTTACGGCCAGGGTTCGCGCTTCCGTTTCAATGGACCGAAGGCGGCGGCCGACCTGGGCGCGGCCGCCGCGCTGGTACGTTCGGTGGGCGGCGCGAACTTCCGCATCCCGCATGCGGGCGCCACGGGCCTCGATGACAATAAACGCATTCCCGCCGCCGCCGTCACGGTGGAAGACGCCTTGCTGATCGGCCGCCTGGCCGCACGCGGCCCGATGAAAATGCACCTGACCCTGACGCCGCAAAACCTGCCCGAGGCGGACAGCTACAACGTCATCGCCGACTGGCCGGGTACGGACAAGGCCGACGAAGTGGTGGTGGTCTCGGGCCACCTCGATTCCTGGGACCTGGCGACGGGCGCGCACGACGACGGCGCCGGCGTGGTGGCGGCCATGGGAGTGGTGGAAACCCTGAAAAAGCTCGACTACCGTCCGCGCCGCACCATCCGCGTGATCGCCTGGATGAACGAGGAAAATGGCGGCCGTGGCGGCCAGGCCTATTTCGAGGCCCACAAGCAGGCGCTCGGCAAACAATATGCGGCCATCGAGATGGACAGCGGCGCCGGCCGTCCGTTCGGCATCAAGGCCAGCGTGGGGCCGAAGGCGGAAAAACTGTTTGCGCCTTTGCTGGTGGCCCTGCAGCCGATGGGCGCGCACGCGTTCACGCGCCGCGACGCGCTGGGCACGGGCGACTTGCACCGCCTGGAAACGGGCGGCGTGCCCAGCTTCGAGCCGCTGGTCGACAGCCACAGCTACTTCCACTACCACCACACGCCGGCCGACACGCTGGACAAGGTCGACCCGGATAACCTCAAGCGCAACGTGGCGCTGATGTCGTCGCTGGCCTGGTTCCTGGCCAATCTCGACGGCGAAATCGGGCGCGCGCCGGAGCAGGGCGAGTAAGCGCCAATGTCGCTACCCGACCTGAACCTGTTGATCACGCTCGATGTCCTGCTGGCCGAAGGCAGCGTCACGCGCGCGGCGCGGCGCTTGCGTTTGAGTCCCTCGGCCATGAGCCGCGCCCTGGCGCGCCTGCGCGAGACGACCGGCGATCCGTTGCTGGTGCGCGCCGGGCGTGAACTGGTGCCCACGCCGCGCGCGCTGGAGCTGCGCGCAAGAGCGGGGCCCCTGTTAGGCGAGGTGCTGGCCGTGCTGGCACCAAAGCAAGCGCTGGACCCGCGCCAGCTGGCGCAGACATTCACGCTGCGTGCTAGCGACGGATTTGTGGAAAATTTCGGCCCGGCGCTGCTCGCGCATATCGGCGCGCAAGCGCCTGGCGTGCGTCTGCGCTTCGTGCAAAAGCTGGACCGCGAAAGCGTGCAGCTGCGCGAGGGCAGCATCGACCTGGAAACGGGCGTAATCGGCAGTCTTACCAGCCCGGAAGTGCGCACGCGCAGGCTGTTCGGCGACCGTTTCGTGGGCGTGGTGCGCAGCGGCCATGCGCTGGCGCAGGGCGACATCAGCGCCGAGCGTTATGCGGCCGGCCGGCACGTGCTGGTGGCGCGGCGCGACCAGGATACGGGACCGATGGACGACGCCCTGGCCGCCCTGGGACTGCAGCGCACGATCGCCAGCATCGTCGGCGGCTTTACGGCGGCGCTGGCGCTGGCCGCCGGCTCCGACCTGATCGCCACCGTGCCGGAACGGCATACGGGCAATCTGCGCGCCGGCATGTTCAGTTTTGCGCTGCCGCTAGGCATGCCCGACCTGACCGTATCGCTAATGTGGCATCCGCGCATGGATGCCGACCCGGCCCACCGCTGGCTGCGCGGCTGCGTGGTCGACGCCTGCGCGGGCCGGATCAACGCCGGCTGATGCCGCCGGCAGCACCAGCGGGACAGGCAGGAGCGCGATTGCACGGCGCGGATCATGCGCGTTCTCCAGCCTTGCTCAGGGCGCGGCCGAGCGCGAAAATGGCCAGCGCGGCGAGTATCAGCGCGCTGGCGACGGCAAAAGTGGCGTGCAGGCCGCCGATCATGGCGGCTGGCGAAGCGCCAGTGATATCGCCGGCGCTGGCAATGAAGACGGCGCCCATCACGGAGGCGCCCGTGACGAGGCCCAGATTGCGCGACAGATTGAGCATGCCCGAGATAACGCCGCGCTGATCGGCAGCGATATCGCCCATCACGGCGGTATTGTTGGCGGCCTGGAACAGCGCGTAGCTGGCCGTGAGGAGCATGATGGGAGCGACATAGCCGGGAATACCCAGGCTGGCGGGCAGCAGGGCCAGCGCCAGGCAGGCGCCTGCCGCACCGCACAGGCTCGCGCCGCCCATGCGCTGTGCGCCGTAGCGGTCCACCAGCCAGCCGGACGGCACGCCGCAGAACGCCGCCACCAGCGGCCCGGCCGCCAGCACCATGCCGGTGACGGCGGTGCCCAGGCCCAGGCCGCGCGCCAGGTAGAAGGGGCCGACCACCAGGGTGGACATCATGACCGTCGAGACCAGCATGCTGGTCGCCAGGCAGGCGCTGAGCAAGGGCGCGCGCAGCATGGCCAGGCGTATCAGCGGCGCCGGCGCCTTCAGTTCGACCCGGACGAACACGATGGCGCCGACGCAGGCGGCCAGCAGCAGCGCCGCGTTGCGCGCGCCGAACTGGCCGCGGCCCAGGGTCATGGCCAGCGCATAGGCGCCCAGGGTCAGCGCCAGCAGCACGGTGCCGCGGTGGTCGAACACGGGACGTTTGGCGTGCGCGCCGCGCCGGTCCGCCGGCAGGTAGCGCCAGGCCAGCAGCAGCGCCACGCCGGACAGCGGCACGTTGACGAGGAAAATGGCTTGCCAGCCGAAGTGCGCGATCAGCAGGCCGCCCAGCGCGGGGCCGAGCGTGGTGCCGACCGCCGACATGGTGCCGAGCAGGCCCATGGCGCTGCCCGTCCTGGCCTTGGGCACGGTGCTGCCGACAAAGGCCATGGTCAGCGCCATCATGACGGAAGCGCCCAGGCCCTGCAGGGCACGCGCGGCAACCAGCAGCCACAAGGTGGGCGCCAGCGCGCACAGGATGGAGGCTATGGCAAACAGCGCGATGCCTGCCAGCAGCAGGCGGCGCCGGCCGAGCATGTCGCCGAGCCGCCCCACGCTGACGATCAGGGCGGTGATGGCCAGCAGATACGCCAGCACGATCCATTGCACATCCTGGAACGGTGCCTGCAGCGCCCTGGCCATGTCGGGCAAGCCCACGTTGGCGATGCTGGTGCCCAGCGCCGGCAGCAGCATCGCCAGGGACAGGCTGGCAAGCGCGCCGCGTACGGGTGTGGTGACGCTACCGGCCTCGGTGGTCTGCTGCTCGGGCGGTACGGGTTTTGACGGTGAGTGCATGGCGTGGTGGATCCTCGAATAGGGTCACCACATGGTACTGAGGGATCTGGCGTGGCGGAAGACGCATCATTTGCATTGTGTTATTGCGTTTGACGCCATGTGAGCAGCGGTGCCTTCGGACTTTAATCTAATCTGAGTAGCCCTGCATAGCGTCCGCCGCATCGTGGCGGATGCCCCACCACGGCAAATACGCATGGTTTTCGCCGCGCGCGCGGAACCACGGCCTGTCGTGGGCTATGGGCCGCACCGTGGCCGGCGGCGACACCAGCACACCCGTGACGCTGGCAGGATCGCTGGTGCCTGCCACCAGCACGCTCTTGCCGACGTGGTTCGCATGGGCGATGGCGAGGGCGACATTGGTCAGCGCCGTGCCGGCGCCCATTTCGCCCAGCAGGGCCGGCGTATTGAAGGTCTGCGGCAGGAAGTCGAAGCCCGGCACTTCCAGGGTCAGCGCGTGCGCCAGCTGGCCCAGCCGGTCGGAGGAGCTGGGCAGGCTCTGGCTGGCGTCGTGGATGACGTAGCCGATGTCTTCTTCCGTCTTGCCGCCCTGGCGCGCCGCCTCGGCAAATAGCGCCTGCCAGGCCTGCACGGCGCGCGGCGGCTGGTCCTTGGCCAGTTCAAAGTCCGCCACGTTTTTCGTGGCCGGATAGCCTATCCACGCCAGCGCCGCCCGCTCCGTCTTGTAATCGGGGCCGGCCAGCACCAGCAGCACGAGGTTTTCATTGATCTGCATGGTTTTCGGCCGGCTCGGCGCATCCCAGTTCATGACCCATGCGGTTTGCTGCGGATGCGCTTCCAGGTAGGCCAGCGCGGCTTGCAGGGAGACGAAGCCCGCATTGTTGCCACCCAGGGTGATGCGCACGTCGGGCGGCGTGGCGCGGGTCCAGAGGGTGGGGAAATTGACATTGCCGATGCTGAAGGTATCGATGATGCGTTCGCGCGTAGTGTTTCTTGCCTCTTCTGGGTCCAACTTGCCAGCAGGCAGGGCATATTCGACGCGGATGCCTGCCAGTTCGCGCCAGTTCTGTTTTTGATCCTTGGGATATACCCGATAAAAGTAGGTGGGGCTGGAGTAGTAAATGTCATGAAATAGGCTGGTTAATTTTCGCACATATTTATAGTGATAGCCCTTGAACGTTTCCGTGCCATCGAGATCGTGGGCAATGGGGGCGACGGCCTGCAAGGTGCTGAAACCCCTGGGATCCGTCCTGACCATATCGTCATTTTCGTTGGGCTTGGCCAATCCCAACGTCCATAGCAGTTGCCACTCGGTCGGATAGTCGAGCCGTTGCAGCGGATTGAGCCACTGCAGGCCCACCACTTGTGCCCGGAAGGGAGCGTGGGCAGTGAGTGTTGGGAGATCGTCTTCTTTCTGCGCAGGTTGCACGGCGCAGGCCGTCAATAGCGCAAATAGGGAGAACGCGGCGAGCATGGGCAGCGCATGGCTGAACAAGGTCGTGCCTTCGGCTTCGGCGAGCAGGATGCAATTGGTATCGAGCGTAGGGTCGGGCGACATGTGGGCGCTCCATCCAGGATGGGGAAGGAAAAATAGCTGCGCCCAAGCAAGCCCAGGCAATCTGCACTGTATGCGGATTGCCTGAGGTGGAACTTGCGTGGTGTCAAGAAAGGAAGAGCTGCGGGCGGGGAGTGCCCGAGCCAATCAGATCGCGTTCAGCGGTATTTTGAGGTAGCGCACGCCGTTGTCTTCCGGCTCGGGCAGCTTGCCCGCGTTGATGTTGACCTGGATGGCGGGCAGGATCAGGGTTGGCATGTCCAGCGTGGCGTCGCGGCCCGTGCGCATGGCCACGAATTGTGCTTCCGTGATACCGTCGCGCAAGTGGATGTTGCCGGCGCGCTGTTCGGCCACCGTCACTTCCCAGCGCGGCGCGCGGCCGTTCGGTGGATAGTCGTGGCACATGAACAGCCGCGTTTGCGGCGGCAGCGCCAGCAGGCGCTGCACGGAGCGGTACAGCAGGGAGGCGGAGCCGCCTGGAAAGTCGCAGCGTGCCGAACCCACGTCCGGCATGAACAGGGTGTCGCCGACGAAGACGGCGTCGCCGATCTGGTAAGCCAGGTCGGCCGGCGTGTGGCCGGGCACGTGCAGGGCGCGCACTTCCAATTTACCGATATGAAACACCTGGTCGGGCGCGAACAGCTGGTCGAACTGCGAGCCGTCGGCCCTGGCGCCATCCTGGTGGTAGACGGCGGCGAACGCCTGCTGCACCGTCTGGATGGCGGCGCCGATGGCCACGTCGCCGCCCAGCTGCTGTTGCAGGTAGGGCGCGGCGGACAGGTGATCGGCATGCGCGTGGGTTTCCAGCAGCCAGCGGCACTGCAAGCCGTGTTCGCGCACGAAGGCGATCACCTTGTCAGCCGAGGCGGTCGAGGTGCGGCCCGCTTTCGGGTCGTAGTCGAGCACGGAATCGATGATGGCGCAGTCCTGGCCATCGGCCTCGTACACAACATACGTGACGGTGGCGGTGGCGGGATCGAAGAAAGCTTGGATTTGTGGGGTCATCGCGGCGGCAGAGTACGGACAGGGAAGGGCATTATATCGCCAGAGTGCGCTAAAAAAATGCTGAGAATTGACCTTTGGCATGCGAAAAACAGATAAGGAGTGCGCGGCAGTCGTGCGCACCCTGGCGCTTGCAGCGTGGTAACCTCATTCTTACAAGGAGGAATTCATGAACGATATTACTGCACGCAGTGAACAATACCGCGGTTTTACGATTTCGGTGACCCCGCAAAAGGACAACGACGATTTATGGGATTTTACCTACCACCTGCAGCGCGAGGGCGAGAGCGCGGCGCAAGCGATTACGCGCAGCCGTACCCTGGGCGGCTATGCGGCGCCCGAGACGGCTTGCACTGCCGGGATAGAAGTGGCCAGGACGGAAGTGGATAATCTGCTGCGTCCTTGAGCCAGCGTAAATCGTTTAGCCTGAAAGTGCGCCTGACCGTGCGCCGGCGCCTGAAACACGTCGCTAGCGGTCGCGCTTCATGCTACGATTTCCACCATCGAGTCAGTCACAAGGAGGCACCCCATGGAAAACAGTTCTAAAATTCACTATAAAGGCTGGGAAATCGTTCCCCTGGCCGTGCCCACCACCGATGGCAAATGGTCGGCCAGCTGCGACATCGAACGCGCCACCGCGGAAGGCCTGGAAGTATTCGAAGGCTCGACCATGCAGTTCGTGCGCGACGACGAGGACGGCGCCATTGCCGCCGCCTGCGAAGAAGCCGTGCGCCAGATCGACAACATCATCGCCAACCCGCTGGTGCGGCTGGCTTAGCTCCTGCATTTCCAGCAAACCTGCAGCCGGCGCCCGCCGGCTGTTTTTTTATGTGCGCGCCCGGCGTCCCGCCTGGTGGCAGTCTGGCCCGTTTCATGTTTCAATGTTTCAAATGGAATGATTGAAACATATTTGAAACATCATTGACCTCAATCGTGACAGCGCTGTTCCCTTGCGTGGCACGGCACGCCACGCCGATACATGGCTGTTTCGCCCGTATGTCACTGGGTACCGGCGTCCTTTCCGGGTGGACGCGCGGCCCTGGCACGGCATTTGCAATACTGATGCTCATAGCCACTCCGTGAAACATTCGGGACCATCCGAAACCCATAAGGTGAACACATGACTCAATACTCCGCAGGTGCCGCATTCCGCAAGGCCGTCCAGGAAGAATCCCCGTTGCAAGTCGTCGGCGCCATCAATGCCAACCACGCCTTGCTGGCCAAGCGCGCCGGTTATAAAGCCATTTATTTGTCCGGCGGCGGTGTCGCGGCCGGCTCGCTGGGCTTGCCCGACCTGGGCATTTCCAGCCTGGACGACGTGCTGACCGATATCCGCCGCATCACCGACGTGTGCGACCTGCCGCTGCTGGTCGATGCCGACACGGGTTTCGGTTCGTCCGCCTTCAACGTGGCGCGCACCGTCAAATCGATGATCAAGTTCGGCGCAGCCGGCCTGCATATCGAAGACCAGGTGGGCGCCAAGCGCTGCGGCCACCGTCCGGGCAAGGAAATCGTCAGCAAGGAAGAAATGGTCGACCGCATCAAGGCGGCCGTCGATGCGCGCACGGACCCGAACTTCGTCATCATGGCGCGCACCGATGCGCTGGCCGTCGATGGCCTGGAAGCGGCACTGGAACGCGCCGTCGCCTGCGTCGAGGCGGGCGCCGACATGATCTTCCCGGAAGCCATCACCGACCTGGAGATGTATGCCACGTTCGCCAAGGCCGTCAACGTGCCCATCCTGGCCAACATCACGGAATTCGGTTCCACGCCGCTGTTCACGCTGGACGAATTGCGCAGCGCCCACGTGGGCCTGGCCCTGTATCCGCTGTCGGCTTTCCGCGCCATGAACAAGGCGGCCGACAACGTCTACCGCGCCCTGCGCCGCGACGGCACGCAAAAGAACGTCGTCGACACCATGCAGACGCGCATGGAGCTGTATGAATCGATCAATTATCACGACTTCGAGCAAAAGCTCGACGCGCTGTTCGCCGCGCAAAAGAAGTAAGCACCTATACAAGAGCGGGCCTTGGGAGGCCCAGGCCCGCCGCACTGGACTGACAATCATCTTCTGGAGAACACTATGACCGCACCGCAAGTCGCTACTTTCAAGCCTAAAAAATCCGTCGCCCTGTCCGGCGTTACTGCCGGCAACACGGCGCTGTGCTCGGTCGGCAAGACCGGCAACGATTTGCACTACCGCGGCTATGACATCCTGGACGTGGCCGACAGCTGCGAGTTCGAGGAAATCGCCTACCTGCTGGTGCATGGCAAGCTGCCGACCGCCGCCGAATTGAAAGGCTACAAAGCCAAGCTGAAATCCCTGCGCGGCTTGCCGTCGGCTGTCAAGTCGGCCCTGGAAGCGCTGCCGGCCGCCGCCCACCCGATGGACGTGATGCGCACGGGCGTATCCGTGCTGGGCTGCACCCTGCCGGAAAAAGACGACCATAACGCGCCTGGCGCGCGCGACATCGCCGACCGCCTGATGGCGTCATTCGGCTCCATGCTGCTGTACTGGTACCACTACAGCCATAACGGCAAGCGCATCGAAGTGGAAACGGACGACGACTCGATCGGCGGCCACTTCCTGCACCTGCTGCACGGCGAAAAACCGTCGGCATCGTGGGAAAAAGCCATGCACACGTCCTTGATCCTGTACGCGGAACACGAATTCAACGCCTCGACCTTCACCAGCCGCGTCATCGCCGGTACGGGTTCGGACATCCACTCAGCCATCACGGGCGCCATCGGCGCGCTGCGCGGCCCGAAACACGGCGGCGCGAACGAAGTGGCGCTGGACATTCAAAAACGCTACGACAACGCCGACGAAGCGGAAGCCGATATCCGCGAGCGCGTCGCCAACAAGGAAGTGGTGATCGGCTTCGGCCACCCCGTCTACACGATTTCCGACCCGCGCAATAAAGTCATCAAGGAAGTGGCGCGTTCGCTGTCGCAGGAAGCCGGTTCCACCAAGATGTTCGACATCGCCGAGCGCCTGGAATCGGTCATGTGGGAAATCAAGAACATGTTCCCGAACCTGGACTGGTTCTCGGCCGTGTCGTACCACATGATGGGCGTGCCGACGGCGATGTTTACGCCGCTGTTCGTCATTTCGCGCACCTCGGGCTGGGCCGCCCACATCATCGAACAGCGCATCGACAACAAGATCATCCGCCCGAGCGCCAATTACGTGGGCCCGGAAGACCTGGAATTCGTGCCGATCAAGGACCGCAAATAATGAGTGCCAATATGAATACCCTGCATCGCAAGCCCTTGCCGGGCACCCAGCTAGACTACTTCGACACGCGCGCCGCCGTCGATGCGATCGCCCCAGGCGCCTACGCCACCTTGCCGTATACCTCGCGCGTGCTGGCCGAAAACCTTGTGCGCCGCTGCGACCCTGCCACCCTGAACGCGTCGCTGAGCCAGTTCATCGAACGCCGCCGCGACCTGGACTTTCCCTGGTTCCCGGCCCGCGTCGTCTGCCATGACATCCTGGGCCAGACGGCCCTGGTCGACCTGGCCGGCCTGCGCGACGCCATCGCGGCCCAGGGCGGCGACCCGGCCCTGGTCAATCCCGTCGTGCCGACGCAGCTGGTGGTCGACCATTCGCTGGCCGTCGAATGCGGTGGTTTTGACCCCGACGCCTTCGCCAAGAACCGCGCCATCGAAGACCGCCGCAACGAAGACCGTTTCGACTTCATCGACTGGACAAAGAAAGCCTTTAAAAATGTCGACGTGATCCCGCCAGGCAACGGCATCCTGCACCAGATCAATCTGGAGCGCATGTCGCCCGTGATCCAGGTGCAAAATGGCGTCGCCTATCCCGACACTTTGGTCGGCACGGATTCGCACACGCCCATGGTCGACGCGCTGGGCGTGATCGCCATCGGCGTCGGCGGCCTGGAAGCGGAAAGCGTGATGCTGGGCCGCGCTTCGTGGATGCGTTTGCCCGACATCATCGGCGTCAAGCTGACGGGCAAACCGCAGCCGGGCATCACGGCCACCGATACCGTGCTGGCGCTGACGGAATTTTTGCGCAAGCAGAAGGTCGTCTCGTCCTACCTGGAATTTTTCGGCGAAGGCGCTTCGCACCTGACCCTGGGCGACCGTGCCACGATCTCCAACATGGCGCCGGAATTCGGCGCCACGGCCGCGATGTTCTACATCGATGCGCAAACCATCAAGTATCTGAAACTGACGGGCCGCGACGACGAACTGGTGAAGCTGGTGGAGTTGTACGCCAAAGAGACTGGCCTGTGGGCCGACAGCCTGGCCGACGCGCAGTATGAGCGCGTGCTGACTTTTGACCTGTCGTCGGTGGTGCGCAATATCGCCGGGCCGTCGAATCCGCACAACCGCGTGCCGACCTCGGAACTGGCCGCGCGGGGGATCTCCGGCGTGGTGGAAAACGAGCCGGGCAAGATGCCGGACGGCGCCGTCATCATCGCGGCCATTACCAGCTGCACCAACACGAACAACCCGCGCAACATGATCGCCGCCGGCCTGATCGCGCGCAATGCGAACCGCCTTGGTTTGACGCGCAAGCCGTGGGTCAAATCGTCGCTGGCGCCCGGCTCGAAAACCGTGGAACTGTATCTGCAGGAAGCGGGCCTGATGTCCGAGCTGGAGCAATTGGGCTTCGGCGTGGTGGCGTTTGCCTGCACCTCGTGCAACGGCATGTCGGGCGCGCTCGATCCCGTCATCCAGGAAGAAGTGGTATCGCGTGACCTGTACGCCACCGCCGTTTTGTCGGGTAACCGCAATTTCGACGGCCGCATCCACCCGTACGCGAAACAGGCTTTCCTCGCCTCGCCGCCGCTGGTGGTGGCCTATGCGATTGCCGGCACCATCCGCTTCGATATCGAGAAGGACGTGCTGGGCATCGCCCCGGACGGCAAGCCGATTTTATTGAAGGATATCTGGCCATCCGACGAGGAAATCGACGCTATCGTCGCTTCCAGCGTCAAGCCGGAGCAGTTCCGCAAGGTGTACATCCCCATGTTTGCCGCGCAAGTGGATGACGGCATCAAGGTCAGCCCCTTGTACGACTGGCGTCCGCAGACGACGTACATCCGCCGTCCGCCATACTGGGAAGGCGCGCTGGCTGGCGCACGCCCATTGAAAGGCATGCGTCCGCTGGCTGTGTTGGGCGACAACATCACCACCGACCATTTGTCGCCATCGAACGCCATCATGCTCGATAGCGCGGCTGGCGAGTATCTGGCGAAGATGGGTTTGCCCGAGGAAGACTTCAATTCCTACGCTACGCACCGGGGCGACCATCTGACGGCGCAGCGCGCCACGTTTGCCAATCCGACCCTGAAGAACGAGATGGTCATCGAAGATGGCAAAGTCAAAGCCGGTTCGCTCACGCGCATCGAGCCGGAAGGCACGATTTCGCGCATGTGGGAAGCCATCGAGGTGTACATGGAGCGCAAGCAGCCATTGATCATCATCGCCGGCGCCGACTATGGCCAGGGTTCCTCGCGCGACTGGGCCGCCAAGGGCGTGCGCCTGGCTGGCGTGGAAGCCATCGTGGCCGAAGGTTTTGAACGTATCCACCGCACCAACCTGGTGGGCATGGGCGTGCTGCCGCTGGAGTTTTTGCCAGGCGTGAACCGCAAGACCCTGGGCCTCGATGGCAGCGAAACCTACGACGTCGTCGGCGAGCGCACGCCGCGCTCCACGTTGACCCTGCTCGTCCACCGCAAGAACGGCGAAACGCTCGAAGTGCCCGTCACCTGCCGCCTCGATACGGCGGAAGAGGTGTCGATCTACGAGGCGGGCGGCGTGCTTCAGCGATTCGCGCAGGATTTCCTCGAGTCGTCCAAGGCCGCGTAGTTCACGATTGATGCAACGTAAATCAGGGGTCAGACCCGCCGGGTCTGACCCCAGCTCTTTGCCTCTGGGTTTAATCAGCCATTCAACGCAGGAACTCTAATGACCCATACCCCCCAAATCAAGATCCCCGCCACCTACATGCGTGGCGGCACCAGCAAGGGCGTGTTTTTCCGCCTGCAGGATTTGCCCGCCAGCGCGCAAGTGCCCGGCGCGGCGCGCGATGCGCTGCTGCTGCGCGTGATCGGCAGCCCCGACCCGTACGGCAAGCAGATCGACGGCATGGGCGGCGCCACCTCGAGCACCAGCAAGACGGTGATCCTGGCAAAAAGCAGCAAGCCTGAGCACGACGTCGATTACCTGTTCGGCCAGGTTTCCATCGACAAGCCGTTTGTCGACTGGAGCGGCAACTGCGGCAACCTGTCGGCGGCAGTCGGCTCGTTCGCCATTGCCAGCGGCCTGGTGGACGCCGCGCGCGTGCCCGAAAATGGTGTCGCCACGGTGCGCATCTGGCAAGCCAATATCGGCAAGACCATCATCGCCCACGTCCCCGTGACGCATGGCGAAGTGCAGGAAACGGGCGACTTCGAGCTCGATGGCGTGACCTTCCCGGCCGCCGAAGTGAAGCTGGAATTCCTCGATCCGGCCGCGGAGGAAGAGGGCGGCGGTGGTGCGATGTTCCCGACCGGGAATCTGGTCGACGACCTCGACGTGCCCGGCATCGGTGTCTTGAAAGTCACGATGATCAACGCCGGCATCCCGACGATTTTTGTCGATGCGCAGGCCATCGGCTACACGGGCACGGAACTGCAGGACGCCATCAATGGCGATCCGGCCGCGCTGGCCCGTTTCGAGACCATCCGCGCGCATGGCGCCTTGCGCATGGGTTTGATTTCCCACCTGGATGAGGCGGCGAAGCGCCAGCACACGCCGAAAGTGGCGTTCGTCGCCAAACCGGCCAGCTATGTCTCGTCCAGCGGCAAGCAGGTGGCAGCGGGCGAGATCGACCTGCTGGTGCGCGCCATGTCGATGGGCAAGCTGCACCACGCCATGATGGGCACGGCCGCTGTCGCCATCGGCACGGCGGCGGCCATTCCCGGCACCCTGGTGAACCTGGCGGCGGGCGGCGGCGAAAAAACCAGCGTGCGTTTCGGCCACCCGTCCGGCACCCTGATGGTGGGTGCGGAAGCGGCGCTGGTCGATGGCGCATGGAGCGTCACCAAAGCCATCATGAGCCGCAGCGCACGCGTGCTGATGGAAGGGGCTGTACGCATTCCCGGCGACGCGTTTTAGGCAGAAATACGCAGGCAGATGCTACACAGATCGTACACATAATGCGGCGGCCAGGCCCGTTGGCCCAGGCCCGACACAGATTGCACGCCTACCGGAGGAGACATGAATTTCGCAGCATTTTATCAACGCTCGATCGACACGCCTGATGCTTTTTGGCGCGAGGAAGCGGAAAAGATCGATTGGCATACGCCGTTTTCGCAAGTGCTTGATTATTCCCGCCCGCCGTTCGCCAAATGGTTCGTCGGCGGCACCACCAATTTGTGCCACAACGCCGTCGACCGCTGGGTGGACAGCCAGGGCGATGCCGCCGCGCTGATCGCCATTTCCACCGAAACGAATACCGAGCGCACTTACAGCTTTCGCGAGCTGCAGCGCGAAGTGGAACGCTGCGCCGCCATCCTGCAGTCGCTGGGCGTGGTCAAGGGCGACCGCGTCCTGATCTACATGCCGATGATCGCCGAGGCGGCCTTCGCCATGCTGGCGTGCGCCCGCATCGGCGCCGTGCATTCCGTGGTGTTCGGCGGTTTTGCCGCCAACAGCCTGGCCAGCCGCATCGACGATGCGCAGCCCAAACTGGTGTTCTCCGCCGATGCCGGTTCGCGCAATGGCAAGGCGATCGCCTACAAGCCGCTGCTCGACGAAGCCATCCGCATCGCCGCGCACAAGCCGCAGCAGGTGCTGCTGGTCGACCGCCACCTGGTGGCGATGCAACTGACGCCGGGCCGCGACGTCGATTACGCGACCCTGCGCGAGCAACACCTGGACGCGCAGGTGCCCGTCACCTGGCTCGAATCGAACGAGCCGTCGTACGTGCTGTACACCTCGGGCACGACGGGCAAACCGAAGGGCGTGCAGCGCGACGTGGGCGGCTATGCGGTGGCGCTGGCGTCGTCGATGCGGTATAACTTCTGCGCCAAGCCCGGCGAAACCTTCTTTGCCACCTCGGATATCGGCTGGGTGGTGGGCCATTCCTACATCGTGTATGGCCCGCTGATCGCCGGCATGGCCACCATCCTGTACGAGGGTTTGCCGATCTGCCCCGATGCGGGCATCTGGTGGAGCATCGTCGAAAAATACAAGGTCACGCGCATGTTCTCGGCGCCGACGGCCATCCGCGTGCTGCGCAAGCATCCGGTGGAACTGATGCGCAAGTACGACCTGTCTTCCCTGAAGGCGCTGTACCTGGCGGGCGAGCCGCTCGATGAAACCACCTCGCAATGGATCGCCGACGAGCTCAAAGTGGACATCATCGACAACTACTGGCAGACGGAGACGGGCTGGCCGATCCTCTCGGTGGCAAAAGGCGTGGCCGATACGCCGACGCGCCTGGGCAGCCCGGGCATGGCCATGTACGGCTACCAGGTCAAGCTGCTCAACGAAGCGACGGGCGAGGAGTGCGGCGCCAACGAGAAGGGCGTGCTGGTGCTGGAAGGCCCGCTGCCGCCGGGCTGCATGCAGACGGTGTACGGCGACGACGAGCGCTTCGTCGACACCTACTGGTCCACCTTCAGCGGCCGGCAAGTGTATTCCACCTTCGACTGGGGCGTGCGCGACGCGGACGGCTATTACTTCATCCTGGGCCGCACCGATGACGTGATCAACGTGGCCGGCCACCGCCTGGGCACGCGCGAAATCGAGGAAAGCATCACCAGCCATCCGAACGTGTCGGAAGTGGCCGTGGTGGGCGTGGAAGACAAACTCAAAGGCCAGGTGGCGATGGCTTTTGTGATCCTGAAAAACCCGCAGGGTGTCGACAGCATTGAAGCGAAAGCGGCGCTGGAACGCGAAGTGATGGCTGTGGTCGACCGCCAGCTGGGCGCCGTGGCGCGGCCCGCGCGCGTGCTGTTCGTGTCGCAGTTGCCGAAGACGCGTTCGGGCAAGCTGCTGCGCCGCTCGATCCAGGCCATCTGCGAAGGGCGCAGCCCGGGCGACCTGACGTCGATGGACGATCCGGCATCGCTGCAGCAGATCCAGGCAGCACTGGCGTAAGCGCCATGACGAGAATGGGGTTTATCGATTGATAAACTCCATTCTCAAATCCGGTCGCTTTCCTTGCGCACGACCCTGCCGACGATCAGGCATTCATTGCCACGGCAGAGTTTGCGGTGGTATTTGCGCTGATCCGGGTTGTCCGAGGTCAACCACCATTCGCCGATATCGCGCGCCATGCGCTTGACCACCGGTTCGCCTTCGTAATTGATGGCAAATACAATGCCGTCGGCCGGCCGCTTGTCGGCCGTATTGATGATCACCACGTCGTCCTCGTACAGGGCCGGCTCCATGCTCTCGCCCTTGACCTTGATGGCCACCAGTTTTTCAGGGTGGTAGCCATTGCGCTCGACCCAGCTGCGCGGCACGCTGATGGTGCTGCCATCGTGCGTTTCCGGTTCGATGGCAAAGCCCGTGATGCCGGCCGACAGGCGCAGTTTCACCTTGCGGATCGGGTAGAAGCGCGCATCTTCGCCATCGAGCACCACCACCGGCTGTACCTCACCTGGCGCGCCCAAGGCGCGCGCCGCCAGTTCCGCCTGGTCGGGCGCGGCACCCTGGTCGAAGTACATGCTGCCCAATTGCAGGTCCGCTTCCAGCTTGCGCGCGATTTTTTCGCTGAAGGCGCGTCCCTCGCGGTAGGTGGGCGAGAGGATTTGCGAGATGCGCGCCTCGCTCCAGCCGCTGACGTCGGAAATTTTCTTGCGCGTGTTGTCGTAGTGCTCGCGGATCAGGGCCAGCAGGCGGTCGCGTCTGTATTGATACATATTCATCTCCACATTAAACCCGAAATTTACCGTTTGATAAATTACCAAATGCTTGACTTTAACATTAGCGATTGATAAAGTCCACTCGTTGCCTGTCGCAAACGCACTACAGCGTCTGCCGATGGGCGACACCACGGGAGGTCAGGCAGATGTTGAACAGCAGTCGGTTGGTGGAAAGCAGGTTGGCGCCGCGCCAGGGGCGCCAGTTACAGGGACGCAGCAAGAAGTCGCAGCTGCATATCGCCCGCATCGTGCAATACATACGCGAGCAGGGCCAGGCCAGCGCGGCGCAATTGTCCGCCTTGCTGGGACTCGATGCGGGCACCATGAGCCGCTATTTGCGCCATATGTGCAGCATGGGACAGATTCACCTGGCGCAGCGCCATTGCACGGAACCGGGGCGCCAGCGACCCGCCCTGTACGCGCTGGGCGAACCGGACGAGGAGGTCGACGGCTGGGCCGAATTGCCGCCGCAGGTGCGCCGCACGGCGTGCTGGCCACGCGGTGCGGCGCGCCGCGATCCGCTGGTGGCGGCCTTGTTTGGCCCGGCGCAAGGGTAGGGCAGCAAGCCGCCTTCTCAAATGAATGACAGCAAGCAAGCTGCCAAGCGCAGCTTTTTTTGCCGCAACTGAAAGCACATCATGCATATCGATATCACCGCCGCAGGGGCTGCCTGGATCAAGCTGCTGGGCGTCCCTTTGCTGGCCGCCTTCTTTGCCACCTTGCTCAGCTTCATGGTCATGTGGCCACGCAACTGCAAGGAGGCGCTCATCCGTATTTGCTCCAGCATCATCATTGCCACGTTTGCCGGTCCCGTGCTGGTGTCGGCGGTGCTGGCGTGGTGGCCCGGCCTGTTTGACAGCGCGCAAACGGTGGCGGCGCTGTATGGCTGTGATCCGGCCACGGGCTTCCTGTTCATTGCCGCACCGCTGATGGTGCTCGTCGGTTTGCCGGCGTGGTGGCTGGTGAGTGCCAGCGTGCGCTGGTTCGACCGGCGCCGCGACAAGGATATCGGGGAACTGGCGGCCGATGCGGCCGCTGCCGTCAAGGAGGTGCGGACGCGACGCTGACGGCGCTGGCGTCCCCTTTTAGTGCATGCTCATGGCGGCGCGCCTGAAATCGGTGCGAAGGGGCAGGGCGCCATGCGCCGTCATGCTGGTTTGTCGCCACAAACTGTATACAATTTTACCTGGCACGAAGCGTGCATGGCATACCTTGGTCATCCCATCCAAGGAGCTTCGCATGCCTCATCCACCGTCAGTGTGTTCCTGTCGTCCCGTTTCTCTCTTGCTTTTCCCTTTCACCTGCGCCCATCCGGGCCGCGGTAACCCAGGAAATGGAGCGTAAATGGCCTCTCACCGCTTGAAATCCATCCACCGCAGCGTTCCGGGCAGCACGCCTGCCGCGCCATCGCCCGTCGATGAAATCCTGCCAGCCGGCAAGTTGTTTACCCTGGGCTTGCAACATGTGCTCGTCATGTATGCGGGGGCCATCGCCGTGCCGCTGATCGTCGGACGCGCCCTCAAGCTGCCGCCCGAGCAGGTGGCGGCACTGATCAGTGCCGACCTGTTCTGCTGCGGCCTGGTGACCCTGATTCAGTCCCTGGGGATAGGCAAGTACTTCGGCATCCGCCTGCCCGTGATGATGGGCGTGACCTTTGCCGCCGTCAGTCCCATGCTGGCCATGGCGAACAACCCGGCCCTGGGCATCACCGGCATCTTTGGCGCCGTGATCGGCGCCGGCGTCGTTTCCATGCTGATCGCGCCCTTCATCAGCCGCCTGCTGGCCCTGTTTCCGCCCGTGGTCACCGGCAGCATCATCGCCGTGATCGGCGTGTCGCTGATGCGCGTGGGCGTGAACTGGGCCATGGGCGGGCCGCCCGCCATGGCGCAAATTGCCGATCCCGCCTTCCTCAAGATGGCCGCTGCCGCCACGGCGGCCGGCTTGCCTGCGCCGCTTGGCCCCGTGCCGCTGATTGCCAACCCCGGCTATGGCGCGCTGGACAATATGGGCATCGCGTTCTTCGTGCTGGCCGTCATCTTGCTGGTGGCCAAGTATGGCCGCGGTTTCCTGTCGAATATCGCGGTATTGATCGGCATCATCGCCGGCACGGCCCTGTCGTTTGCCTTGGGCAAGGCCGATTTTGCCAAGGTGGCCGGCGCCAAGGCCTTTGCCATCGTCACGCCGTTCCAGTTCGGCATGCCGACCTTCGACGTGGTTGCCATCGTCACCATGAGCCTGGTGATGATCGTCGTCATGATCGAGTCCCTGGGCATGTTTTTGGCGCTGGGAGAGATGACGGACAAGCGCATCACGCAGGACGACATCAGCCGCGGCTTGCGCGTCGATGGCCTGGGCACCCTGATCGGCGGCATCTTCAATACCTTCCCGTACACTTCGTTCTCGCAAAACGTGGGCCTGGTGGGCGTGACGGGCGTGCGCAGCCGCTGGGTCTGCGTAGCGGCCGGCATCATCCTGCTGGTCATGGGCGTGATTCCGAAGATCGCGCAAACGGCCGAGTCCGTGCCGGCGTTCGTGCTGGGCGGGGCGGGGCTGGTGATGTTCGGCATGGTGGCCGCCACCGGCATCCGCATCCTGGCCGGCGTCGACTACAAGAGCAACCGCAACAACCTGTTCATCGTGGCCCTGGCTATCGGCTTTGGCATGCTGCCGCTGGTGGCCGAGCAATATGCGCAGCACATGCCCAAGGCCCTGTCGCCCTTGCTGCACAGCGGCATCCTGCTGGCCGCCATCGTTGCCGTGCTGCTCAATCTGTTCTTCAACGGCCTGGCTTCAAGCGAAAAAGCGAGGCAGCAGGCGCGCGAAAATAGCCACGGCAGCGATTGAGGCGCCACCCTGTAGCGTGAATGCGGATCAGCCGGACGGCAGCATCCTCAGCACCACGCAGTTGCGCCCCGCATCCTTGGCGTGGTACAGCGCGGCGTCGGCCAGGCGCAGCAGGGCGTCGGGATCGGCGGCGCCCGGTGGCGACTGGACCGCGATGCCGACGCTGATCGTCACCTGTGCCGCATCCGCACTCGCATGGGGGATGGCCAGCTCTTCGATGGCGCGCCGCAGCGCTTCGCCGATCTGGCGCGCCTCGTCTGCGCCCGTGTTCGGCAGCACCATCGAAAACTCTTCGCCGCCGTAGCGCGCCGTCAGGTCGCCTGCGCGCCGCATGCCGGCCGCCAGCGCCTGCGCGACCCGGATCAGGCAGGCATCGCCGGCCTGGTGGCCGTGACGGTCGTTGAAGCGCTTGAAGTAGTCGACATCGAGCATGACGACGGCCAGCGGCTGGCCGACGCGCGTGGCGCGCGCACATTCGGCGCGCAGCACGTCGTCGAAATGGCGCCGGTTCGCAAGGCCCGTCAGGCCGTCGGTGATGGACAGGGTTGCCAGCTTGCGGTTGGCGTCTTCCAGCTGTTCCGTGCGTTCGGCAACGCGCCGCTCCAGGCTGTCATGCAGCCTGGCGCTGGAGATCGAAATCATCGCCTGTACACCGAGCATGCGCAGGAAGGCGACGCGCTCCTGCGTAAACGAGGCTTCTGCCAGCCGGTTCTCGAAGTACAGGATGCCGTCGATCTGGCCGCCGTGCCGGATCGGCAGGCACATGACGGCACGCGGCCGCCGCAACTGCACGTACAGGTCGGCGGCAAAGCGCGACACGCCCGTGATGCTGTCTTCGATCACCTCGGCGCCAGTGCGGATCACGTAGCGCAGCAGCGACAGCGGGAACTGCGGGTCGCTGGCGGCGTTCAGGTCGAGCCGCCGCGCTTGCAGGACGGTGATGCCGTCGCCATCGATATTGGCCTCCAGCTGGTAGCTGCCTTCGGACAGCAGCAGCAGGCGCGCCACCTGCGCACCGGCGTTTTCGCACACGATGGAAATGAGGCGTGTCAGCACATTGCGCAGGCCGACTTCGTTCGACAGGATCTGTGCCGCCTTCAGCAGCGACACCAGGTCGAGCGCGGAACTGCCGTGCGTGTGGGTGCCCGCATGCGACAGCGTGGCGCGGCCATCCATCCGTGACAGCAGCGCAGCGTGGCGCGCCCGCAGTTGCGTCACCTTGCCCTCTGCGCCCCACTGGCCGTAGTGCGCGATGGCGTCCCGGATGAAGACGCCGGCCACGCGCGCGTGGCCCTGCTCGGACCAGTATTCGCCGCACAGCTCATTGCCCAGCGCTTGCACGTTGACGTAGCCTGCCAGGCCGGCGGCGTCGATCGCCTGCCGGTAATGGCGCGTGGCCAGTTGCAGATCGTCCCGGTAGCGTGCCATCTCGGCCATCACCAGCAGATGTTTGGCAGCGCTATTGTCCGAGCCTAGCCTGGCCCACTCGGTGAGGCTCGCCTGCAGTGCATCGATCACGCTCAGCACGGCACCCGCGTCGGGGCGCGCAGGAGTGCGACGCAAGGCGCGGATCAGGATCAGCGCGGCGTAGAAGCTCGACTCGGCAACCTTGGCCTGGCCGCGCATGATCTGGGTGACGATGCCGAGCTGGCCGGCCAGCAGCTCGGCATCGGCGCCGTCGAACAGGTAGGCGTTGCGGATCTTGCCTTGCAAATAGTAGGCGCGGTACAGCTGCGAATCGCCATACTGTTCGAGGAAGCGCGCCTCGCTGAACGTCGCATCATCGTAGCTGTCGTGCCGGGGCAGGCGGCCCATCAGGCATTTGATCGGCTGGATGGCCGCGGCGACGCAGCAATCGGCCATCGCCTGCTGGCCGTTGGCGCGCATCAGCGCCAGGTCGTGCTCGATGTCGTGCATCAGGTGCGGCAGATAGTCGCCGAGGATCATCCGTTCGGTGGCGCGCACGGCCGCCACCACGCCGACCTGCACGAAATCGGCGATTTCCAGCGCCCAGCCAAAGGCTTCTTCGTACAGGGCGTCGGAGCTGCGCAGGGGCTGCGTCCAGTGGCTGATCAGCGCGCCGAACATCAGGCCCGTGAGTGTGCGCGTCTGCAGATTGGCACGCCGCCTGGCCAGCGTCATCGCCATCGCGCCGAAGTCGTAGCCGCGCGCCACGTCGCCGTCGTACAGCACCAGCATCAGCGCGTAGCCGACATAGGCGACGGCGCTGAAATCGCTGTTCCCCCGTTGCATGGACAGGCGCGTCATCGACACCACCATCAGCGCGCTGAGATCCTGCTGGCCGGCGTAATAGCTGGCCATCCACAGGCCTTGCATCATCTGCATCGCGGCCACCGCGTCCGGCGCGCACATGTCGCCGGCCGCCAGCAAGGTGTCGGGCGCCTGCGCGCCTGGCAGCCGCCCGATATCGGCGAGGATGTCGTTGAAGCGCGCCTTCATGTGCGCGACATCGTGCGCAATGGCGATGTTCAACTGCGCCAGGCCTTCGCGCTGCACGGCGATGGCGTCGAGCAGGCGGCCCTGCAATTGATACTGGTGCGCCTGGATGGCAATGCAGCGTACCTGCAGCAGCGGGTGCAAGGTGCGGGCGCGCACCAGCGGATAGATCGCCTCGGCGGCATCGAACTGCCCGCACAGGTACGCCGCTTCGGCCGCGCCCAGCTGCAGGTCGAGCCAGAGGTCGGCGTGGACGCTCCACGCCTCTGCCGGCAGCAGGCCCAGACCAATGCGCATGTGCTCCAGCGTGGCCTGGAACGCGGCCGAGCGTCGTGCCTTGACGCCGGCCTGCAGATTGAGCGCCGCCAGCTGCACGCGCTCATCTGCATCGTCGAGCAGCGCACGGCCGGCGTTGAGCTGTTCGACGATCTCGAACAGTGCACTATCCTGACGCTCCGGCGTGGCATGCCGCAGCAGCAGGCGGCCGATGCGAAGATGGTTGGCCGCGCGGGTAGCGGCATCGGCGACCAGGTAGGCTGCCTGCTGCACCCGGTCGTGCAGGAAGCGGTAATGGACGCCGCTGTGGCCGGCGCGGGTGTCGCCATCGACGTATTTATAGCGTTCGTCGAGCGGCTGGACCAGTCCTGCCTGCAGCGCCGGCCACAAGGCTTGCTGCGTGTGCCGGGGCGAGCGGTCCACTGCCAGCGCAAGCGTGTCGAGCGTGAAGCGGTTGCCGCTGGAGGCGGCCAGTTGCAGCAGGTGCTGCGTTGCCGTGGGCAGGCGGTGGATTTTCTCCAGCAGCACATCGACCACGTTGTCGGTATATTTGACCTGTTGTATCGCGGGCAGGTCCCAGTCCCAGCAATCGTCGGCTGCGCGGTAGCGCAGGTGGCCCGTCTCATTGAGCGAAGCGAGGAACTGGTTGAGGAAAAAGGGATTGCCGGCGGTCCTGGTGTAGCAAATGCGGGTCAGTGGCGCGCAGTCAGGCGCCGCCACGCGCACGGTGGCCGCGACCATTTGCGCAACTTGCGCTTCGTTCAGGGGGCGCAAAAACAGCGTGGACAGGCGCACCTCGCGTGCGAGCAGCTTGTCGCGCAGCGCGATGAGGGGGTGCGCGGCGCTCACTTCGTTGTCGCGGTACGCGCCGATGAACAGCAGGCAGCACTGGTCGCAGGAGAGCATGAGCAGCTCGATCATCCGCAAGGTGGCCGCATCGGCCCATTGCAGGTCGTCCAGGAACAGCACCAGCGGATGCCCGGGGCAGGCGAAGACTTCGACGAAGCGGGGGAACAGGCGGTCCAGGCGCAGCTGGGCCTGTGCCGGTGCCGACGCGGGCACCGCGTCGGTGGGGCCGACGATCAACGCCAGTTGGGGAATCAGTTCGACCAGCACGCCGATGCCATCGCCCAGGGCGCCGTGCAGTTTTGCGGACCACTGCCGCAGCGTTGCTTCGGGCTGGCCCAGCAACTGGCGCACCAGCCCCTGGAATGCCTGGATCAGCGAGGCATACGGGACGTCGCGCTGCAGCTGGTCAAACTTGCCGGACAGGAAACAGCCGCGTCGGGCGACGATCGGTTTCTGCACTTCGTTGACGACCGCCGACTTGCCGATGCCTGAATGGCCGGCCAGCAGCAGCATCTCGCAGCGGCCCGCGGCACTGCGTTCGAACGCCGCCAGCAGCATGGCGATAGCATCCTCGCGCCCATGCAGCGTCTGCGGCACCAGGAAGCGGCCATTGTGGTCGGACAGCTTGAGCGCCTGCGCCGGCTGGTCCGCGCGGCAGGCTTCGAGGTCGCTGCGCAGGCCTTGCAAGCTCTGATAGCGCTGATCGGCATTTTTTTCCAGCAGGCGCTGGATGATCGGCAGCAGCTGGCCCGGCAAGTTGGCGAGTGCCGGGTGCGACCAGTCGGGACTGCGGGCAATGTGGCAATGCACGAGTTCCATCGCGTCGCCCGCCTCGAACGGCGCCTGGCCGGCCAGCAGTTCGTAGAAGGTGGCGCCGAGCGCATAGAAATCGGCGCGCCAGTCGACCCGCCGATTCATGCGCCCCGTCTGTTCCGGCGCCATGTAACGCAAGGTGCCTTCCAGGGCCTGGAGATTGACGATGCCATGGCTTTCGTAGGGCAGTTCACAGGCGATGCCGAAATCGGTCAGCTGCAGCAGGCGCCGGTCGGCGTTCCACACCAGATTGGAGGGATTGATGTCCTTGTGGATCACGCCATGACGATGGACCTCTTCCAGCGCCGCGCACAGTTGCAGCGCGATGTCGAAAAAATCGTCCAGCGCCAACGCAGGCTGCGCCGGCGTCCTGCGCGCCGCCAGCTGCGTGCGCAACACCTGGTCGAGCGCCAGGCCGCCGCTGTCTTCCTGCAGCATCGTCCAGCACCCGCCGTGCAACTGCAGCGCCAGCGGATGCACTACGCCAGGATGACGGCAGCGGCGCGCGATCGCATACTCGCGCTTGAATTGCGCCAGTTGCTGAAAGGAGGGGAACTGCTGATTGGGCTTCTTGACGATCAGCGCGGTGCCATCGGCGGCCCTGGCGCGATACACCCGCGAGCGGCCACCGCTGTGCAGCTGTTTGATGATCTCGTGGTCGAAAAGGGAGCGCATGGGCTGGGCTGGCGGTACACAAACGGTTGCGGGAGCCTTGAGGCGCACATTTCGTGGTGTTACTTGATTGTAAGTATTATATCAGTAGGAAGTCGTGGCGAAGCGAGAGGAGCGAAGGCTGTTGTTGCAAAAATGTCGGCGATACCGGGTGCACGCGTGCTTTGGCTCGGTGTGGCCGCGCCCGGCTTACTGGTAAATAGTCAGGTATTTCGCGGGAATGTCGAGCGGGTGGAGCATGCCCGCTAAAGCCAGGTCAATCAGCAGGGCGACCACGGCCACAGCGCCGGCCGCCGCCGGCATCGAGGCGTTTTCCTTCGGCGACCCGACGCCAGTGCTAGAGCACGCCGACATTCTCGATTGCTTCGAATGCTGGAAGAATGGCCACTGGTATGAGTCGCCCGTCAACCTGGCGGGCCTGGTCAAGTCCTTCAATGCTGGCGTGCACCACAGCAGCGCCATCCACTTCAAGGCCAACGTGCTGGCTTCCACGCTGATCCCCAGCAAGTACCTGCCGCGCGCGTCTTTGCGCGCAACGAGCTGGTGCCGCTGTAGGCGCAGTTCGAAGCGATCAACGAGTGGGCCGGTGTGGAAGTGGTGAGGTTTGCCCCGTATGACCTGGCCATGGGCGGGGAGGGGGCGGCATGAGCGACCATATCGACAACACCGACAAGATCATCTTTGCCGAAGTGGCGCGCGGCCTGGCAGCCGTGCGCGGCCGGCCCGCCCTGGTGGCGCACGGCTGCTGCCACTACTGCGACGAGGCGCTGGCCCCGGCCCTGCTGTTCTGTGGCGTGGATTGCCGCGACGATTACCAGAAGGAACAGGCGGCGAAGGCGCGCGCCGGCCGCCCAGGATGACCGCCACGTCGCGATAGCCGGCAGGGCAGGGCCGCCGACAGCCCAGCCGTGCCCGAGCGCCCCAGCCACTGCACAAGCCGCCCACGAGGCGGCTTTTTCACGTCCTGACGAATGAAGTTGCCGATGGTGCAAGAAAAAGTCCCATTTCGGCCCGGCGCGCGCAGTTGCCTCCCTTCCACACCTGCCCGCTATATAGGGGTCTTTTGACTCAAATTTGCGCCATGGCCGAAGGCGCATGAGGACTGGTGCGGCGGGGCGAAGAGGCGGTATGCGATTTGACGCACTTTGAGCGGTTTTTTGTGGGCGTTGTGCCATGGTGTGGCGGCCCTCATGCCCGGTAATGTAATTTCGTGGGGGTACGGTCCCTCGTCGGCTTTATCCTTGAATTTTATTGAATACAGCGGCGCCTTCTAATTTCATAGGTTTGCTGCCCTTCATTTCTAAATGCATTACTGTCAGAATGTTGGCAATATTCAATCACACAAGGATAAAAAATGATTTTTTTGCAATCTGGACTAGGATTACTGGTCGGAGTAATTGTTGCTGGACTCCTTGGCGGATGTACTACTACAGACAAGTATGCGGCCTATAAAAATGAAGTCCAACAAGATTACGTCGTGGCAGGTAAATTCCAGCTGATGACTGCTGATCCGCGCATGAGCGGCCAGAATTACTACGCACGATTGACCAATTCGAATGGTATCTGGACCAGCGAAGTGAGTGCCAAACAATTCCGGCGAACCAATGAGCTCCAGGAGTTGTTCGTAATAGATGCAGAGAAAATGCAGATCAAACCAGATTTCGTTACGGCGCGTGGCGACCATGTCATCGTGCCTGACAAGTATCAAACGGTAATTTGCCCTCCCGACTTCATCTCCAGCGAGTGGAAAAAAGTGAAATACACTGTATGTACGACAGCGTTTTCTGCTTCACTTGGCAGTGTCAAATGGACTGAGATGGCATCGGTCGTTGCAGGGTCGGACTTGTCAGAGAAGGTGCTTAGTATGGCAGCTGTACGAGCCAAAGATGCTGCGCAGGCAGAGGCGGATAAAAAGGCCATGGCTGCCCGAGTTGAGAAAGACGCAAGGTTGAGGGCGATCCAAGACAAGGAAAAGTATCAGTTGCTAAAGCGCGACAGCGATGCACGCGCTGACATCCAATTCGAGGCGAGTAACAGAGCTCGCGCGCTGCAATGCGGCCCGGTAGATTTTGCTGATTCGTACATCAGGGAGAATAAAAAATACATGGCAGACCAATATGACCATCATTCCGGCCTCAAGGCAATTTTCACTTCCGCCAAAGAGATGGAGCAACAGATAGTGCGTGAGACGACTTCTGCTGTTCTGAATGATGTTCGGGCATGCACCGAGGATGTGCGGAGTATGATCGCTCTTCAAAAAAGCCGCACTCAAAAAATGCTCGATTTCAAACAGGCGGACCAGATGTTCAAACGGAATCAGAAAATTTCTAAATGAGATGTTGTTTTGCTCTGTTACTGCGGTCAGGTCTGCTATTTCAACAGGGATTTACCCCAGGCTTGCATGTACCTACCTGTGTAACTGCTACTCAGGACTAACAAACCGTTATGTCAAAACGTCCGCGAGTAGGTAGTTTGGTAGGTATGATAGTTGTTTTACGTCTGAAATCCGCATGTGCATTGGTTATTCGCATTACACCGCTTTCGCCAAGCAACAAAAAACCGCCTTCGGGCGGTTTTTTGTTGCTTGATCACTGCAGTGCCTATCCGAGCTTGGCCGCCATATCCTCAGCGCTCTCGTTGTAGTAGACCGGAAGCATACGCAAATCCCTGTGGCCCACCATGCGCGCCAGGTCCAGCACGTTCAATTTTTTGGCCAAACGCGTGATGGCCGCATGCCGGCTGTCGTGGAAGGTCAGTCCCTCGATGCAGGATCGTTCGCGCGCTTTGCGGAATAGGGCATCGAGCGAGGCTGTCGAAATGCCGAACAATGGCGCCTCGCCGGAATCCGGCAACAGGGCAAGTAGTGCCAGCGCGCGCGTCGATATCGGTACGTCCCGCCGCACGCCGTTTTTATTGATCGAGGCGGGGAGGCGGGCGACTGCGCCGTCAACCCAGGCAGGCATCAGTCCGCAAATTTCCCCGGCCCGCATTGCTGTCTCGATGGCGAAGAGGTAGGCGACCGCGACCGCCTGGCTCTTCGTCGCCACCGGTTCCTCGGTGAAGCCAAGCGCATTGCACAGGCGCTCGATTTCATCCTCGGTAGGAATGCGCTCGCGGGAAGCCGCAGCTTTGGGACGGCGCACGTCGCTGGTCGGATTGGCCGCAAGCCATTTCTACTCCCTGCGCGCAGTGCTGAAGACGTGCGACAGCAAGTTCAGCTCGCGATTCACGGTGGCGCCACTGACCTTGCTTTCCCCAGTCATGCGCTGATCGCGCCAGGCGCCGAGCAGTTCAGGTGTCACGTTGGCCAGTTTGATATCTTTGATTTTCTGGCCACCGATGAGCACTTCGCCGATGGCGTTGAGGCGCAGCCTTTCCCCGCGCTCACCGCGCTTGTGGATGGAGACTTCTTTCAGATACCGGTCGAATGCGTCGCCGCAGCTTTTTCCGACGACGATGCCGCTGTCGGCGCCGCGCCGGATTTCGGTTTCGCGTTCCGACGCCCAGGCCGCAGCCTCGGCCTTGGTGCTGAATGTTGTAGATTCCCGTGTGCCGAGGATGGCGATTTCTGCCCGCCAGCCGCCAACCCGTTTCCTGAATGAAGCCATGCATCCCTCTCGTTGAGGCGTCATCATGGCGTCAATTTGGCGTAATCGCTACTGGTTTTTGTCTGGTTTAATCTGTATTAAGGGGAATGTCGGGTGTCCAGTCCTAAAATAGGTTGACAGTATTTACTGCTGTAGAAACGCCCGATGCACCGCATCGGGCGTTTTGTATTGCAAGGCCGTATGCGGCCGTTCCTGGTTATAGATGCGCACCGA